>DASRBN010000019.1 GCA_035653615.1 Ktedonobacteraceae bacterium | reverse complement strand
CAACCCGCTGGGTCATCACAGGGCCAGCCTGAGCGCCACCTTCACCGATGCTGATCCCAACGGGCAGGTCTCTGACTATACCGCCACGATCAACTGGGGCGACGGCATGTCCTCGACCGTTAAGGTGGGCAAAGCCGCCGGTCATCCACAGGGCTTTGACCTGGGTGGCTTGCACACCTATGCTAAAAAGGGAACCTATACCCTGACCCTGACCGTAGTCGATCAGGGCGGCAGCCAGCTCAGCAAAACCGTATCCATCAAGGTGGTGTAACAGCCTGAAAACGGCCTCGTATCGTAGGGGCGGCTCTTGTGGTCGCCCTTTCTGCCAACTGGATCGCCCTCTTATCCAATCGTGGCGCCCTTTCATCCAACCACTAGATGAAAAAGGAGTTGATCGCCGGCTAGAAAAGCCCGATCAACTCCTGTATTTTTCCTGGTTGACGACCTTTCACCAAAGGTGCTAGAATATATCCTAGTGAACAGGTCGGATTAATTTAGCGCTGCTTAGTCATAGATGCCTGCCGGTTATTCGAGAGCGGCACAGCAATTCAGATACGGCGAGAAGGGAGAAGACCATGTGGTTACAAGTTTCTACAAAAGGCGAATATGGCGTGCGGATCATGGCTCATCTCGCTCGTCATTACGGCGGGCGCCCGCGCTCGCTTACCGATATTGCGCAGGCCGAGATGCTGCCCCTGGCATACCTTGAGCAACTGGTAAAACTGCTGCGCGAGGCGAATCCACCGCTGGTTACGAGTACGCGCGGCGCGCACGGCGGCTATAGCTTGAGCCGCGACCCGGCAGATATTACGATGGGTGAAATCCTGCGCACCCTTGAGGGGCCGATTGCCCCCATGATCTGCGCGACCGAAGGCGAAATGACCGAGATTTGCGGCTTCCTTGACTCGTGCCGCATCAAATATTTGTGGGCCAAAGTGCGTGACGCTGTCGCTCACACCATCGATACCATGACATTGGCCGAACTGGTAGGCTCATCCGATTCGGAGCAGGAGAAAGCGCATCCAGCTCCCACAACATCCCAGTTCATCGCCATCTCTGATATTCGTGTGGCTCATCCGTCCACAAACTAATACAAGGAGGAACTCTTTCCTAAAATGTCGTCAGAACTTATTATTAAAAACCTGCATGCCAATATCGAAGGCAAACCGATCTTACGCGGTGTGAACCTGACCGTCAAACAGGGCGAAGTCCACGCCTTAATGGGTCCCAATGGTTCCGGTAAAAGCACACTCGCTAACGTCATTATGGGCAACCCGAAATATGAAGTGACCGAGGGTGAAATCTGGTTCAAAGGCGAAAATATTCTCGAGTACTCACCCGACCGCCGCGCTCGCATGCGCCTCTTCCTGGCGTTCCAGTATCCGATGTCCATTCCAGGCGTCAGCGTGGCCAATTTCCTGCGCCGCTCGCTTGAGGCCGTGCGCGAAGGCAATAAGCCACTGGAAGAGGGCGAGAATCCTAGCGGCAAGGCTACCAAACGCAAGAGCATTCCGCCCGGCGAGTTCCGTAAATTGCTGCAAGAAAAGATGCGCCTGCTGCGGGTCGATAACAGCTTCATCAACCGTTCCATCAACGACGGCTTCTCCGGCGGCGAAAAGAAACGCGCCGAGATTCTGCAGATGGCGCTGCTGGAGCCGGAAATCGCGCTGATGGACGAGACAGACTCCGGCCTGGATATCGATGCCCTCAAGATTGTCTCCGAGAGCGTCAATGCCCTGCGCGGCCCCAATCTTGGCATCCTGCTCATCACGCATTACCAGCGCATACTGGACTATATCGTCCCAGATTTTGTACACGTCATGTACGATGGGCGCATCGTTCTCTCCGGCGGGAAAGAACTGGCCACCGAACTCGAAAAGAAGGGGTACGAATGGCTGCGGCCCATGGACGAAGAGAATGGGGTGACGGTCAATGGCTAATGCTCTATCCAATGGACTCTCGCGCGGCGCGGTAGAGGAACTTTCGCGCCAGAAGGGAGAGCCTGAATGGATGCTACAGAAACGCCTGCAGGCCTGGGACCTCTATGAAAGCATGGAGACGCCACTTGGCCGTCGTGGCGACCTGGGCACGCTACGCACGCTGGCGAATTTCAAGTTCCAGGCGCTCAATCCATACGTTCCGTCCGCGGGCAACGACAAACTGCCCGCGCCAATCGAGCAGTCTTTGCAAGAGGCGCTGGTCGATCAACGTTCCGGCCTGATCGTGCAGCGCAACTCCTCTGTCGTGCGTACCGAGCTTGACGAAGAACTCAAAAGCCGCGGCGTCATCCTCACCGACCTGGATACAGCCGTACGCGAATATCCCGAACTGGTGCAGCAGTACTTCATGACCGATTGCGTGCCAGTAAGCAGCAACAAATATACCGCTCTGCACGCGGCATTCTGGAGCGGCGGCATCTTCCTGTATCTCCCCAAGGGAGTAGAGGTTGAAGACCCTATCCTGGCGCAAATCTGGATCGATGCGCCCGCCTCGGCCATCTTCGCGCATACGCTCATCGTTGCAGACGAGATGAGCAGCGTGCGCTATGTCGAGGAACAGAGCTCCGCCTTCGATGGCGAGCAACCATCCTTGCTCAATGGCGTCGTCGAGGTGTATGTCAAAAACGCGGCGCATGTCGAGTTCAGCAACCTGCAGGACTTCGGTCAGAACGTCTGGACGGTCACAAATAAGAACGCCGTCCATGAAAAGGATGGCAGCACCACCTGGGTAATAGCCGACCTCGGCAGCAAGGTCATGCTTTCCAACGTCGGCATCGGTATGCAGGGAAGCGGCAGCGCCGGCGAACTGGTAGGAGTCTTTTTCACCGACCACGACCAGCGGTATTCAATCAACACGCTCTCCGATCACGCCTCGACCGCGACGAATGCCGAGACACTGGTCAAAGGCGTGTTGACCGACGAGTCGCGCGTGGAATTTATCGGAATGATCCGCGTGCGGCCAAAGGCGCAGCAGACGGCTTCATTCCTCTCCGATCACACGCTGCTACTGAGCGACAAGTGCCGGGCAGAATCGATACCGAGCCTGGAAATCGGAGCCAACGAGGTCAGCGCCAGCCACGGCGCCACTACCGGCAAGATTGACGAAGAGCAACTCTTCTACCTGATGGTACGCGGCATCGCGCGTGAAGAGGCCGAACGCATCATCGTGCAGGGCTTCTTCGAGCCGGTTCTGCAGCGCATCCCGCTGGAGAACCTGCGCACCCGCCTGCGCCGCAGCATTGTGCGCCGTATGCAGGGCGCCTACGAAACCGAGGCCGACACCTGGGTCGATGCGCAGGAACGCTGGGAGATCGAGGACGTTGACCAATATGCCATCTCCCTCGACGGCAAGCCCCAGGAGGAGGAGGAGATTCAGCTCGCTGAGTATTAGCCTACGGGGCCGGTGATGAATAGTAACAATCAAAATCGGCCCTGTCATTCTGAGCGCAGCAAAGAATCCCTCGCGGAGAGGTATCAAGACGGTACCAGAGGAGTATGTCGGGAAGCATGACACGAACGACCTGGGTGGTGAACATTCATCACCGGCCCCGCGGGGATATATCACAAGTATGTGACGAAAAACTCTGGCAAACTCTATTCTACCTACTATGATGAAATGTAATAGCAAGGACGCCTGATCGACGCCCTGGGAGAACGAAAATGGCAGGTTCCGACAACACGCTGGCGACGGTAACGCAAGAGACAACAGGACAGCATCCCGCTGTGCGTTCAGCAGCGGACATTCGCAAAGATTTTCCGATACTTTCACGCCAGGTACATGGCAAACCGCTGGTGTATCTCGACAGCACGGCAAGCTCGCAGAAACCCTATAGCGTCATTGAGGCCATGAGCGCCTACTACGAAACCATCAACGCCAACGTGCATCGCGGCGTCTATGAGATCAGCGAGGAAGCCACGGCAAAGATGGAGAAGGCGCGCGTCAAGGTCGCCCGCTTCATCAACGCGCGCCAGAGCAAGCAGATCATCTTCACGCGCAACACGACCGAAAGCATCAACCTGGTCGCCTATAGCTGGGGCAACACCAATATTTCCGCCGGTGATGTGATCGTCCTGACCGAAATGGAGCATCACAGCAATCTCGTCCCCTGGCAACTGCTCGCCCAACGCACCGGCGCGCGCCTGGAATTCGTGCCTGTCACCGATGAGGGACTGCTGCGCTTAGATATCTATGAACAACTCTTGCGGCAGCAGCCGAAACTCGTCGCGTTCGCCCATATGTCCAACGTCCTGGGTACAATCAATCCCGTACAGCAAATGGTTGCCCAGGCTCATGAAGCAGGGGCAGTCGTTCTGGTGGACGCGGCGCAAAGCGTACCTCATATGCCCGTCGATGTACAGGCCCTGGATGCTGATTTTCTGTGCTTCAGCTCGCACAAAATGCTTGGACCCACAGGTATTGGCGTTCTCTATGGCAAGCGCGAACTGCTCGAAGCCATGCCTCCTTTTATGGGCGGCGGCGACATGATTCGCACGGTCGGACTGCGGCAATCGACCTGGAATGACCTGCCCTGGAAATTTGAGGCCGGCACGCCCTCTATCGCGGAAGCTATCGGCCTGGGAGCCGCCATCGATTATCTCAATAAACTTGGTATGGCGAATGTCCGGCAGCACGAACAGGAAATTACGGTCTATGCTATGGAACAATTGCAGGCCGTTCCAGGGCTGACCATCTATGGGCCGGATGCCTCGCGGCGCGGCGGCGTCGTATCCTTTACGTTAGGGGATATTCACCCACACGACCTGGCATCCATTCTCGATCAAGAGGTCGGCGTGGCCATTCGCGCGGGCCATCATTGCGCGCAACCGGTCATGGAACGCTTTGGGCTGGCCGCAACTGCACGCGCCAGCTTCTACGTGTATACAGTACCAGAAGATATCGACGTGCTGGTACAGGGGCTGCATAAAGCGTTACAGATATTCAATCTTTAAAAAGATGTAGACCACAGCCCAAAAAGGGATAAAACTATGTCAATGGATTATCGTGAATATATTCTGGATCATTACAGGCACCCGCGCAATTACGGGAAGTTGGAGCATCCCGACGCGCATGCCGAAGACTCCAACCCACTGTGCGGCGACCAGCTCGCTATCGATCTCCAGATCGATGGAGACCGCGTCAGCGCCGTGCGTTTTCAGGGCCGCGGCTGCGCGATCAGCCAGGCCACGGCATCGATGCTCTCAGAGATGATCGAAGGCAGAACGGTGGAGGAAGTTGTCCGGCTCGGCAAAGATGATGTGCTGGACGCGCTTGGTATCCCCATCAGTCCGGCGCGCACAAAATGTGCTTTTCTCTCCCTGCGCGTGCTGCACCGCGGCCTGGCACTGGCAGGTCTGGAAAAACCACCCACAGATGATGAAGATGACGATGAATAGGAATGCGTTTCTCATATGTCGGATTTTGTACAAGTAGCGGAAGTTGATGATCTTGAAGACGGCGAACTGATGGCCGTCGAGGTAGATGGGGAGCCAATCTGCCTGGCAAAAGTAGATGGCACCGTTTATGCCTTTACCGACAATTGCACCCACATCAGCGGTCCCCTCAACGAAGGCGAACTCGACGGCGAAGTGCTGACCTGCCCCTGGCACGGTGCCCAGTTCAACGTTCGTACCGGGAAGGTCTTGCGCGGCCCCGCGCGCCAGGATATTTTCACCTACCCCGTACGCATCGACGGCAATGCCATTCTCATCAGCCTGCCGGAAGAGTAAATAGTATCAGGTGGGGCTTCTTCGCTGCACTCAGCATGACAGGCCCCGGACACAGCGGCGTGTGTCCGGGGCCTGTCATGCTGAGTGCAGCGAAGAAGCCCGCGCCAACTCATCGATAGTCATCAGGCCATTCCACTTGATCTTTGTTCTAAAACCCATTACAATGTGCAAACTGAAAACACAGGGATACAAAAACTTATCTTTAAAGGAGTCCTATACATCATGGAGGGTAGATCGCACCTGCTGATCGGCCTCACGGCGGGAGTCGTGCTCGATAGTGTCTTCCATCTGACGGGCAGCCCGCTCACTATGGCAGCCAGCATTCCATTAACGCTTATCGTTAAAAAAGGCGTTTTTTACTTCATGGTCGGCGTCGGCTCGCTGCTGCCTGATATAGACAATGCTCACAGCACGCTTGGTCACAAACTCGGCTGGGTCAGCAAGGGCATCCAACGTGTTGCCGGTCATCGTACCCTCTTTCATAGCCTCCTGGGCCTCGTACTCGGCTCCTTGTTGGCATTGGGTCTCAATTCGGTGGTAAGCTATTTGTTGGAGCAACGTGGATTTATCATTCCGGCGCAATTTATCAATGGTTCGCACCTGGTATTTATCGCTGTGCTTTTTGGATGTATTATGCATATAGCCGCCGACGCACTGACCGAAGGCGGCGTACCATTGCTCTGGCCGGATCATAAGCGCTTCGGGTTCCCGCCGGACCCGCGCTACCGGTTCCGTACCGGCACCTGGCCGGAGTTCGTCATCGTCTGGACTTTCATGATCCTGGTTGGGATCGGTATATGGCAATCAATTATCACGATCTAATGAAATATATCAAAGTGCTGGCAATCAAACTGTCGCAGGTACGCAATCAACAGCGCATCGCCTGGGGACTGCTGATTGTCTTCATGCTCATCTACGCGGTCGATATGAGCTATCAGGCCGTGCTACGCTATGAGACCTTTCAGGCGACAGCTTTTGATCTCGGCAACATGGACCAGGTACTGTGGAATACGATTCATGGTCGCCTCTTCCAATTTACCAATCAGGCCATCGATTATTATGGGCCGCCCACACGCCTGGCTATTCACTTCGAGCCAATCATTTTACCGCTTTCCCTGCTCTACCTCTTTCACGCAGACCCACGTATCTTGCTGGTTTTCCAGACGCTTGTGCTGGTCACGGGCGCGGTACCGGTTTTCCTGCTCACGCGCAAGTACCTGCCTGGCTGGCCCCTGCTGGCGGCGATTATGGCCGGCGCTTACCTGATAACCCCCGGATTGCTCGGACTCAACATTTTCGATTTCCATCCCATTGCCCTGGCCACGCCGCTGTTGCTCTATGCTGTACTCGCACTCGAATACAAACGCTATATCTGGTTCATCATTGCCTGCATCCTGGCCGCCGCCTGCAAAGAAGATGTGCCATTGGCCGTCGCGGGGTTAGGAATCCTGGTGATCTGGAAATACAAACTCCCGCGCCTGGGCGCTGTTCTCATCGTTGGAGGGCTGCTGTGGAGCTTGATTGCCTTCAAAGTGGTCATTCCACACTTCTACCCCGGTCTGCAGGCCAACAACTTCTGGTATCGTTATGAAGAACTGGGCAGCTCTCCAGGAGTTGCTATTGGAAACATCCTGCTGCATCCCTGGATTCTCTTCACCACCTTTATCACGTTGGATCGCCTCTACTACCTGTTCGGGCTTGTGCGCAGCACCGGCTTCCTGGCAGTGCTCGCGCCCGAGTGGTTAATACCGGCATTGCCCAGTCTTGCCGTTAATCTGCTCAGCACCGATCCATTGCTCTATAGTGGGGTTTATCACTACAATGCCGTCATCATCCCGTTTGTTATGATTGCCTCACTTCACGGTATACGGCGCTTCATCACCATCTGGCAAGGATGGCGCGGAACAGAACAGGCCAATTTCTTAGAGTCTGAAGGACAGGGCAGCGCCCCTCAGAACGGACGCGGTAAAGTGCGGGTTGATCCAGCAGGTGGTGACCCCTACCCTGTACGAAATAGGACAGGAGAATCCTATGGGATAGGGGCGGCTACGAACGCGATGAACCGGCTTTCTACTGTAGTCGCCCTGGGACGGGCCATTCCCATCTATGCTTTTGCCAGAACACCTATCCCTGCTCTTTCCCGGCGTATTGCATCAACAGCGCAAACTCGCCTTACACGGCTTACCTTGCCCAGGTGGCGTAAGACGCAATGGCAACGTTTCAGCGCGCAGATGAAACCTATCGCAACAGCCATTTCCATCGCTCGCCTGCAATGGGTACTGGTAACATGGATCATGCTGATGGCAGTGCTGAACTATCTCATCATCATGCCTACGCTCAATTCCTTCTGGCCCGATCACACCCCTGGGAGCCGGGAGCAACAGATACAACAGCTGCTCGACATGATTCCGCCCGACGCTTCCGTCTCCGCATCAGACGATCTCAATCCTCATTTGAGCGAACGCCAGTTGCTCGCAGTTTTCCCCTCGGTCTGCCTTGACTCAACCTGTACGCATACAGTAGAATATGTTATTGTTGACCTCAACAGTCTTACCATCGAAAATAGGGCAGCAGCAACCAGCGAACTGAATGCACTTTCGCGACAATTCCGTCTTGTGGCACGCAAAGCCGGTGTCGAATTATTCGTTCGCCGTAGCGCTTAACACCTGAATCATGTTATAATCGTTACAAGCATACAAGGATGTGCCTGGAACGCGATTTGTTCCACCTGGTCGCGACCAATGAGAAGTATTGTATGGAGGATTGCCTGAATGTCTAACAATCCATTTCCAAATGAGCCGGCAGGCTCGCAACCTACGGATGTTTTTCCGCCTATGGAAGAACTCCAGCCCAGACAATCCCAACAACCCCCTGCTCAAACACCCGTGCCTGCCGAGGACGCGGTACACCCGGTCATTCCAGAGGAGGTCGAAGAGGTTGAGGCGCGCCAGGAAGAAGCGCTTACTATTAAATATGCCATCGGCAAACTCAATGATTACCTCGGCTGGTTCCTGATCGTTTTAGAGACGACGCTGGTCATTCGCTTTGTGCTTAAGCTGATTGGCGCGGTTCCTTACAACCTGTTCGCCGGCTTTCTCTACGCGCTGACCGATATCCTGCTCTTCCCTTTCATGAATATCGTTGGTTCACCGCAGTTTAGCCAGTACCAGTCCTTTGAGTTTCCAACGCTGATTGCGATTGGCATCTACTACCTGGTCTTCTGGGCGCTCAGGCGATTTCTCCGTATCCTGATCTCAAGCCCCGAGGGCTCGACCGAGTAGCGCCATGCCTTCTGTGATATCCTACAGTTCATGCATAGCGGAAGTAGCTATGCATGAGCCTTTACACGGCATCGTTCACAGTGTCTTCAATGCTGCCGCTAATATTGCCTTTCCTTTTTCAGGATGGAACCTGCCCGGCCAGGATGTATTTGTCCTTTCGCTTAATGCGGCTGCGACGCCGCGCATCCCAAATGGCATCCAGCTTTCATCACCTGCGGGTAGCTTTCCATTTTCCGCCTTACGCCCCGGTATGCCCGTCATCTTCGGCGCCCAGCGTCTGCATATCGAAGCCATCGATTGCTCCCTCGACCTGTCGCAGTCCCCTCAATGGAATCCGCATATTCAAAGGCCCGCGCAACTGGATATGGCAGTCGTGCAAAGGAATTATTGTCGCTTACAAACGCTGGTGGAGAAATGGAAACAGGGGCATGGAGACAATGGGGTTGGAATAGATCAGGCGGCAGATATTCTTACCCTGGCGCGCGAAATTTGTGGGCGCGGCCCCGGTCTTACCCCCAGCGGCGATGATATGCTTGCCGGTTGGATGGCCGCCGGGTGGTTGCTCTATGGGCCAGAAGCGGGCTTTGTCGAGACCTGCCGGCGCATCGTCGAGATCGCCAGGCAGCAGACGCACCTGCTCAGTCAATGCTGGCTCTCCTACGCCGCCGGTGGAAACGTTGCCGAGCCAATTGCCACATTGCTCGATGCTATGACCCGCGCCGGCGATGCCCAACTGGAGCGCGCTCTCACAACTGTGCTTGCTATAGGAGCGACTTCGGGATATGATGTATGTCAGGGGGTTCTTCTCACTTCCTCTATCAGGGTAGCATAGGGGATATGGGTTGTGGTGTGGGACGTTCACCCACGCAATTCGTTCAAGTCCATGATCGCACTCATTTGGGGACCGGTAAAAGGGTGAGGCCCCGCCTCACTATAGCGTAAGGATGTGTTACTATTCATGAAAACTGTGACTCGACCGGCAATACGTCAAATGGTCTTTTTGCTCATCGCGTTGAGTAGAACCATCATCACTATCGCCTTCTGGATTGCCACCAGGATATCCTTTCGTATCCAGGTGCGCGGCCAGCAGCATGATAAGCGTCTTCCCAGCACATACTTTGGCATGGCGCATAGACGCGACCTGGATCCCATTATCCTGATTCCTATCATAACCTTCTTTCGTGGCTGGTCTGCATTGAGCAACAGCCTGCATTTTGCTTTGCGTGGCGACGCTTTCTCGCCGGGTTTCCTCGCCAGGATCGTGATGGAGCCGCGCTTCATCGCCCGTTTTTTGCGCCCAATCAATGCCGGCACGGTTCTACCCTGGCTCGGCGCCCTACCGTTGGAGAGCCTGTTTCGTCCAACCGAAGAATGGATTCGCGAACTGCTCCGCGTAAGCGGCGATGCCCGCGCGGGCGATCTGCTTGCGCCTATGATTATCTATGAACTGGCGCACGCCAGCGGAGAATCCTACGAGCAGATTGCCGGCGCTCGCCTTTCACAGCTTTTAGCCTGGCGTTATCAGGCCCCGTTGCAGCACTTCTACAGCTCCGAAATCATCCTTGGGCCAGCACGCCGCAAAATAGACCAGCGCCTGGTCGCGCGCATGAAACAACAGATAATCGACCTGGGAGCATGGCTGCAGTCTGGCGGAAGCGTGCTTGGTTCACCGGAAGGGCAGCTTTCACCGGATGGCACATTCCGGCCTATCAATTCGGCCCTGCATCGTATCTTGCGTTACGCGCCTGCCAGCACGACGATTCTTCCCTGGTATCCCACCTATGACTACATGACCACGCGGCGGCGCATCTCCGTCTTTATCGAAATAGGCACCGCTATCGAAAATGCGCCCACTTTATCAAAAGAACAGCTCGAACAGCAACTATACCACTCCTGGATACAGGCGGCGCGCTTCACCTGTAGCCTGCTGGCTTCGGGCTTTGTGATGGAGGCATCGCGGGCGGAGCGCTCGTTTACACTCGATGAACTTAGTGTAGCGATACACCGCCAGGCCCTCTCGCTCGCTGAGGCTGGCCGCCATGTTGACCGGCAATTGCTGCATCCGGGGCAGGCGCGCAAACTGGCCGCCAGATTCCTGGCCTATGCCCGCCGTCATCACCTCGTTTATCGTAGCGGCCCGAATGCGTGGGCACCCTCTCCCACACATTACAATATCAAGGTGCGCCCCATGGAGGTCATCTACGACATGGCGCCCTTGCTCTACTGTTGGAACGAGCTACAAGCATTGCTCGGCGAGCAGGGCGGGATGGAAGGGCCAGATGATGGACTGTAAGGAAATATGCCGGTAATTGGTGCGGGGCCGATAAATCGGCCTGTGCGGGATCAGGCTAATTTGTTCAACTCTATTATCGAGCCCCACATCCCCGCTCTAAACGCTGTCAGGCCAGCAACTCCGCGCTGTCGTGCTTCGGGTCGTTCACCAGGCGCGATACAGGGCGCGCCGTCATCTGATTCGATGGATAAGGAGCCAGCAGCTTTGTCAATTCATGCTCATCGCGCAAATCTGGATTGAGCCAGAGGTCGCGCGTATCGGGCAAGAGAATTGCCGGCATGCGATTATGAATGGGGGCTACTACATCATTAGGCTCCGTCGTAATGATTGTGCAGCTCAGAATCTGCTGTCCATCGGGAGCCTTCCAATGATCCCATAGGCCCGCGAAGGCGAACGGCTCCCCGTCCTTGAGGGTAATATACCAGGGAACCTTGCCGCCATGCTCCTGCTTCCATTCATAAAAGCCATCCGCAATCACCAGGCAGCGTTTGGAGCGCAAGAGTCCGCGAAAACTCGGTCTCTCCGCCAGCGTTTCCGCTCTGGCATTGATCATCTTCGAACCAACCGATTCATCCTTTGCCCAGGATGGGATCAGGCCCCAGCGTAACCATGCCAGGTGCGCCGACCCGTTACGCATGATGGAGACGACATCCTGCGTCGGCGCCACATTGTAGCGCGGCTGCGTATCAATCGTTGGCGGCACGCCGAACGTCTCGGCGACGGTTTTGATGTTGACGGTGAGTGTATAACGACCACACATGTGTTTCTCTCCTCTTCTCCATACAAGAAACATATCCATCTATCTATTACTATTGTATTCTTTTTTAGCATAACGCATCCGGTCTATCCTGTGAAAGGATGACATAGGGAGATACATACGCCTGGATAAGGACACATTAGCAAAATAGTCCCTCGCTGTTTACCTGCTACGATGAGTATCGATATTAACGATAGTACAGCCATTGCCTGTACAGGGGGGAAGCGTGTTGTTGAGCGAAGAACGGCAAAGCGCGTTTCCGCGTTGAGACAAATGAATATGTAGAAAGAAGGCACGTGTGATGTTCTATCCCGGTACTCAAGACATGCCTCAAACAGCGCGTGGGGAATGGCCCTTTCAGCAGGCGGCCCAGCCACCGCGCGAAGTCATCCTGCAAACAATCGGATTGACGAAAGCTTACGGCAAACGATTGGCAGTCAACAATCTGAACCTCGAAGTAGCACGTGGAGAGGTTTTTGGTTTTCTTGGCCCAAACGGGGCCGGTAAAACGACGACCATCCGTATGCTCCTCAACCTGATTCGCCCTACGGCGGGCGAAGTACTGCTCTTCGGTGAGCCACTACAACAAAATGCCCGTGGCCTTCTGCCAAGGGTAGGAGCGCTTATCGAGCAACCCGCCTTTCAATCCTATTTGAGCGGGCGCGATAATTTGATCGCCGTCGGAGGCTATACCGGCGGTATTTCACAGGAGCGTGTGGACGAGGTACTCAACATCGTCGGCCTGGGCGAACGAGGTCGCGACCGCTACTCCACGTATTCGCTCGGTATGCGGCAGCGCCTGGGTATGGGAGCTGCGCTGCTGACCGATCCCGAACTGTTGATCCTCGATGAACCCGGCAATGGCCTCGACCCCGCCGGTATTGTCGAGATGCGTGAATTGATCCGCAAACTTGCGCAATCAGGTAAGACCATCTTCGTCTCAAGCCATATCCTCGCCGAAGTGCGCCAGGTCTGCACGCGCATCGGCATCATTCGTGGTGGCCAGCTCATCGCTGTGGGCGGCGTAGAAGACCTCTTGCGCTCCACAAGCCGCTGGGAGATCGAAGTCCCCAACCCCGAACGGGCCAGTCAATTGCTGGCAAGAGTGCCCATCCTGCGCTCGGTCAGTATCGAAAATGGGCTCGTCGTACTCAACGCTCCCAGTGTTCGCGGGCGCGATCTCATTTACTATCTGACCCAGAACAGTATCTGGCCGGAGAGCGTGAAACGCAGCGAGGAAGATCTTGAACACATCTTCTTGCGGCTCACAGAAAAGGAGGCAGGACTATGAGCCAGACGATCTGGCCGTCAGCGCCGGTTCCTTTCCAATCAACAGCCGAAGCTCGTACCGCTACGCTCTGGGAATTGACGCGCAATGAACTGTTCAAACTCTGGCATCGCCGGCTGGTCTGGGGCATGCTGATCCTTGATCTCGTCTTCGTTTTTGCCGCGTGGTGCGTCCTCGTTTACTATGCGACAAAAACCTCGGATGGGTTTACCCCTGGACATTTACTGGGTGGAGCAAACGGGCTGAGCGACGCTATCGGCCAGCCGATGACGTTGGGCAGGCGCGCTGGTGAATTCATTGCCGCCGCCCTTGGAGCGCTCACCTTCGGTGGCGAATTCAGCAGTGGCTCTATACGCCTGGTACTCAGTCGTGGCGTCAACCGGGCCTCTTACCTTGCGGCCAAGTACATCGCGCTCGCTATAGCCTGTGTCGCGCTGGTGATTGCCGGCCTGCTGATGAGTATGCTGCTCACCAACTTTCTGCTGATTGTTCACCGGCCCGCTCCTACCCTGCTCAACCTTAATGGGCCGACTCTGCTGACGATACTCGCTATGTGCGGCGGTACGCTTGAGAATTTCCTGTTCTGCCTGCTCTTCGGCGCAACCCTCAGTATACTCGCGCGTTCGGCCGCTTTCGGCATCGCTGCCTCATTTGGCTACCTCATCGGTGAGGATATCGCGGCAGCCGTATTGCCCGTTATAGGAAAATCACTGCACACACCACTCGGCAACCAGCTCGCCAATCTGCTCTTCACAACCAACCTGGACGCTTTTTACGCCAATTCGCTGCCCACATTCCTGGCAAAAGGACTTGACCAGCTCGATGGTGTCATTGCCTGCAATCTGACAGCGAAGGCTTGCGTTCCCGTCAACATCGGCCAGTCATTTGCCGTGGCCTTGATATGGGCGCTGGTACTGGGGGCTATTTCAACGTACCTCTTCATTAAGCGCGATGTGTTGCAGTGAATAAGTAAAGCCTGATCACCGATCAAATCGGCGGTCAGGCTTTTCAATCTCTTTGATCCTTTCAAAAACATTTTTATTCTTACTGCTTTTCTGTTACCCTTCCTGCTCTAATCAGTACCAGGAAACATGCACATTGTGAGTGAAATTAAAAAGTGTTATGGAATGATATAACACATTAAAAAAATATAAATAATAATTATTGCTGTTGTTACTCTTGAATTTAACCGAATTCTTGGGTAAAATTACCAGAGTCAGGTAACTTTCACTGTCGAAATATATCCGCGTAGCATGGATGTTACATAAAGTCTTGGAACTGGCTAGGACTGTGTAGTATCAAAAAAGCGCTGCCTGTCCACTACAGCGCTTTTCTGTCAGACATGAACCGGGGGAGGTTTCTCAGAACGGAGTTTCATATGACGGCTTGCATCCTTGTAATTAATGACCAGCCCGCCATTCTGGACCTCTATTATGACCTGTTGAACAGTGACGATTACGAGCTTGAGCTATCCGACTATACATTTGAAACCCTGCAGACTATCGAGCGCCTCAACCCGACGCTCATCATCCTGGATTTTCCGGTATTGAATCGTGCCAGGGTCTGGCAGTTGCTGGACCAGTTGAAGATGCACCTGGCCACGGCTTCAATTCCGCTTATTCTCTGTTCTGCCGCCAGGAGTGATGTCCGGGAACAGGAGGACTATCTACAGCAGCAAGGCATAGTTATTTACTACAAGCCTTTCCATCCTGAGGCTTTTATCCAGACGGTGCAACAAATGATACATAGTCCTATACGCAAAGCATGCTAATGGCCGCGCTTTTTGCCATGCTTCCGGGGCGTGAGGGGTGTCTTATTTCCACGCGGGGCATCTTTCCGCCTGTGCTTGCCTGTCCCGGCATGCGATCTATGCCCTGATTTTGGCACCGCTTTCGCCGGATGGAACCCACGAACATGCCCTGGAGACTTCGCCGGGCCGGAAGGCATGACAAATGTGACTGCTGGCTTCGCCCGTGGTAACCCGGCGCCTGCGTCGATTGTTTTGTCCGGCTGTTGTGTCGCATCATTACCGGCATGGGCGGGTTTTCCCTGGCTCATAGAAGAGGCTATAGCATTGCCGGCTACCGCGTCATTATCCAGTAAAGATGAACTGCTATGCGCGAAATCTCTCTCCAACAATAAACCTAACGAAAGTGGTAGCGCTATCAATACGAGCATGGAGAGCGATAGGGTTCTCTTTCTTCTCGCTTGCCATGAGCCATGCAGCCAGGGCCCTTTATGTACTGCCCGGCTTTCTTCTCTGCTATGCTGTATTACCTGTACCGGAGGGAGCGAAAGTGTGACAGGGTCCGGCAACGCGCCCTGCCTGTTGTCCCCCGTCAAGGCCCGCGTATATGCCAGGGTCATTGCCTGCGCGTCAGGAAAACGCTGCCGCGGGTTCTTGTCCAATGCGCGCAGGATCACCTGCTCTACCGCTTGCGAAATATGTGGATTCAGGGCCGAGGGCAGCGGCGGCGACTCCTGCGCATGCTTCCAGCAGATGGCGAGGGCATCAGTACCGGTAAAGGGGAGCCTACCCGTCAACATCTGATAGAGCAGGATACCCAGCGCGTAAATATCGCTATGAATGCTGTAAGGCATCTCAGCCAGCTCTGGCGCCATATAGTGCGGCGTGCCGATCAGGCAACCAGGTTGGGTGATGCCCGTCTCCACAGCCAGCGTCTTTGCCAGGCCGAAGTCGGCCAGATAGACATACTCTTCATCGGCTGTATCGAGCAACACGTTCGAAGGTTTGATATCTCGATGGACGATTCCATGCTCATGCGCGCACTGAAGCGCCCCTGCCAGTTGCGCCAGTACATTGCCCGCCTCTTGCTGTGTCATTGTCTCCCGCGCCAGTCGTTCGCGCAAATTGCCTCGCCGCATATAGGGCATCACCAGGTAACAATAAGCGCCGGTACAGCCATCATCCAGCAGGGGTAAAATATGTGGATGGGCAAGTGCGCGCAGGATAGCAATCTCACGTTGCAGGCGCCGGCTATATTCCTGAGAATCGCTGGCGACCAGCTTGACAGCGACTTGCCGGCGCTCCTGCTCGTCAAGGGCCAGAAAGACTTCCGACATGCCACCCTGGTGCAGGGCTTGCAGCAAACGATAGCGTCCCCCAATAACCATAGTGCAATCTTCAAGCATTATATCTTCTCTTTCCCTTGCATCCTGCCCCACTACACAATCGCCTGCCTGAGCACAGAGCATTGAGGAAGGACAGGCTGCATGGATTGGTACAGGGGCTAACTTCTTCTCACTTCACACATGTTATACGGCCTCTCCCATTTTTTCGTGACGCCATAAATCGGGATATAACGTTTCTTTGTCACCATCCTGCCCCGCCGCACGTGTCATTTTACGAGAATACCTTGTGAATGGAGTTGAATGTATCGATGCTGATGGAGGGGAAGGAGATACTGGCCCGGCTCACCTGGCAGCCGCGCCTGGCACGCCCAGCATAACTATCTTTGGCGCGGCCAGAGTCGAGGATTGGGCAGATAGTGACATAATGCGACATCGCTCGCTGTCGGTGCCGCTTCCCTGCCGCCCGTGCTACTTCAGCGAATGTCCCATTGGCTACCTGTGCTTGCAGAGTATCACGGTAGAAGATGTCATCTCCCACTCCTCGAATTTGTTGGAGAGATGCGCGGTGTCGCAGCCACATAGGGGCCGGTGATGGAGTTTACCAGGCAAAATTGGTCAGAACCGCCTGTCCCTGTCATTCTGAGCTTGCCGGGCTTTTGCGCGGCCGCAACTGTTCGACTAAAGTCGATCAGAACCGCCTGTCCCTGTCATTCTGAGCGACAGCGAAGAATCTACATTGCCCGACGACTCGCACGCCCAGACCGCGGATTCTTCGCTGTCGCTCAGAATGACAGGGCAAGGGAGTATTTACCGGTTTTGCTTGTGAAAATTCATCACCGGCCCCTCAAATCTATTGCTTCAACCCGGGCAAAGAGAAGGCATACATGACCCCATTGATACCGACATAGAAGAAGCCGTTGGCTACAATGGGATTGCTAAGACCGAATCCTCTTCTGCTATAGGTCCACAACTGCGTACCTTTTTTAGCATCGAGCGCAAAAAGGTTTACCTGCGGGTTACTGGTATATTCGCTGCGCGTACTGCCCACATAGACAACCCCGTTCGCTACTACAGGCGAGCCTGTTACGACATCCCCTATGACTTTGTACGCCCAGATGAGCGCGCCGGTCTGTGCATCCAGCGCGTACAGGTGTTTATCACGCGAACCGATATAGACTGTTCCATTCGCTACGGCAGGTGTGGAGAGGATAATTCCGCCAGTTGAAAATTTCCAGATGAGTGTACCAGTTTGGGCATTCAATGCGTACACATCCTGGTCACGTGTGCCAAAGTAAACCACTCCATTCACTACAGATGCCGTAGACTGCACAAGCCCACCCGGGGTGAACTCCCAGATGAGCGCTCCGGTCTGCGCATCCAGCGCGTACATGCCGTCATCTCCAAAGTAGACCACTCCATTCGCTATGGCCGGCGCACCCAGTACTTCACCCGCAGAATACTTCCAGATGAGCGCCCCGGTCTGCGCATTCAGCGCGTACATGCCATCTTCTCCAAAGTAGACTATCCCGTTAGCCACCACAGGCACAGGAGTCGGATCGTAGGTGAATCCTGTCGAGAAGCTCCAGATGAGCGTACCTGTCTGTGCGTCTAAAGCGTACAGCTGTCCATCGTCGCTGGTTCCGTAGACGACCCCATTCGCAACGGCTGTTGCTAATACCCTTATGTTAGACTTCCAGATAAATTTGCCCGTCTGGGCATCAAGTGCTTGTAAGTTTCCATATCCACTCACATAGAGTACTCCGTTGACTTCGGAAGTCGCGTTAGCGTCTTTAATTCCTTGAGTATAACTCCAGTTGAGTACCAGGAATTGGACATCGGATGGGCTGAGAACGTTCTCATAGATATTGTCACGCGAGTTTTGCGCATCGAAGCCAATTGAGGGCCAATCCGTGTTGATGAAGAAGTTTGCCTGGGCGCTCAGGCCGCTGCTCTGCCCGGTAGCCTGCACCGGGGTGACGCCTGGACCATAATTCTTGGGAATGGTGATTTTTGCCGTAAAGTCTCCCTGCTGGTTGGTTTTCGACTTGCCGGCAGGCTCATTATCAATCGTGATAACGATCTGCTCTTGAGAGCCAAATCCCGTTCCTTTTACTGTGACTTTCGTAGTAGGTGGGCCATAGGCGGGCGAAAGCGTAATGCTTGGGCTGCCGCCTGATGCATGAGCAACAGGCCGCGGCGAACTCAGGAGGGTCATACCGATCAAGCACATGAGCAGGAGCGCGACCCCGGGTACTCCTTTGAGGCGGAAAACAGGCACCATGACGAGTCCTTTCTTTTTTCGTAGAGTGAGAGAGGGGTGAGAGGGTTCCCCATTGACATTGCCCTCTGACCTCCTCTCGTTTCGGATCAGCAGAGCAAATATGGCTATACTGAGTATAGAAGATGTAGGGCTTTTTATCAAGAGAAGCAGAGTAGAGATTTCGTAAAATTGTTGACTTACCGGTATTTTGGATGAGAGAGGTGAAATGTGGATAAGTATGTAGACAAATGTTCTAATTTGTGGAAAAATCAGGCGATCCACACATTCCTGCTACCTACTTGACGACCACACGCTACGGGCGTATGCTTAAAGAAAAGAAAGGATACTCTCTATGACGCAATTAGAAAGCTATATAACCGAGCATGAAGCGCGGTTTCTGGACGATCTGAAAGGCTGGCTGCGCATCCCCAGCATCAGCACGCTGCCAGAATATGCCGGTGATATCCGGCGCGCGGCAGAATATGGTGCGAATCAGCTGCGCGGCATTGGTTTTGACAACGTCGAGGTAATTCAGACACAGCATCATCCGCTCATCTATGGCGAATGGCTCATGGCGCCCGGCAAGCCCACTGTTCTGATTTATGGACATTATGACGTGCAGCCGGTTGATCCTATCGAATTATGGAACACGCCGCCGTTTGAGCCAACCATTCGCGGCGATAATCTGTACGCACGCGGGGCATGCGATGACAAGGGGCAGACCATGCTGGTATTCAAAGCCCTTGAATCGTTGATGGCCGTCAATGGCAAACTGCCGGTCAACGTTAAAGTGTTGATCGAGGGCGAGGAAGAGGCCGGCGGCGAATCCATTGACCACTATGTCAGGACCCATCCTGAGCGCTTGCAGTGCGATGTGGCTTTTATTTGCGATACCGGCATGCCCTCCAAGGACATTCCAGCGCTCGTCAATGGGCTGCGCGGCATCGTCTATACCGAGGTCGAGGTGCGCGGGGCGAAGCGCGACCTGCACTCGGGCGAATTTGGCGGTGTGGCTCCCAATCCCCTGCACGCGCTGGCGTTGATCATCAGCGGCCTCAAAGATGCCCAGGGGCATATCCATATTCCAGGTCTGTACGACAAGGTGCGCCAACCGACACAGGCGGAAAAGGAATTCTGGCAGAACGACCCGCTGCATATTAATGAATCGCTGCTCGAAGAGATGGGGGTCTCACAATTCTCAGGTGAGAACGAATATCCCCCCATGGAGCGCATTGCTGCCCGCCCGACGTTAGAGGTGCATGGCATCAGCGGTGGCTTCACGGGCGAGGGCGCTAAGACGGTCATTCCCGCCGTCGCCAAAGCCAAGATCAGCCTGCGCCTGCCCGCCGATTTGAAATCGGACGAAGTCTTTACGCTCTTCGAGCGGCGGGTGAAAGAACTGGCCCCGGCGGGAGTCCAGGTTTCCGTTCAGAATGTACACGGCGGTGAAGGCGTGCTATTCCCGGCGGATAGCGCGCCCATCCAGGCGGCGGCGAGCGCGCTGAAGGAAGTATACGGCAAAGAGCCGATTTTCTTGCGCGAAGGTGGCTCCATCCCCATCGCGGCGCTGTTCTACGAAATCTTGCGCGCCTCTGTCGTCATGATGGGCTTTGGCCTGCCGGACGATAACCTGCACGCGCCTAATGAAAAATACTCGCTTTCCCAGTTTTACAAGGGCATTCGCAGCGTAGCCAGCTTCTTGCAGAAGCTAGGTGAATAGTCAAATCTGGTTGAACAGGCAATTTTTATCCGCAGGGCAAAGATTGCCTGTTCAACCAGATTTGACTATCTCAATCCCTGCTCATCGGCGATCTTCGTCAACTGGTTGCGCACCTCCCACAATTCGGGGTAGAAGACATCTTTCAGGGTAAGTTCGAGAAGTTCCATCGGGGTGCCACCGGTGCCGACTGAGCCTGGGCCGATCATGCGCCGTGCCAGCTTGAAATGCTGGGTGCGGAACATCTGGAAAACCTCGTCGTAATCGGTCAGCGCCTCGGCCAGCGCCATCAGCAGCGGATACTTATCCGCGTGAATATATACTTCTGGCAGTGTGACATGCTCGTGTTCGAGCAGCGCGACAAAATCATCCCATAAGAGCGGCGAAATGGTCATCAATGCATGAAAGCCGGGTGAGTCCGTGCCCGCGCCATCGCCCAGCACCTTGCGGAAGCCATGGAAATCCCAGGGCGTCATCGTCTCCAACATGCGCAGATTAGCCAGCATCAGGTGTTGCGTCTTGATTACGCGCTCCATCAGGCGCAGTGCCGGGGGTATATTGAACTGCTGGAGCAATGTGCGGATGGTGCGCAGCTCGAAGGCCGACTCTTTCCACCACAACTCGAACACCTGGTGAACCACCTGGAACTGTAACTCATCATGATGAGCCAGCTCGCTCTCGGGTTTCTGCAGCGAGAGGAGTTCTTCTGTACGCAAATAGCGCTCGTACACGCTCTCTCCGGGCGCGCGTTTCGCCTTATGGGGAGCCATATTCTTTACCATAGGATAGCGGTTCCTTCCTTCTCTGGAATGCCAACAAAGACTCCGGCGTCTCTCTATCAAAAGCATATCACACAACCTTCAAGAGGGTAAGGGTATAACTATCCATTCTCTGATCGCTTTCTGACAAATTTTGATGACCAAATCGGGTGATATCCCACCCCGTGCTGTAGGGACAGCGGCTGTCCCTACAGTAACCTTTTGCGACAAACCTGGGACTTTAGAATAGAAGATGTAAGAGCGTACCCTTGTGGTCGCCCTCCAATTTCTCTGAACAGGATCAACTATGGAAGCACTACCATTGCTGGTGATAGCCGCTCAAAATGGAGACCTGGATGCCTTCGCACGAATCGTGCGGCGTTTCCAGGGCATGGCTTTCACACTGGCATACGCCATGCTGGAAGACGCGCAACTGGCCGAGGATGTGGCGCAAGAGGCCTTTATCGAGGCGTACCTGAACCTGCCGAAATTGCGCGAACCTGCTGCCTTCCCTGGTTGGTTCCGGCGCATCGTCTTCAAACAGGGAGATAGAGTAGTGCGCGGCAAGCACATCACAACCGTACCGCTCGAGCCTGCAATGCCTTTTGATATCGCGCTGGAGCATCTGAATCCGGCGCACCTGGCCGAACATTCCGAGATGCAGGATTTCGTGCGCGGTGCGATAGAGACGCTTCCCGAAGGCGAGCGCATCGTCACGCTGCTTTTCTACGCCGGTGACTACACGCTCAAAGACATCTCCGTCTTCTTAGAAATACCCATTACTACCGTCAAAAAAAGACTGTACGACGCCCGCAAAAGGCTGAAGGAGCGCCTGATGGATGAAGTACGCGATACTCTACATGGGCAGCAAACAGGCTCCTCGCGGCACTATCCCGACAAGATACTGCTGTTCATCAACATTCGCCGTGGCGACTTTGATGCTGTCAAGGCGCAGATCGAACGCGACCCGACGCTTGTGACGATGAAGATGGGCTGGGATGTAACGGCCACGCTGCGCTACCAGATCGTGATACCGGGCGGAAATACTGCCCTGCACGCGACGGCAGAACGCGGAAATGTTTCTATTGCCGAACTGCTCATCGATTACGGGGCTGATGTGAATGCCACGACACGCAGTGGTCTTACACCAATGTACAACGCGATTTTAGGACACCATACCGGCATGGTGCAGCTATTATTGGCGCGAGGCGCGAACGTCAATGCTACCATTGCCAATGGGCTGGCTCCATTGCATCTCGCGGCCATGAAAGGCTATAGTGATATCGCCGCGCTGTTGCCCGACAACCGGGCGCAGGTAAACGCGCAGAGCCGCGCAGGTCGCACTCCGCTGCACTGGGCAGCAATCAACGGGCATGGAGCAATTGTACAATTGCTGCTGGAAAAAGGGGCAAATCTCGAAGCCCGCGACGAATTGGGCCGGACGCCTCTGGATTGGGCGCTTGCGAGAGGTCAGCGCGAGGTAGCTCTCATGTTGCAGCAATATAGTCATGCAGGAAAGGAACTATCATGAATAACGATACAATGATTGCGGATGTCGAACACCTGCTGGGACGTGTAATCAACAGCCAGGGCGAGCCAATCGATGGTCGTGGAGCAATCTACGCGCCGGCTCGTTTGCCGTTGTATGATTTCAGGACAGGCGAAACGAAGGGTGGAGTTACGCCAGTTTCGATGTTTGAGACAGGCATCAAGGTTGTTGATCTGCTCGCACCTATGCCCCGGGGTGGCATTACTGCGATGCATAGCATGCCGGGCGTCGGAAAAGTCGTGGTGCAGCAAGAGATAATCCATAACCTCACAACGCACTACGATGGCTATGTAGTGGGTGCCGGTATGGATGAAAGCTTGTACGGAGCCAGTGAACTGATGGCGCCGCTCGAAGAACTATCGGACAGGCAGAAATTGGTGGTCGTCTTCGAGCAAATGAGCGATGCGCAGCAAGTTCTTGAGCGCATCCTTCGCACCGCGTTGACGATTGCCCGCGAGCTTCGCAAGCAGGGACACGAAGTAATGTTCGTGGTCGATAAAAATATCGTGGCCAGGGCAGGCGGGCCAATGCTGAATGCACTAAAGCGTGCGGTTCAGGAACATGGATTGATCGCGCTCTTCCTCACTCGCGAAGAAGAGGAGGGCAACGCGCCTGGTGACGAAGAAAATGATGCATCGATTATCCCGGATACGCGCATCTTTTTTCGCCGCGAACTGGCGAAACAGGATATCTGGCCCGCCGTAGACCGCATAGCATCAACCTCTCATTTACTCAGTAGAGGCGACGGCTTGCCTCGCCCTGGAGCCATGGACGACGACTCGTCTCCCCTCACTGAGGAGCATAAACAAATAGCGCGACAGGTACGAGAGTTGCTGCAACGTTATGGCTCATCACAAGGCTCAGCAGGAGATGAGCAGATGGTGGGCCGGGCGCAGCGCGTGCAGAAATTTCTGACCCAGCCTTTCTTTGTAGCCGAGGCATTTACGGATATCCCAGGCGAATTTGTCCCGCTCTCCGGCACCTTACAAGGCTGCAAGGAACTGCTAGAGGGCCGTTATGGTGATGTGCCTGTAGAGGCATTCTACTTCACCGGCACGATTGAGCAAGCGCTGGCGAAAGTACGTCGAGGCATATCCGAATAAGAAGCACTCCCTGGTTTGTACCCCATGTTATACTGTTGCATATGGCCTCTCCTGATGAACTTTGTGATAGAAGCAGATAGGAGGTATGCAACATATGACCGTGCCACGCGCCGTGATTTTCGATTTAGGTGGTACGCTGCTGGATTGGCCCGATTGGGAGGAGGGCGTGATCCGCAGTTGGGGACAATCCTACGATCAGCTCGTTGCCAGCGCCCCCGGCAACCATTGGCCCGAACGTGATGCCTATATTCAGGCGATGTGCGAGGCCGAACAGGCACACTGGCGGCGCGTGGTCTCCGAGCAATGGAGCGGCCCTCCCTCTTCGTTGATCAGCGAGGGATTTCGCCTGCTCGGTCTGCACGCCTCTGAAGCAGAGATACTGGCCGCTCTCGATGGGTACGCCCGCGCGGTCGATGGCTGGGCGGAGGTTTTTCCTGATGCGCGCGAGACGTTGCTGCTGCTGCGGGAACGCGGATATCGCATCGGATTGCTCTCGAATACCTGGTGGGCAGCCGAATGGCACAATGCCGACCTTGCCGCCCACGGTCTGAGCGGGCTGTTCGATGAGATGGTTTACACCTCGGATTTGCCACACTCTAAACCACATCCGTCCGTATTTCTCGAAGTCGCAGCGCGCCTTGCCGTAGAATCTGCCGCCTGTGTCATGGTGGGGGATCGCATGATAGACGATATTGGCGGTTCCCTGGGAGCCGGTATGCGCGGCGTGTGGAAGCAGACGGATTATCCATGGCCCAAAGCGGAGCATATTATTCCCACAGCCGTGGTCACTCATCTTGCCGAAGTGCCAGGATTGCTGCGCGAATGGGGAGGAAAGTAATCATACTGGAACTTTTTTCTCTTCTAGCACGTCTTACATGGTAGAAGGTATACTCTTCCTATGCATCCGATACCCAGGAGACGAGGAAGAGGGCGACTACAAGGGTACGCCCTTACAACGGTAGACTCTTCCTATGCATCCAGTACTCAGGAGACCTATTTTTATTTCAATACATACATCTATCATACTCTACACATTTCTACGCCAGAAGGGGGGCGTATGCAAAGCGATCATCAATCTCAGAACAAGGATACCCTCGACCAGGAAGCAAAAACAATCAGGGTAAACTCGGCTTCATCTACTACTTCTTCTCATATTGTCACCGCGGACGCGGTACAGGCTGAAGAGGTTCCTACCATCCCATTAGGATCACTGCAGACGCTCAGCACCCTGCAGCCCGAAGTTTCCGTGCATGCTGTAGACTCAGACGCTGCGAGGGTTATGCCTGCTCCGCTGGTTGTTCAACCGTCGGAGTATCGCCGCGGCATCGGAGAATGGCTGCAGTTATGGTGGGAAGGCATTCGTCCTGGCTACCTGCCGCTCTCGCTGCTCCCGGTTATTTTAGGAAGCGTGCTGGCATGGACACAGAGCATCTCTACTCATATTCCTCGAGGAACCTTTCATCCCTTGCGCTTCGTCGTCTTGCTGATAGCAGTCTTGCTGCTACAAGCAGGCGCTCACCTGGTCAACGATTATTACGATCACATCCGGGGCATTGATAGAAGTAATTCTCTAGGTCCGGGTGGATTGATTCAACAGGCGCTACTTAATCCCAGGCGAGTTCTCTCCCTGGGGTTGGCTTCCCTCATTGTAGGAACGGCGCTGGGCATAGTCGTGGCCAGTGCAGCAGGCCTTCTCTTCCTGGTATTTCTGGTGATAGGCGCGCTCTGCGCGTATTTCTACAGTGCTACCGCGCGGGCTTTGTCTTCGTTGGCATTGGGCGAACTGGTAAGTTTCTGCATCTTTGGCCCTCTACTCGTCCTGGCATCTTATGTGGTGCAGACCGGCCAGGTGAGCCGGACGGCGCTGCTGTATAGTCTCCCCCTCGGTCTACTGGCGGCCGCAATCATCCTTAGCAATGATATGCGCGATATTGAAAGCGATTCTCAGGCCGGCAAACATACCCTGGCCTACATCCTGGGGCTTAAATGGAGCCGGGCGCTGTATGTAGTGTTGCTGTTTGGAGCTTACGCCCCGGTGATTGCCTTAGCAGTGCCACGTGGCGCACCGCATCTGCTGTTGATCGTTTTATGGACGCTACCGCTGGCGATGGTGGCGCTGACGGGAGCTATACGCACACAGGCCACGACTGGCTTTCATCTTGTCATGCGCGAGACGCTCAAAATCGAAATCTACTTCACGCTCTTACTCGTGGCCGCGCTGATCGTTTCTACTTTCATGGGCATTCTTCCCCATCTCCCTATTCTGTAGGCAAGTTGAAACACCAGAAGACTGGCCGCATGAATCGGCCCCTACGGCTCGTAGGGGTCGATTCATCGTGCCCATCGCCGATTGATCGGCCTTTCGTCCATCGCTCGATTATTTTGTCAAATGCACTACCGGCCCGCGCCCTTCGACGGTTTATTGGGTTAAAACTCATTACCGGCTCCCGGTTGCCATGGTAATTTGTCAAACTCTATTGTTGTCCATCCCCTCGTCCTTCCTCTTCTTTGGTGTTGAAAAATTCATTGTGCTCAACACCATTTACAAGGATGGAACACTGTGTTACACTGCCTGTGAGGAAGTGGACCATTCGTGGCAGTTATTTCGACCGCAGGGACGCAACGGAGTAGAATGTAACGCATTTCAATTCGTCCGTCCACTTTAAAGGAGGGTACTTCTATGCCTGGCTGGGAACATGAACTGGCCGAGTTGTTACAAGAGCTAGGGGTCACGCAAGAAGAACCCAGAACGCACCGCCGGCCGGCAAGTAAATCTGTGTGGCGGAATATCAAACGCCGGTCGCAAGCAAACGAAGCTCTTATTTTTGGCGATACTGAGGATACTGCTGATATCGACAGGCTCAACGATGTTGGAGATGTCGAAGATGAGGATGAAGACGACGAGGCGTGGCTAACCGATCTCAGCTTGATGCGCCGTGAAGTAGACTCGATTGTACGCCAGGTCATCCGTCTGATGCAGCGCGGAGACCTGGATGAAACCCTCAAAGACGATGTAATGGTGGTGTTGCGCGCGCTGCGACGGCGTGCTATGGTCACAGAGCAGGCGGCAGCGAGCGAGGCCGCTTATATAGAGGCGGCCGCCGCCATGCTGCATTTCTGTCGTCTCGTGCTACAGCTAAGTGAAACCGCTATCGAAGACCTGTGACCTGGCGCGTAGCCTCCAGGCACACGACACCTTTCGGGCCAACTTCGGCGCTGTGACGCGTCCCCGCTGGCAGAATCATGCAATCACCGGGGAAAAGATCGATGGCGCGCTCTGCCTCAGGTAGATCCGGAAGTATGAAGCGGATGGAGCCGCGCACGCAGTACAACACTTTTTCATATGTATGGCTATGAACGGCATACGTATCACCGGGAGCATTCGACCACGAGTACGGAGACAATCCCTCCTGCTGCATGCGTTTGCGTAATACCTGTTCCTCGGGCAAGGTGGCTTCTTGCCAGCGAATGATCTGCATCTAGACTCTCCTTCCTCAAATCAAACTTTCTCTTAGTATATACTCGCGTAAAGAGTTTGCGATAGCAATCCAAAAAACGTGAAAGAGCAGGTTAGTGTTTCTAGTGATTACGCATAAGCAGACAAGGCCAGGAGTGCGGAACGAAAAAGCCGAGGAGATTCTTCGCTTCGCTCAGAATCTCCCGTCACTTATAGATAAGCGCCAGGGTTTTTCTCTTGCGCTTATCCTCTTGCGAAGGTACAATAAAAGCCGGACCCCACCACGCTTCGTCGGTCGCTCGGAAAGGAGATCGTCTATTCATGAGCACGACACAAAGTGCCGCCACACTCTACCAGTTACAGCAACTTGATCTCGAATTGGAACGCCTGGTTGCTGAACAACAGGCCCTGGCAACCACGTTACAGGCAAATACGCAGTTGAAGAAATTGCGTATGGATCATACCAGGGCCGAACAGGAGCTTCGCGCCGGTCTACAAGCGCAGAAAGATGCAGAATGGACGCTTGAGGAGTTGAACCGGCGCTTGAATACGCAAGAACAGCGCCTCTATAGTGGCAGTATTACGAATCCCAAGGAACTCGCTACCTTGCAGCAAGAAGTACAGCACCTGCGAGCCCAGCAAAGCCGCCAGGAAGAAATAGCGCTTGAAATCATGGAAGCCGCGGAAACGCTGCAAGAAACAACGGACCACGCAATGGATGCGCTGCGCAAGGCAGAGGAAGAATGGGCCAGGAGTAATGCCGCGGGACTGCTACGTCGCGACCAATTGGAGACAAAACGCCAGGAGCTACAAGCAAAGCGCGCGCAGCTCGCAGCTGCTGTAGATGCTGAACTCCTCAAACGCTACGAAGCCTTGCGCCGCTCGAAACAGGGACGGGCCATCTCCAGGGTCGAGCAGAACTCCTGCCAGTGGTGCCGCGTCATCCTCACTCCCAGCGAAATGCAGCGTGTGCGCACCAGTTCAGAACTCCAGACATGCAGCAACTGCGGGCGCATTTTGTATTACGACCGCCAGGTTTGAGAAAAGCCAATCTTGACAACTATGATATGCTAATTTTGTGCCGATGTAGCTCAGCTGGTAGAGCAGGCGATTTGTAATCGCCAGGTCGCGGGTTCGAGTCCCACCATCGGCTTAAAGTTCCTCATCTCCACCAGAAAAAACCTCTGCTTCCCTTTACTTTTGAAATTTTACAGGTTATACTTTTCTATGTAGAGAACACATCTAATGGGAACGAATAGTTTTCTCGCCCATTGTATTGTGCGAGAAGGGTGCCTAAAAAACCGTGTTTCCGAATACGTAGTGACTATGATAGTGGGGGCTATCGGGCAGCGCGAGGTATCAGGATAGTAGGAAGCCTGCTCAACGTACCTCGTGGCATCAAATTACCCTTGTTTCACTTAAAGGCTCTAGAGCTACCCGCATGTTCTTTTATGCCAGGTATCATCATGCCAGCCCGGTGAAACATCTTGCATACCAGCCCCGTATGTATGCTTCGCTTGAGGGTAGAGAAAAGGTCTTGCCATCTAATTATGGCATCACCCCTGCTGGTGGCCCCCACATTTATAGTAGAGATTGTTTGTCCTTGTGTCCAATTGTCTATCAATGATAGACAGGTATTTGGAGGAAACAAAACCACATGAAAAAAATCATCAGTGTCCTGGGGGCCCCTCTGTTCATCGGAATGCTCCTGCTGGTGGCTTTCGCGGCGCCGGTCAGCGCGCAAAGTAACGCTAATCCTGGCTTCAAGCTGCCAAATAGCCCCGTTTCAACGAGCGTTCTGATCGCGCAGGGCATCCGCAATGGGACCATCCACCTCAAGGGTGGTGCTTCCGGAGGGGATATCTCAACCGATCTCAAGTGCAAACCTGCCCCTTGCGCGTTCAAAGACAGGCAGGTTTCGGAGGGTGGACGGCCCGCCAACGAAACGCCGATCGCGGCCAATCCCAAGAACAATAAGGACCTGCTGACCGGTGCGAACGACTATAACTGCCCCAATATCCAGGGCTTCTATAGTTCGACCGATGGCGGCAAGAAGTGGTCTACCTTCTGCATGCAGAGCTATGCCGGTGGTTCAGGCGATGGCGATCCGACGGTTGGCTACGACCTGAATGGCAACTCCTACATCGGCGGTATCGATACGGGTACACCCGATGGCAGCGACATTGTGTTCCAGAAGTCCAGCAATAACGGTCAGACCTGGAGCGCTCCCGCCCCTGCTGTGAAGCCGCTCTTCTCCGGCGGCCTGACCGACAAGGACTGGATGCAGATCGATGACAACTCCAGCAGCCCATTTGCCAATGCCATCTACATTTCTGTGACGCAGTTCAATTCGAGCGAGACCGGGGATGCGATCTCGGTGTCGCATTCGGATGATGGCGGCAACACCTGGAAGACCGTGCAGGTAGACACAGTGCAGAACCTGCCCAATCTTGACCAGTTCAGCGACCTGGCGATTGGTAAAGATGGCACCGTCTACGTCAGTTGGATGCGCTGCCTGACCAGCGGCCCGGCTGGTGACTGCGGTGGCACGAAAGTCAACGAACTGGTGTCCAAATCGACTGATGGTGGCAACACCTGGAGTAGCCCGGTCACCATTGCCCAGGTCCAGCTGGTTCCCGATAGCTGCAGCTGCGCCTACTATGGTAACATCCCCAACACTCGCGAGCGCGTCAGCAATATCCCCGCCATTGATATCGACAACAGTGGCGGCAGTCACAAAGGCAACCTCTACGCAGTGTTCTACAACTGGACCGGCAGCCAGATGCAGGTGGAAGTCGCCACCTCCACTAACGGTGGGACTACCTGGGGCGCGCCGGTACGTGTGACGAACGCGGCCAACGACGAGTTCTTCCCCTGGCTGACCGTCAGCGCAACCGGCGTTATTGGCGTCTCCTGGATGGACCGCCGCAACGACAAGAGTAACCTTTCCTACGAGGAATTTGGGGCGCTCTCAACTGACGGCGGAGCCACCTTCGGGACGAACTACCAGCTCGCCTCCAAGCCCTCCAATCCGAATAATGATGGTTTCGGAGGCTCGTTCATTGGCGACTACACCGGCAACTACTGGGCCGGCAAGAACCTGTATGCCGTCTGGACGGATACTCGTACCGGCAATGACCAGGAGTTCATTGGCGGCATCAAGAGTAAATCGTAGTAGGAACGGCGCCTGGTGCCTGCCCGCGTTAAGGGGTGCAGGACAGGTACCAGACCTGTTCCTACAGGGACGGCTATAGAAAAGGGCGAGTCGTGCAACGGGGCAACGACTCGCCCTTTCCCTTGCAATCGATCATGCCGGGCGCTACACTAGAGGAAATGAAATTACTGGCAGGAGATTGCAGGTGCTTGCAGGCAACCCCTCACAAGAGCAGGGAAACGATAGTTATAACACGGCGGAAAAATTGGCCGGGCAGATGGCCGCGCTCGCCCATAAAATGCGCGAACACATCATTACTCTCTTTGAGAATGGCACCAGTTCCTGCATGCTACAAAGCCTGTTCGAGGCATGCAAACGAGAGTTACAGCCGGGCCTGTCGATAGCCGATTTCGCCGATCTCTACGCCCAGGCAATCACCTATGGACTCTTCGCCGCGTATTCTCAACCCGATCTTTCCTCTGGCCAGCGAATAGCCCCGGTCTCATATGAAACGTTCCTGGCGCAGTATGATCCACGATTACGTGGTAAGCGCGGCGTTTACTATACACCGCGGCCCGTCGTCTCCTATATTGTGCGCTCGGTAGATACCCTTCTACGTGCCCATTTTGGCCGTCGCAACGGTTTGGGCGGCCCATTCCCTCTGTCTGATGAGCCACGAATGCTGCTACTTGACCCTGCCTGCGGCACGGGCGCTTTTTTGTCTACTGCCATAGACCTTATGCGAAAGCCATATCGCGATACAGGTAATGCTGACATGTGGCGAGAGTATGTGCGGAAGCAGCTCTTGCCGGGTATGGTGGGCTTCGAATTGTTGCTGACCCCCTATATGATCGCGCACCTTAGCTTGAGCAGGCAACTGGCCGCGCTCGATTTACCGGAGGCCGAGCGCCATGATTTTGCCTATCGTTTCGAAAATGGCGAACACCTGCACATCTATCGCGGTAATGCGCTGGAAGGAACCATTTACGAGCGAGGGGACAGGGACAAGCCGCTGTCCCTACAGGCTCCGATTATGGTAGTATTCGGCAATCCACCGTTCGCGGGGCATTCGATGAACAAGGGTACGTGGATTGCCTCTCAGCTAGAGGCATATAAGGATGGCTGTCCTGAACTGAAGAAACCGGCGCAGGCGAAATGGCTCAGCGATGACTATGTAAAATTCATACGTCTTGCTCAGTGGTATGTTGAGCAATCAGGGCGAGGCATTGTCGCATTTGTGACGAATCACAGCTATCTTGATAATCCCACATTTCGAGGCATGCGCCGCAGCCTGCTGCAGGCATTCGACGATATCTACATCCTTGATCTGCATGGCAATAGCAAGAAAAAGGAACGCTCCCCTGATGGTTCAAAGGATGAAAACGTTTTTGATATTCAGCAGGGAGTCGCCATCGGTATCTTCGTGAAATGGCGCGAAGAACAAAAGAATAGTTTTGCCGTCCTACATCACGCCGACCTGTGGGGAACGCGCGAAATGTATCAACTGGATGCGCAAGGCCAATCCAAACTGGTAGGCGGCAAGTACGACTGGCTCGCAAAAAATGATCTCGCCAGCACGAGATGGACGATCATGCCAACGGACGAGCCGCACTATCTCTTCGCGCCACGAAAGACCCAGTATCTCACGGAATATGAAGCGGGTTGGAGCATCCCCGCTATCTTTCAATTGAGCGGCGCCCCTGCACCCGGCATCATTACCTGCCACGATGATTTCGCGATATCCTGGAGTAAAGATGAGGCCGCGCAAAAAGTCGAGCGATTGCTGGCAACGCGAACGGAGGCCGAGGCACGGCAACTTTTCCGTCTCTGCTCGCAAGACCAGTGGCAATATGAGCGCGCAAAAAAGGAACTGGCGCAGGAGAACTGGCGCCAGGACATCGTGGAGATTCTTTATCGTCCTTTCGATAGACGCTGGACGGTCTTCAATCGCTCTGTCGCGGTTCACAGGCGCGACCGTGTCACGCGACATATGCTGCACGGAAGAAATATTGCGCTGGCGATTGGGCGAGCCGGACAAGTCATTCATCCAGAATCATGGGACATTGTATTCTGCACGCGCCATATCACTGAATTCAACCTTTTCCGTCGTGGTGGGAACTATCTCTTCCCGCTTTACCTCTATTCACCTGGCGGAGAACGCCACGTGAATCTGGCACCGCAGTTCATCGAAGAACTATCGTCCTGCTTAAGCATGCTCTGGCTATCCGAAGGACGTGGTGACTTACAGCAAACATTCGGGCCAGAAGATGTCTTTGCCTATATCTACGCTGTACTATACTCCCCGGCCTATCGCGAACGTTACGCGCCATTTCTCAAGCGGGATTTTCCTCGCGTACCTCTGACCTCGAACGTTCATCTTTTCCGCACATTATGCGATCTCGGCAGCAGGCTGCTTCGTGTGCATTTGATGGAGGATGTTCAAAAAGAGGAGGATAGGCCATCAATCTCACAAGGCAGCAATGTTGTTGAAACGGTGCGCTACGAATGTGATAAGACCGGTGAGCGTGAAGCAAAAGGACGCATCAGAATAAATGGTGACCAATATTTCGCAAATGTGCCGGTAGAAGTGTGGACATTTTCCATCGGTGGCTACCAGGTTTGCCAGAAATGGCTGAAAGACCGCCTGGGACGGAAACTTGGGGATGATGAGATAATGGAGTACAGGCAGATCATTGAGATATTGAGGGAGACGATCCAAATCATGCGTCAGATTGATGGTGTGATTGAGCAATATAGTGGATTTCCATTTTCAACCTGATCCTCTTTCTTACAGCCACTTTTGCCTCGTCGCCACCACCGCGGCCTGCGTCCTATCCTTCACCTGCATCTTCTGCATGATGTGATGCACGTGCGATTTCACCGTCTCGACGCTGACCGAGAGCTTTTGCGCGATTGCGCGATTGGTTGCTCCCTCGACTAGCAATTGCAGCACCTCTCGCTCGCGCCTTGTCAGGATACGCGAGGACTCACCAAGCGGGAAACGGGCCTTCACGGTCGTTCCTTTGCCAGGCTTACTCGATATCTCTACTATTCCGCCGGCCTGCCGCACACGCTCCTGCATTGTTTTCAAGCCGAAGGTGACAGCTGCCGGTTGGGCATGCAGGTCTTTTTTAGAGCGAGAAGTGGCGGCTTTCCTGGGAGCCCTTTCTGTCTTCTGCCCGGTGCTGAAGCCAATGCCATTATCGCTTACCTGCACAATGAGCAAACCGGTCAACGCACGAATGCGAATCGTTACATGCGTGGCATTGGCGTGCTTGCGCACATTATTGAGTGCCTCCTGCACCAGGCGGTATACAGGCACTTCCAACGAGGGAGGGCAGATATCAAGATTTTCTATCTCGTAATCAACCTTGATCGCCGGTTCGTTTCGCCTGAACTCGTGCAACAATCCTCGCACAGCCGCCGCGAAACCCTGTTCCTGCAATTGTGCCGGCAGCAGTGATGAGATGCCCTGGCGCAAATCTTTCAGTGTATCGATCAGCACATCACGCGCCCTGCTCAGTTCTCGCTGAGCGCCCTGCGGCTGCCGCTCGTATATACGCCGCACCAGTTCCAATCTGTGAATCACATGCGCGATATTCTGGGCTACTCCATCGTGCAGATCACGAGCGATACGGCTGCGTTCCTGATCGATAGCAGTTTGTATTTCGACAGCACGCGCTTGTTCTTCGCCCCGCGCCCTGTCATTCTGAGCGCAGTCCTCCATCTCATTCTGAGCGCAGTCCCCCATCTCATTCTGAGTGTAGCGAAGAATCTCACTGGCCCTCGCCTCAGATTCTTCGCTGCGCTCAGAATGATGGGGCGCGGGGGCACTTATCGATCCTGATAGTTGATATTCAACATCGCGAAGCGATGGCTTTTCCCCCTCAAGGCTAGCTTCTTGAGAGCTGGTGAGATAAGCGGATAGCAGCGAAATGCAGATGAGTAAATCGCCTTCTTCAAGCGCTTTCAGCTCAATTGCTGGCTGTTGCGGACCAAAACAGAGGACGAGTACGCCCAGGGCATCGCCTGCTGTTCGCCCTATGCCCACGGCGCCAACAATTCCAGGGCCCTCACGCCATACCCAGTACCTTTCCTCTTCAAGCGTGCGCGGATCACCATACATATCTGGAATGTACTGCAGTCCCGGCGTACTCAGAGCGGAGCCAAAGAGTCCATTCAAGGGAATCTCAATACGTTCAGCATGTCCTTGAACTAACGACGGCATACCATAAGATTCGTTCTTATTCGCCTGAATACTTCGTAGCTTGTCTGAGGCCTGCTGTTCCATGATCGCATCTTTGCCAGGAAAAGTATGATGCGGAGGGCGCCCGCTGCGCTCCAAAAGGGCAAGCACATGGCGCTTCTTATGAAACAGGAACAGGAGGGCCAGGCGCGCGCCACTGCTCTTACGCGTATAATCCAGCAAAACCCGCCGTCCATGGGCAATTGAGGGATCATGTTGTAGTTGCGCGACGAGTTGTAAGAGCATATTCGATGCTGCCACAGCTTTCTCTATCCAATGTTGTATCTTCTTCTGTCTTCAGCATACAGGAAGGAAAAATAGGGGGAGGGCCCCTTTTGCGCATTCGCCAGCCCTAAAAGGAGGAAGAAATCTGGCGGCGAGCGCGCAAAGGAGCCCGGTAGAAAGGGGGAAAGCGGGCGTGGAGGAGCGCCCGTGGTGGGACAATCTAAGAAGGGACACATTACAGGGAGGACGGAGCACGCTGGCCGAGGGAACTGGCCAGGCTCTTTACAGTTCACCGCTCGCTTGCTATTCTCAAGTATAGCTGATCGATTGTAGAAAATCAAGCAACCTGCGTGGTAAATTAGTACTAAGTATTTCTATGGAGCCTGCGGATAGAAACAAGGTGAACAGCCTTTTTACCATGAGTCCGGTAAAAGAGTTGTTCACCCTGTAGATTCTTCGCTGCGCTCAGCATGACAGGCCCCGGAGACACCTGGCTGTTTCCGGGGCCTGTCATGCTGAGCGCAGCGAAGAATCTCTAATGATTCTGCCAGGAAAACATTTATTTATGGGTGAGAGTGGCCGATGACGAGGATGGATGTTCCATGGGCGTTTTGTCAATGGTAAGCAGAGTCCTCAATTCGGAATCCGTTACTGTCTTGTTCGTCTCAGGGTCAAAGACCACGTTATCGCGCGCGCAGTAATACAGGCGGTCATAATGCGCCATCGCGCGGTCGTATGCAGGCAGGTATAGCGTCGATTCGTTATCACCCTTTACCACCCGTAGAAAAGCCATCAATGATAATACCAGAGCCACAACGATAGCTATCATTGTGATGATCACCTGCGCCAGGTTCGCGGCTTCCCCTGTGGTTTCTGACCCAACCAGGACGAAAATAAAAAATACACCAATACCAACCAGGAGTATCGCAGCTATCATATATTTGAGCATGGATACGCTGCCTACTGGCAATGCTGGCGGCGCGAGTCGCTCAACACCTGCCTCGTAGGCTGTCTGTAATTTTTTTACTTGATCCGCCCGGTTGCATACCGGGCAAAGGGGTTTCTGACTGATAGAAGATGCCATAATCGAAATAACCTCCTAGTCTTATCGCCTCTGTAGGGGCAACGGCGATAAACCATCATTCTACTGCTATGAAAAGCATATCACGAAGTCACTTATTCGACAATGCCAGATCTGTTATTTAGTACGCGCGATTGCTAAAACTCAAAACATCGCTGGCATAAGGCTGTCGCAAGATGATGTGCTACTTAGAATTGTAATACATATGCTTACAAAAAAGAAAGCATGCACCTTCTACTGTGACTATTGCTGGGGTATAAAACCGGGCTCTACCCTTTTCCAGATTCCTGCATTATACCAGAATTACTCCTCCATGCTATTTCGCTGACGCTTCAGGCTACAGGAAATCGGAGTTGCCTTACATTTGACACGTAGCTCTCTACTCGCTACACTACAGTCAGGTATGTAAAGAGAGAGGAAGAGGCATGACAACACCGGCAGTAATCACTATCCTGGGCCTTGGCCCTGGCCGCTATGACGATCTCACCTTGCAGGCACACGCATTGCTCGCTCAAGCGGCCAGAGATGGACAAACGGTCTACTTTCGCACGCTCATTCACCCCACCGTTGAACCAATCCGGCAGGCTTTGCCAGGTCTGCGCATCGAGTCTTTTGATTCTTTTTATGATGAGTCAACCGATTGGGACAGCCTCTACAGTCAGATTGCTGAGCAAGTCTGTTCGCTGGCCGCTCAATCGCCAGTAATTTACGCGGTGCCTGGTCATCCTTTAGTGGGAGAAGCCTCGGTGCAGCTGGTGATGCAGATGGCGCGAGAGCGAGGCCTCAGTATGAGTATCATTGCCGGCCTCTCATTCCTTGAACCCGTTTTTACCACGTTAGAACTCGACCCGCTTGCAAAAGGCACGCAGATTCTCGATGCGACCAACCTTGCGGCGCTGCAACAGGACGAGATAGCGGGCAAAATTATTCCCACCGCTCCTCTAGTGGTAGCGCAGCTCTATAACCGGCGCCTGGCAAGCGCGGTAAAGCTGGCGCTAGGCGAGATTTATCCCGATGAATGGCGTGTGAAACTGGTGCGGGCAGCGGGCGCCGGTGCTGGAGAAACCACTGCCGCCAATGACCAGGCGGTGATCGAAATGCCGCTCTATGAGCTTGATCGCAATCACTTCCCCAATCACCTCAGCACGCTCTACGTTCCGCCCGTGGATGAACTCACCGCGCTGCGGATGCCTGAAACCCTGCGCTATATTACGATGCGGTTACGTCGCGAGCCGGATGGCTGCCCATGGGATCGACAGCAGACGCACGCGTCGTTGATCCGTTACGTAATTGAGGAGGCATACGAGGTCGTAGAGGCGATTGAAAAGAACGATCTGGAAGGGTTGTCCGATGAACTTGGCGACCTGCTGCTCCAGGTTTACCTGCATTCCGAAATTGCGCGCCAGCACGATGAATTTACGCTGGGCGATGTCTATGAACATGTAAATGCGAAGTTGATTCGCCGTCATCCTCATGTCTTTGGTCAGGTCGAGGTAGAGAATGCCGGTCAGGTCGTGCAGAACTGGGAGGTCATCAAGCAACAGGAGCGCGCAGCTGCCGGTAAAGACGTGAAGACTGAAAGCGTACTGGATGACGTGCCCTCGGGCCTGCCCGCGCTAATGGTAGCGCAGGAATACCAGAAGCGGGCTGCCAGACTGAGTTTTGATTATAAAAATACACAGCAGGTGCTGGCGAAGCTGGAAGAGGAATTACAGGAATTGCAAGAGGCCAGCACGCCCGAAGAGCAACTTGATGAAATGGGCGATGTTTTGTTCATCGCGGCTCGCCTGGCCCGTGCCTTACATGTTGACGCGGAAGAGGCGCTGCGCCATGCCAATCGCAAATTTCGCCGCCGTTTCCAGGCCCTGGAACAGCTTATTCGCGATGAATCGGGTGATGGAGGACGGCCACAAGGGTATGCTCCTAATGCGTATACTTTAGAGCAATGGCTTGAGTTATGGAGAAAGGCCAAAGACTCAATACAGGCCGAACCTTAATAGAAACCCAATATATCGCATCACTGGAGATTGAAGATGCAGCAGCCATACACGATCATTCTGGCCCCCAATCCCTCGATTATGACGGGTCCGGGCACCAATACCATCGTTCTGGGCGATGGAGTCGAAGGGGCAACGGTTATCGACCCGGCGATAGACGATGTTGCCTATCTCGATGCCATTTTGCGCGAGGGAGCGGAACGTGGCGCTATCCGACGCATTCTGATCACGCACGGCCATCCAGACCATATTGGAGGTATCAATGCCTTGCGCAAACGCCTGGGGACGCATCTCGTGCATGTCTTCGCCTTCAATCGAAAGGGCACGCCGGATATCGACGAAGAGGTCCCGGATGGAACCATATTTCCGGCGGGTGATGACACGCTCCGTGCCATTCATACCCCCGGCCATCGCTTCGATCACCTGAGCTTTTACCTGGAAAAAGCGCGCGTCCTCTTTGCCGGTGACCTCATTTCCGGCATCACAACCAGCGTGATCGCGCCTCCCGAAGGTGATATGCTGGACTATCTCAACTCACTCAAGCGCTTACAGGAACTGGACATAGCGGAGATAGTGCCCGGTCACGGCCCAACCATACGCGACCCACAGGCGAAGGTAGCGGAGTATATCGCCCATCGCCGCTTGCGCGAGCAGCAGGTGATGGAGGCATTAGAAGATTTACCGCGCGGCACGAAGATTCCAGAGATCGTCAAACTCGTCTATACCGATGTCGATCCAAAGCTGCACTCGATAGCAGCCTGGTCGGTAGAGGCTCATCTTATTAAGCTGGAACGCGAGGGGTTGGCGGAGCGAGTGGATAATGGGTGGGCATTGGTTGAGCCAACGGCTTGATGCGGATTACTGAAATTTGCGATCTCTTTAAAGAAAGATGGTAAGATTTATTGCCACCTGGATATGCGTTTGCGGCACTGATCTTTAAAGAGGCACAGCAATATATGCGTTCAGTGGGCAAAAAGAGAAACGATTTGAACAGGCCGAGGTAGCGGTTGCTATCCACGTAACTTGCTTCCCCTGATGAATTTTACCTTTCAAGATCGAGAAGTACCTTCAGGCCGTGTCATTCTTCGCTGCGCTCAGAATGACACGGCCTGGATCGCTTAGATTACCAATCCTATTGGCAAAATTCATCGGGGTAGAGCGGAATCTGTTGATTACCGCCTCACTAACAATCTCAATGCCGTCAAGGCGGAGAGCCCTAGAAATATCCAGCTGGCGATAGCCTGGTGGATATCGCTCAAAATGATGCCGCCGGCCAGAGAGGCAGCGAACATGACTATCCAGGTGAGCTCGCTCAAAGAAGAGGTTGTTCCATTGCTCAACCCATTGACCTGACCATTCCTCCTCCCACGCCTGGCGTTGCCCCGTGACCTGTGTTCGGGCAGACCTACATGAGCTTTCACCTCGAGTTGTCCGGCATCTATTTTATTCAGCAACTGTTCGATTGAGCGCGGCAGGGTCAGTAGTATGCGGCCCGATTCCAGCAGTTGGTTCAAGAGCTGCTGGACAGACTGACCAATACCCTCGGCATCAAGTCCAAGGAATTTGCGCGCGTAAGGAGTTGCCACATCAACAAAATTGAACTCCGGCGCCAGGCCGGTTGCCACACCTACCAGCGTACCGATTGCCTTCCCTGTAAAGGCGAATTGGGCGGGAATCTGAAATGGCTGGCCATATAACAACCGTCCCACCTCATCAGTTATCTCAGAAATATCTAGCTCGCGCGCCTCACCCAACGTCATGCCATAGTACTGCTCCATCATGATCGAGATGCCGCGCTCGATAGAGGCTATATTCGCACCCTCGCCGATGAAGCCCAGGTGACTCAATGCCTCTACCAGTCCATGTGAGTCGCGTGTGACAAAGCTCAAGAACAGGTCCTTCAGAGCCTTCTTCATGCTTTTGTTTAAAGAACCTACCATACCGAAATCGACGAATTCGATAATTGGGCCGGTACCGGGTGGTCCTTGTTTGACAAAAATGTTTCCTGGATGCGGATCGGCATGGAAGAAGCCCGCCTCGAAAAACTGGTAGAAATAGGTGTTGACCGTGCGCTTCGCCACCTCGAGGCGGTCGATACCGGCAGCATCCAGCGCGGCATAATCGTTGATCTTGATCCCATCTATCCATTCCAGCACCAGCATGCGGCGCGAGACATAGTCCTCATAGACCCTGGGGATATAGATCGTTGGATCATCTTTGAACATCTCTTTGAACCGCTTCGCGTTCGCCGCCTCGGAGACAAAATCGATCTCCTCATAGACGGTACGCCGAAATTCACGGTAAAAGCCCATCAGGTCGATGAACTCGCCGGTATCGACGAAGCGGTTGATTACCCAGATAACGAACTTCAGTGTACTCAAATCCATGCCGACAAGCCGCTCGATGTTGGGCCGCTGAACTTTGACAGCCACGGTTTCGCCGGTTGATGCAAGCACAGCTTTATGCACCTGGCCGAGCGAAGCGGCTGCGGTGGCCTTTTGCTCCAACACGCTGAAAACCTTCTCGACCGGCCTGCCGAGTTCTGACTCGATCACATCAACAATATGGCTGAACGGTTCCGGTGGCACTTCATCCTGCAATGAAGACAGGACTACCAGCGCCCGCTCCGGTAGAAGATCAGCGCGGGAACTGAGGAACTGTCCCAGCTTGATCATCAGGACACCGAGTTTGATGGCCGTCTTGCGAAAAGCAACCAGCACCTCGATCAGCACATCAACATTCGGTTGTACTTCGTAATTACCGCGTTCACGGGCGCGAACCACGCGCCGGCGTTCGCGATAAATAACCCATATTGTCCATAAGAGCAGGCGCGAAACGCGTAGAAAGCGTACAATTTGCGAAAATCTATTTATTCTCGGAGTATTTCTTCGCATCGAAATGCCTTTCAATTCTATGTTAGCATATCATGTACGATGGATGGCGGATAGGGGTTTGAAAGGCTGGGGGAATATCGCAAGGCAAAGCAATTTGAGGATTCGAGGTGCCCTACGATATGAAAAAAGGGTTATTTTTTCTTCTTCCTGCCGTTCCTGACAGGACGCCGACCATTCTGGTGCTGAGTAATCATAGAAGCTGATTGAGGTGCCTGTTGCTGTGGAATTTGCTGCTGGGCAATCTGTAGCATACCAATCATCGCTTCATTATTACCATTTTCAACGATCTTATATGCTCCTGTGTTAGCAAAGGTAAGTGTGATAGCTGTATAGAGATCACGAATTGCTTCATGAAGATCTGGTACTGTTCTCAAATCAAGTATCTTAACCCCTAAAGCCTGAAGTTCCGCCATTCCTACTCGTCGACCATGGGAACGGAAATTATTATGGTTTGCAAGATAAGTAGCAATTCGTTCGGCCTTTTGATTCGCATCTGGCTCATCTGCAAACATGTATTGCTCTAGCCACTTGAAAACCAGTTCTTTTGCAAGAGCGAGATGATTATCACATTGTGCTAATAATGCTGGACCATACCAGCCGAGAATAGGAACCCAGGCAGGAAGTTTTTTAGGATCGCCATTTATTTCATCCTGAGCAGCTTTAAACTGATCTTTAATTGCTTGTGCCGGGGCAAAAATGGTTCTTCCATCCTGAACGAAAGTCATTTGTGGATCAGTGGGACCTAATTCTGATCGTTCGTCCATTAATAATACTTCGCCCGACATAGCGAGCATAGTAGCAGCGCTCTTTGCCACATTAGGAATAATAAAGCGAATATGGGAAAAGCGATCTCGCAAAAGAGCTACTATTGATTCTGTTGCTTCTGCCGATCCTCCTGGACTATGCAGGAGGATATCAATGCCTGCTCCATGAGGAAGATTGCGAGTCACCTCATCAAAACCATCTTTATCGGCTAGCGAAATAATAGTCAAGTTACCAGTAAACTGAGCTTTGAGAGGGTTTGGAGTAATGAAGTCCGTTGCGTAGACAACCAAAGAACGACCTGTTATGTTCTGAACATCCGTAATTTTTTGACGACGGACAACATCAATAGCGTCAGACCTATTAAGTCTGACTATTTCTTCTTGCACACTATTCCAACTACTCATCTTACTTACTACGTATCCAATCTACACGGTACGATCTACTAATGATTCTGCTTATCTATGCTCGTTGTAGAGGTGCTCTGATATATATGGGGACCATATAAAGCGTTTAAGGTCTCCTGGTATTTTGCCAGGGATATTCCAAAGAGTTTCATCGCCTCAGCAACTTGAGGATTTTGGCGTTTGAAATCGGCCAGTTGTTGCGGTAATGTAATTTCGCCTTCCTTCTCTTCTGGCATTTTTTATACTCCCTTCATAAGGCAAGCCAGGACAGATTTCTTTCATGTAATCAATCCTACCAGGATATAGGCTCAGATGTCAACCCGCCCGAACAGTATTCTTCAGAGCCTCTAAAAGTCTTGTACATGAGCGTAAATTTGTCCTGTTCTCGTGAAGATTTGACTTTAAATGACTCTGCGTCCCTCAACGTTGCGCTCCAATCTCCCACGTACTATGATTAAGAGTAGTAGTAATCCCCTGAGAAAAGCTAGTAATTGGAGGTCTCCTTTGGAAAGTTGTACGTGTGGATACGATTTCTATGAACACGATCTGAATGTATCCGGTTCTTATGTCAAGGCGCGCTCCTTCTCGCTACCAGAAGATCGACCGCATTATGCCCCTGACCGGCCCGCCGACGACCGGCATATCCGTCTCGAAATCGTGCTTGACTTCGAGAACGAAACGGTGAGCGGGACCGCCTTTCATACCTTCTCTACCCTCTATGAAGAGCTGAAGACCATCACATTAGACGCCGTAGAACTGCATATCGAGCAGGTCAGCTTGATGGATGGAACGCGCTTACAATATAACGCCGATGGCAAAAAGCTCACCATAACGCTGGATCGTACCTATCATCATGGTGAAGAATTTACCATCGCCGTACGGTATTCTGGAAAACCGCGTACAGGTTTGCATTTCATCAAGCCTGGACCGGAAGATGCGTCGCGTCCCGTCCAGGCCTGGTCTATGGGGCAACCGCGCTATGCCAGCTACTGGTTTCCCTGTCTTGATGCGCCAGGCGAACGCGCTACCAGCGAGATCATCGTCACCGTCCCAGCGCGGTTCCAGACCATCTCCAACGGCGTTTTGCTTGATGTAACGCAGAATGATGCCGATTCCCGGTTGGGAGGGATACCCACGAAGACCTATCATTGGCGGCACAACATACCAACCGCGGCCTACCTGATTTCACTGATAGTGGGAGAATTTGCCGTCATTGAAGATTCCTTCAGGGGCAAACCCGTTCAATACTACGTAAGGCCTGACCGCAAGGACGATGCTCTGCTGCTCATGGGCAAGACGCCGCAAATGCTGGAATTCTTTTCAGAATATACGGGCGTTGAGTATCCCTATGACAAGTACGCGCAGACGGTCGTCGAACTCTATACCGGCGCCATGGAGCATACATCGGCGACTACCCATAGTTTCATGCTGTTGTTGGACCAGCGCGCGGCCCTCGACTTCAACACGGTTGCGGTTGTTGCCCACGAACTGGCGCACCAGTGGTTCGGCGACCTGGTGACATGCCGGGATTGGGCCAGTGGCTGGCTGAACGAAGGCTTCGCCACCTACTTTGAGGAGCTATGGACCGAACACGACCTGGGAAATGACTACTTCAAGCAGTCGATGCTCAATCTCAAACAACGCTACCTGGGAGAGGACCGCAACTATCGCCGTCCCATCGTCTACTACGTCTATCATGACCAGGGATTTGAGTTATTTGACCGGCACATGTACGACAAGGGTGCCTGGGTCTTACACATGCTGCGCCACCGGTTGGGCGATGCCGCGTTTCGCCGCGCTATCCATGCCTACCTTGAACGATACCGCGAGCGCGAAGTTGTCACTGCCGATCTTGAACGCACAATAGAAGAGGTCACCGGGCATAGCCTGGAGCGGTTCTTCGAGCAATGGGTCTATTCAGGCGGCTATCCAGAGTTTGAGGTGAGCTATGCCTGGGATAATGAACACTCTATGGCAAAAATAAAGATTCGACAGGTACAAAAGGTGGATGACCTGACACCCTGCTTTGTCACGCCTGTTGATCTTGCTTTTACGCTCCCATCATCCGGCAACCCCACCAATAATACCGGCGCACCGCAAACGCACACTGTGCAGATGCGCGTAGTGGTTGGCGAGGATGGGCAAAGCGAGCAGACTTTCTACTTTCCCCTGGAACGCGAGCCGGTCATGGTACGTTTTGACCCCGACGGCTGGTTGCTTAAAACGCTGAAATTTGATCGTCCTGACTCCATGATGCGCTACCAGCTCGCGCATGATCCCGATATCCTGGGACGCATTGAGGCCGCCGAAGCGCTGGGCAAGAAAGGCGGCGATGAAAATATCGCTGCTCTTGCAACAGCGTTGTTCCACGACCCATTCTGGGCTGTAAGCAGGGATGTCGCCAAAGCTCTGGGCGCTATTGGAACCGCGAAGGCGCAGGATGCTCTTTTGCAAGGATTGCAACAACTCGATCCGGCCCAATTCTCACGCGTGCGCGCTGCCATCGCCACCGCTCTGGGAGAGTTTCAAGCGCCCGAGCAGGCGGAACTGGCGCAGCGCTCGGCCCAGGCGCTCAGCACTTTATTGCAAAAGGGAGATACCAGCTACCTTGTAGAGACCGCGGCAGCGGAGGCGCTGGGAAAGACGCGCACGCCTGGCAGCGTTGAACTGCTGGAAAAGCTCTTGTCGCGGCCAACCTGGAACGCGACGGTCGAAAAAGGCATCCTCACAGGGCTTGCGCTGTCAGGCGAAGACCGCATTGTCGAAATTCTCAGTTCCTGGTTGGCAGATACCCACCGCCGTCCTACCGAGCGCCTCGCGGCGGCTTCCGCCATCGAAGTCATGGGCAAGCATCGCTACCTCTACAGTGAAACGGCCTGCCAGCGAGCCATCACGGCGCTGTGTATGGCGGTTGAGCATGATAACTGGCCGCGCGTACGAGCCGTGGCAGCGCTGGCGCTGATGCCATTTGGCGATAAACGTGCCATTGCGCCCTTAGAGCGAGCCGTAAGCCACGAACTCGAATCGCGCGGGGAGCGTAATATGCGCACTGCCATAATGGCTCTCCGTTCCGGTGGCAGCAGCGATGAACAGTTAAAAGAACTGCGCCAAAACCTGGATCGACTGCGCGAGGAGAACCGCAAGCTGCAAGAGCAATTGAGTGCTCTGGAAGCCAGGATTTCCTGACTTCTGTCATCCACACAGTGCCGATAATGAAGTTTTGCCATCAAAATTGGTAAGCGTCCCTGGTCGTGTCATTCTTCGCTGCGCTCAGAATGACACGACCAGGGACGCTCCGATTGCCGGTTTTGGTGGTAAAACTTCATCATCGGCACTGTGTGAATTATCTACAGGCTACTGTGCAGTTGCTACCGGTACAAAAACATCGCCTTCAGAGCCGCAGGAGCTCACGTGCAACCCATCATTTTTCAGTGCTGCGCTGCCGCATGTATATGTTCCCGTTGTACGCGGCTTATTGGGAGCGATATACATCTGAACCGTATCGGTTATAGTACACTTGCCATTCTGATTCTTGATTGAGAAGTTATGAATGGTGCCCGTGTCCAGGCTGCTTTGCGAAAAGGTCAATATGGCAGGATGACAGGCTGCATAGGCCTGGGCGAAGCAACTCTCGTCTTGCTTCGCGGTACTTCCTTCAGTCGGTACCACGAGATCACGGATTGTATGCACCATACCGCAATTCCTCACCACCGGCGGCTGCGCTGTAGGTGTCGGAGTAGGCGGAGTAGATGGCTGGCTGCCAACAGTAGTGCCGTTATAGCCACAGGCGCTCAGTAGCACCATCAGAAGCAAGATACCCCCTCCAACCAGAAATGCCCGTATTTTTTCCCCTTTCAACATGCGTTTTCCTCCTTTTTCTTTGTTTGTCCGTAGTTGTTTGTTTCTGCCGGGGTGCATCTCGATGATCGCCCCTCCCTTACTCATAGGTAAGACGCTGGCGACCGCCAAAAGTTCCCGTACTTGTCTTCAGGGCATATTCGCGCTATAGTAGGGCTGGCGGAAATGATTCCGCATTTTTCACCGCGAAAGAGAACAATGAGAATAGATACGCCGCAATCAGTTGCGGCGTTGGAGTCAATAATGGTAGATATCATTGCTAATCTGCACTTTCTTAATATGGTGCTGGTGCTGGCAACGGGAGCAATATCCGCTATCTGGGGCTTCATCCTTTTTTTTCTGAAGAAGGCTATGAACAGGCCATGGCGCATCATGCTCATCATCACCGGCATCGATACAGCGATCCAGGCTTTGCTTGGCATCACACTGGTGCTGCTGGGCCAGAGGCCAGGCGCTCCTGGTGATAGCCTGTACTATCTACATTATGTGTATGGTGCTATCGTGGCCCTGGCCATTCCGATTGCCGTTACCTATGCCACCGGCGGCAAGAATCAGCGGCGCGATGTACTGATTTTTAGCATTGCCGCATTAATACTTGTAGCGGCGGCCATTCGTGCCCTCATGACAGGGCCATCGTAGGGGCCAGATTTATCGCGCTCCAGGGAACTTAGTTCGAATAGAGGTAGGAGAGAAGGATGCGGGCCTCGTTTATCCATATCGCGGATACTCATCTCGGCTACGAGCAATATGGTGTGCGCGAGCGATTCAATGATTTTAGCCGGGCATTCTGGGATATCATCGATGACGCGCTCAATCGCCGCGTCGATTTTATGGTCATTGCCGGCGACCTGTTCAATAAACGCGCCATTGACGCGCTTACGCTGATTCATGCTATCGAAGGGCTGAAGAAGCTCAAAGAGCGCGGTATTCCCGTGGTGGCAATCGAGGGCAACCATGACCGCAGCTATTATCGCGACGGTATTTCCTGGCTGCAATTCCTCTGTCACCAGCAATACCTGATGCTGCTCGCGCCGCGTATGCGCGATGGAGTCCCGCAACTCGCTTCCTGGGACCCTCACACGATGGTCGGCTCCCATGTAGACCTGCTGGATGGTCGCCTGCGCGTTTATGGCCTACCCTGGCAGGGCGCCGCTACACTGCGCAGCATGGATGGACTGGCAAAGGCAATGGAGGCGGTTCGTGACGAGGAAGAAGCCGCCGGCATCGAGTACCGCCTGCTGATGATGCATACCGGCCTGGACGGTATCGTACCGCGCATCCAGGGGCTGCCAACCATGGCACAATTCGAGCCGCTGCGCCACCAGGTCGATTACCTGGCCCTGGGTCACGTACATAAACCGTATGAATTCTACGATTGGATGTATAATCCTGGCTCGACCGAGACCTGCGGCGCAGAAGAATCGGCATGGGAGGACCGCGGCTACTATTATGTCGAAATCGATACTGAGCATCCAGAAAGCATCATCGACCCGCACAAGCAGGCACGCTATCATCGTGCCACACACCTTGTAAGCAAACGCCGCCCATTCATACGCCACGACTTGCGCGTCGATGGCCTGCAAGAGCCAGGCGAACTCTATACGCGCCTTGATGAGTATTGCCGCCGACATGGGCCTGACCACGATGAGGATGCCGTGCGCCCGCTGGTGCAGATAAACCTGGTAGGAACGCTGGCCTTTGACGCCGGTTCGCTTGACACAAACTATATGGAGGAAATAGTACGCAACCATTTCGCTCCTCTCCACGTGCGCATTGACAACAATACCAACGACCAGGACTATGTTCCTGATGACGGCGATATCGATGGGCGCGACCGCTCGACCTGGCACGAACTGGAGCGCCGCATCTTCGAGGAACTGATCGGTCGTGATAGTCGCTATCTACCTGCACGCGAGCAATGGAGCAGGGTCCTTGCTGAACTGAAACAGATGGCGCTGCAAAAGGACGATCCCACCCGGATCGCGCTCCACTTGCGGGAGAAGCGCGCAGAACTTCTAGTTTCAATCTCCAACGGGGTGTCGGGCAAAGGCCCGGTTCCTGCCGCTTCTCCGCGGGGAGTGTATAGTGACCAAACCTGAATATGTCTGGTGCAAATGCATAGGCATCTAGGGGCCGATTCATCGCGCCCATCGGCGATTGATCGGCCCCGCATCAATTCCTACGATGTTTCATCAAACTGCATTTCCTGGCCCCTACATCCCCTATGGACGGAGAACCAGGTAGTACTTTTTTCTTGACAAACAACTATACCAAAAGGTATACTTGTGTAGTAAGTTGAGTTAGTCAATCAACTTACTACACTTCGGGTTATTGGAGATAAGTACCTGTGACACGTTGAACCGGCTCAGTCTATAGCAGTTTCTTGACGCGAGACTGCACGGAGTCGTTTGCCATCGTCATCTCCTCTGAGCCTTTCACATGCACAAAAGCCTTGCCGGCCTTATCTCCATAGACCCGTTTTTTCTAAGAAACTCAGGTAAAGGTACTGATTAGCCTGGTCTAACCGGGCAAAAGAACAAAGTGCCGCTCCAGGCTTGCCTCAAAATCGATCTAGATTACCTTTCGACCAGTTTTTCTGCGACTTGAAATTTTGTTCCAAAAACCCCTTGACATAGAATATTTGTTCTGCTACTATTACGCATGTGGAACAGAGTTTCTTAAAAAGGAGGTATTCCTATGGGGGCAACACAGGCTAAAAAACAGCTCGCACCGGTAGATTTTGACGAAGAAGAAGATGACTCTATCTATCAAACACGGCCTCCTAGCAGCGCCCGCAGGTACATACAACCTGTAGAGCATGACACGCTAGAAGATACAGATATTCAAAAGGCTCCGTTCATCCAGAAGCGGCGCTCCAGCGCGAACGCGACCACCAGCACGGGCATGATTTCGCAGGCGATTGGCCCCAAGACAACTGCCCCCCGGACCTCCGTTCCTCCTCCAAGGGCAAGCTGGAGGTATCGAAGCGTAATTCGTCGTTTCCCCCTGGTAGCTCTTATCATCGGAATGCTGCTTATGGCCCTGCTGGCGTATCTCTTAAGCTCGTTCGGTACATGGTGGCAAATTCATCAGGATGATGTAACCTATGGTCGGCCTCGCACTTTCCAGGTTGACGCGGCCGTAGGGCACAACGATGGTTCCGCGAACCCATCGCACTTTATCTTTCTTAACCTGAACCGCCATGTTGAAATCATCGAATTTCCCGGCGGGGACGCCACGCACGCGCATATCTATATCGGCCCCACCTTGTTTGGCGATGGGCAGGATTTAACCCCCATTACGGGTGAATTCCGCGATGTGAATGGCGATGGCAAGCCGGACATGATTGTGCATATCCAGGACCAGGTTCTGGTGTATATCAATACGGGTACCGAATTCCGCCCGGCGCAACCCTCTGACCATGTACATTTGTGACGTCATGTTCTGTTTCAGTCGGTCGCGCCTTTATTCTCGCGCCGGCTCAGGCTAAAGTACGAAAAGGATATAACGAAGACAAACATGCCGATCACTATGTACGCGGTCTGAAAATCCACCCCTGCCGCAAGCGCGAAGCTACCCAGGATAATGAAAGCGCCAATGAGGAAGAATAGAACACCGAGAGCCGCATACAAGTTGTTGCTGCGATAGACCATGGCGATTACTCCTTCCTACATATTCTTCTATCTAAAAGAAGTATACAACAAGAAAAAGCCTGAAGGAACTCACCCTTCAGGCTTCCACCCTACCACCTGGCCACCACAAATACCGCTACATCTGACAACAATTCCTCTAGGCTTTTCCCCCTACCACTTTACCACTACTCCCAGGATGCCTAAAAATCCCCTCCCTAAACTATCTTCCCCTGGCATACTATCCTGAGCTTCTCCCCGCCTTTTGTCTGTTGTCACTTGAAAATCCCCATTCGCTTGTTACAGGACATACTATACCATGTCAACCTGACGAACCTATGAAAAGGGATAAGTGAAGTATGACAAATTTTTCATATTTCGATCAACTGATCAATTTAAAAACATTACAGTTTATTCATTTTTTGCCAATCCTGGGAAAATCGCTCGATGGCCTCTTCGGTCAGGGGATCTGTGATCATGTTTAGCAGCACTTGAGGTGCGATGGTTAAATCATCCGCCCCGGCAAGTAGAGCGCGAGCGGCATCATCTCCCGATTTGATGCTGGCAACCAGAATGCGCGTGGGAAGACCGGCGTTGTGCAGCACACCGGCTATTTCAGAGATGCGCTCGCTTGCGTCAATGCCCGAACGTTCCATACGCCCATAATATGGTATAACGTAATCGGCTCCGGCCATGGCCGCGCTATACGCCTGCGCAACCGATGTGACGGCCGTAAACGCTATACGATGCTGCTGGCGCTTCAAACGCTGCGCCACGCGCATACCAGTAAAAGTCATCGGAATCTTGGGAATGACACGACCTGGGTTAGCCTGGATATATGTCAGGGCCTCCTGATACATATCCTCGTCTGTAGTCGCGCCCGGCTGTATAAAGATCGCGCCATCCATTAGATGCAGCAATTCGTTGAGGACGCGCTGGGGACTTAATTCCTGGCCGCGCTCGCGCGCCTGCAACAAAATAGTCGGGTTGGTGGTTACGCCCGCCAGGGGTACCGCCTGAACCACGTTCGTGATATCCTGGAGAAACGCGCTATCGACGTAAAGAGCCATGCCTGTACTCCATTCCAGCCTATGATGTTCTATCGTTGTATAACCATTATACGAGAATGTTTCAGGGCTTGACACGCTTTACCTCTTGATGAAGCGGGATATATGAGGCATACTGAGTGCATATCAAAGAACTTCTGTACCTGTATGTAGAGGCAAACAATTAGTATGGCGGCATTTCATTCCTGTTTATTATGTGAAACTGTCCAGCTGGCTATTGACGATCACGTACTGATTCTGAACTCGGCGGAAGATGAATTCGTAACAATGGCGGCCCAGCAAATTCCGAGAGGCAGACTTATACTTGCCGAAGATAATCTAGCTGCCCTGTCGCGCTTTGAACAGTCCCGAGAGCGTAATGCGCCTGGCGCATACGAACACATCCCCTTTCACGAATACACCGTGCATGCAGCACCGGCAACCATCGATATAGCAGTGATGAACATCCTTTACCAGCCGGGCAATGCCTGGATACACTATGGCTTGCAGCTAGCCAGGTACGCGCTGAAGCCGGGGGGACATCTGTATGTCACAGGGGCTAAGGACCGCGGCATCCTTTCAGTGACAAAACGCATGCAGGAATCCTTTGGCAATGTTGAGACGGTGATGATCAGCAAGGGGCGGCGCGTGGTCTGCTCGCGCAAAGATGAAACTCTGGTCCGTGGCGAGGTCCAGGTGGTGAAGCCAATGCTTACTCCTTTCGCGGACGGCGATTTAGATGAGGGGACACGTCTATTGTTAGAGGCCTTAGAGGTGCATGCGACCGATGTGGCCCTGGATATCGGCTGCGGGGCCGGGTACATCGGCATGCATATCGCGCATTTAGCCAGGAAGGGGCAGGTGACGATGGTCGACACAAGCCTGGCCGCGGTAGATGTGGCGAGACACAGGGTGGAGCAGAGCGGTCTGACCAACGTGCAGGTTCTACCCAGCGACGGCATCCAGGCAGTTCGCTCGCAACGCTTCGACCTGGTTGCGACGAACCCGCCATTCCACCTGGGCGGCGTCCAGACCACCGAAACGGCGCAACGCTTCATTCGCGAAGCCGCGCAGGTGCTGCGCCCTCGCGGGCGTTTCTACCTCGTCGCGAACCGCTTTCTGAAATACGAGCCTGTGATGCGGGCCAATTTCAAGATGGTTGAGGAAGTTGGTGGAGATACGAAATATAAAGTGCTACGCGGACTGATTTGAAAGCCAATGCTTGAATTTCATTTCATTGTGATAGAATTAGCTAAGATGACACCGGATGATTTCAGGCAGCTAGGATTGCCAGGCATCCAGCCATTTATGATCCTGACAATGGGCGGCGCGACTCGTGAAGTGGCAGATGAGATTTTCAATAATCTTAAGGAGGCAGGTAGGGAAGAAACATTGCCTGCCGCGTTTACATTAGTATCGTTAGCGTTCGGCAAGGGAAATATAGCAGACCAGCAATGGCTGAGAGAGAGGTTTAGAATGCATAACGTATTACGTGAAACACCTATCTATCAAGAAATGACAAAGGAAGCTCGCGAGGAGGGCTTGCAACAAGGCTTGCAACAAGGCCTACAGCAGGGTTTACAACAGGGCCAGCTGCAGGGCATTCGCGAGACACTGCTGGACATAGTTCAGGAACGCTTTCCAAAATTGCTTCGTCTGGCCCGCAAGCAGGCCGAAGCCATTGATAAACCTATACTCTTGCGACACCTGATCGTAAAACTTACTGCGGCACAAACAGCAGAGGAGGCAAAACTCTACCTTCTTGAGGCGGGCGAGGACGAAGACGCAGAATAAATCACGCCCTCGCGCCACCCTTGCCTGGCTCCTGCTCATCCTGGCCAACATTCTCTGGGCGTGCAGCTATGTTGCTGCTAAATATGCCCTGCGCGATGCCTCGGTTCTGGTCATGAACGCGCTCAGGATGATAATCGCCGCTATTGTCCTGCTGCCGTTCCTCATCGCCATGCGCAAAGATTTGCGGCTAACCCGCAGAGATTTGCCGCAACTGGCGCTACTTGCTTTCATCGGATTGGTCATCAATAAAACTTTTGAGTATGGCGGATTATCATTATCCACAGCTTCAGATGTCGCGCTGCTCATTACCAGCGAATCGTTGTATACGGCGATCTTCTCGTGGCTATTGCTACGCGAGCGCTTCAAGCCGCTCGCGGTTATCGCGCTGCTACTTGGCTTTGCCGGCGTCTACCTGATCGTCGAGCGCAGCCCGTTACCGAACATTCCCTCGGGTGGGGGTATTTTGCGCATGGTGGGTGACTTGATGGTTGTGCTGGCATTGATCTTCGAGGCATTTTATACTGTACGTGGGAAGGCGCTGCTGGTGAAGCACTCACCCTTATTGATCACCGCCGCGACCATCGTGGGCAGCACTATTTTCTGGATTCCGATTGCCGGCAGCGATATCCTGCTCAACGGCTGGCACCCGTTAGGCCTCGCGGCCTGGCTGGGAATAGGCTGGCTGGCGCTGATGTCCACGGTGATTGCCTATTTAGCCTGGTTTAAGGGGCTGGCAACCGTCGATGGCTCCGCCGCCGCGTCGACGCTGTTTATCCAGCCGCTGCTCGGTACCGTCCTGGCAATTCTTCTGCTGCACGATCAGCTGCTTCCCACAACAATCGCGGGTGGAATATTGATCATCGCCAGCGTCTATTTGATTTCGAGATAGTGCAACTGGGGATATTAGAATGACGACGATACTTTATTTGAACGGTACGATCTATACGATGGATGCGGCGCAGCCGGGGGCGCAGGCCATGGCTATCGATAGCGCCAGCGGGCGCATCCTGGCCGTTGGCGACAACGACGAAATACGCCGCATGGCGGTCAGAGACAGCGAAATGATAGACCTGCGCGGCAAAATAGTCCTGCCCGGCTTTACCGACGCCCACATTCACCTCATCGAGGCAGCCTATCGCAGGCACTACATCGACGCCAGTGGAACGAGCAGCGAGGCAGAGGTGGCAAGACTGGTGCAACAGCGCGCAGAGCAAACTCCACCCGGCCAGTGGATACAGGGCGGGCGCTGGGATAAAAATCTCTGGCCCGGCCAGCAGTTTCCCAGCCGCGCCTCGCTCGATGCCGTCGCGCCTGCCCATCCCATCGCCCTATGGAGCAAAGATGGGCATCTGCTATGGGTCAACTCCCTGGCCTTGCAGCGAGCCGGCATCACCAGGGCAACACCCGATCCGGCCAATGGAGCAATCCTGCGCGATAGCAATGGCGAACCCACCGGCGTTCTAGAGGAAGAAGAGGCAACCTCGCTCGTCTACCGCGTTATCGACAAACGCGATCCCATTCTGACTCGACACCTGACGCAAAATATCATCAAAGACTTGCAGCGTTCCGGCATAACCAGCATTCACGATATCGAGGCTAGAGAATCCTTCACCCTGTTCCAGCAACTGCGCGACGAGGGACAACTGGGCGTGCGCGTGGACATGTTCTTGCCCCGTCACATGCTGCCGGAGCTGCGCGAAATAGGATTACGGGCAGGCTTTGGCGATGATTTGCTGCGCTTTGCCGGTATCAAAATCTTTGCCGATGGCACGCTTGGCTCGCAGACCGCGGCCATGCTCGAAGGCTTCGAGGGCAATCCCAACAACAAAGGTATCCTGACATTGCCGGAAGCAGAGATGAAAGAGACGGTCAGCGCCGCCGCCGAAATGGGCATTAGCATTGCCATTCACGCCATCGGTGATCGCGCGGCCCATGTGGCGCTGAATTCCATCGAATACGCGCAACGATTGTTGGCCGATCAATCGGCGCTGGGCGCGATCAATCGGCCCCTACAGGGACCGGGGATTGGTTCGTCGTCCGGGGGTAGGACGAGGCGCTTGCGCTACCGGTTGGAACACGTGCAATTAATTACGTCCGAGGACCTTGAGCGTATGAAGCGGCTCGGCGTAGTGGCCTCAGTGCAGCCATTCCATGCCGTCGCGGACCGCGATATCGCCGAACGCTACTGGGGCAGGCGCTCTCGCCACGCCTACGCCTACCACACCATGCAGCAGATGGGCATCCCGCTCGCGCTCGGCTCCGACGCACCTGTCGAGACATTTGATCCAATTCGCATCCTCTATGCCGCCACCATGCGCAACGACACCGCTACGCCACAGCGTCCGCCCTGGCTGCCCGATCAGGCCTTGCCGGTGGCACAGGCGCTCTGGGATTACACGATGGGCGCGGCCTATGCTGCCGGGCAGGAGGATCACAAGGGGTCGCTAACCCCTGGCAAACTGGGCGATGCAGTCGTTTTGCACGAGGATATTTTGAGCGTGCCACAGCAGAAAATGGCCGAGAATGGAGTGCAGGCGACGATTCTGGGGGGCAGGATCGTGTATGGGGAGATCTAACATGAGGGGCGTCCTCACCCCAGGGCGCGATGATGCAGTTTGACGAAATACACTGGTAATAGGCATGGGGCCGATCAATCGGCGATGTGTACGGTGAACCGGCCCCTACCCCTTATTTTATGCCCCTCTGTATACTGGACTCACAAGGAACTTGACGACTGCCAGTCAGGAACCGGAGCAACTACAAGGGTTTACCCTGTAGGGACGGGCGTTCTTTCCTTAAAACCTGCACAGGTGACGAGGACAGGCACAAAGCACTGTCCCTACATTTTTTTGCCAGGAGTCCAGAAATCCATGCTAGTAGAATCAGGACAGGCACAAGGTGCTGTCCCTACAATCCCTGAGCCGGAACGCCTGCCAGAATGCGAAAGAAATCTCGATTTGTATCTCGAGCAAATCTGGTATCACTATTTCTTTGATGTACCGCGAGCGAATATTGTGAAGATCGCCTATTGCCATCCCTGGAAACGGCGGCTCGGCCTGATCCGGCTTTCCCTCGATAACACGATATCATTTATTGGCATCAATGCTTTGCTGCGCAACCGGCAGGTACCAGAATATGTGCTGATTACAACCATCGCGCACGAACTGACGCATTATGCGCACGGGTTTGGCTCGCCTTTGCCGCGTATCCATAAGCACCCGCATGCCAATAACATTGTGAATCGCGAACTTGAAAAGCGCGGCTTAGGAGAATTGGCCCATCAATGTGATGAATGGATTGACAAATACTGGTTCGCGTTCTATGATATTGAACGTGGGTCTGGCCGGAAGGAATCCCCCGGGTTGATGACGGGTGGGGCATAAGGGCCTCAGAGGAGCGATGCGAGGCGCGTTTCAATCTCTCGCGCCTGGGTGCGACGCTTCTAACTACCACGCGCTGCTGGTAACCCACGTACACGATCATTCGTATTATTTCCAGATGGCCGGAATACAGGAAAAGCTCTTGACATCTGCCTTTACGTATGATATATTCCTGCTAGCTCCTGAGGTATGTATCGCGCCATTCCAAAGTTCCGCAGGTCTTTCTGTAATGTAGTGTTGTTGTAAACAGCCGCGTATTTTCCATTAAATTCCAGGTTCATCAAAGAAAGGAGAAAGGGCGTGTCACTTTCCATACTTCCCACGGTTGTGGATTCGCCCCGCCCTAGAACAACGTGAATATTGCCGAACTAGAAACCAAAACCATAACGGAGCTGCGCGACATCGCTCGCGACCTCGAACTCTCCGGTTACACCACCCTCAAAAAACAAGACCTCGTCTTCCGACTTCTCCAGGCCCATACCGAACAACAAGGCAACATTTTCAGCGCGGGGGTTCTGGAAATCGTTGAAGATGGATTTGGCTTCCTGCGACAGGAACGCTTCCTACCCGGCAACATGGATGTCTACGTCTCACAATCACAAATTCGCCGCTTCGGCCTGCGCACAGGTGACATGGTCTCCGGCCAGGTTCGACCGCCCAAGGACAACGAAAAATACTACGGTCTCTTGCGCGTCGAGGCTATCAATGGAGTCGATCCCGAAATTGCCAAGCGCCGCCCGCATTTTGATGTCTTAACGCCGATCTTTCCACGCGAAATGTTCAATCTCGAGACGGGTCCCTCGAACATCTCCGGGCGTATCATCAATCTCGTCGCTCCTATCGGGCGCGGACAACGCGGTTTGATCGTTTCTCCCCCCAAAGCCGGCAAGACGATGCTCCTCAAATCCATCGCCAACTCCATTACCGAAAACTACAACGATGTCCATCTCATGATCGCGCTCATCGGCGAGCGTCCAGAAGAAGTCACCGACATGAAACGCTCGGTCAAGGCCGAGGTCATCAGTTCCACATTCGACGAGCCAACCGAGGCGCATACACGTGTTGCCGAGATGGTGCTGGAGCGCGCCAAACGCCTGGTCGAAGGCGGGCGCGACGTAGTCGTACTCCTCGATAGCATTACGCGCCTGAGCCGCGCCTATAACCTGGCCGTGCAGCCCAGCGGTCGCACGCTCTCCGGCGGTCTTGATCCAAGCGCGCTCTTCCCACCCAAGCGCTTTTTTGGCGCCGCGCGTAAGATCGAAGAGGGCGGCAGCCTGACGATCATCGCGACCGCGCTAGTGGATACGGGCAGCCGCATGGATGATGTGATCTACGAAGAATTTAAAGGCACCGGCAACATGGAACTGCTGCTCAACCGCAAGCTGGCCGAGCGCCGTGTCTTCCCCGCCATCGACATCTCGCTTTCCAGCACGCGCCGCGAAGAATTGCTGCTCGACGACAAAACGCTGCGCGCAGTGGTCGTCATGCGCCGCATGTTCTCAACGCTGGCCGATCAACGCGGTATGGAGGCAATGGAGGCGCTGCTACAACATATGTCGAAGACAAGCAACAACATGGAGTTCCTGGCCACACTCAACAAGAGCATCCTGTAAGCGTGAAGCATATCCACATCTTGCGCGCGGGCTTTCTTCGTGCAGGAGAGGCACACGGTGTTACCATCGTTATCGATGTGATTCGCGCTTTCACAGTAGCCGCCTATGCGTTCGCGGGTGGAGCGAGCCGCATCTGGCTTGTGCGCACCACGGACGAGGCATTTGCATTGCGTGGGAGAGAGCCGGAAGCTCTGCTGGCAGGGGAGATCGGCGGGCGATTGATTCCGGGCTTTGATTTCAATAATTCACCCGCGCTGATGGCAAAGGCTCCGGTCGCGGGTCGCCTGCTCATCCAGCGTACCGGAGCGGGAACGCAGGGGGCGGTCAACGCTGCCCATTCACGCTACCTGCTGATCTGTTCGCTGGTCAACGCCACGGCCACCGCTCACTACGCTTCCATGCTGGCGGCTGAGACGGGCGAACCTATCACCCTGCTGCCCACAGGGAGACCGGACGAGACATTTCCTGAAACTGAGGATGATTTCTGCGCCGATTACCTGGAAGCGCTGATTACTGGTCGCGAGGATGCCCCACAACTGCTGGCGGACAGAATCGCGCGTTTGCGCCAGGGGCGTTTTCCGCAGTGGGAACAGGGAAATGAGCAAGATTTCCCTTTTGAAGATATCGAAAAGGTGCTGAACGCGGATCGCTTCCATTTTGCTATGGCCGGAACCCGGCAGGAATGGCATGGGATTACATATGTTGAGGCGAAACGAGTAGACCTGGTGATTCCTCATAAGCCTGCCAGAGATTCTTCGCTGCGCTCAGAATGACAGGCCTGCGCGCAGGCCTGTCATTCTGAGCGCAGCGAAGAATCTCTGGCACCAGTTCAGCGACACGCCACACGATACGGTCCCAGATTGAGGTGTTTCTTCATCGAATTGAAGTTCATGGCATTCGCTTCTGGGCAAAACTGCGACGGATTCAACTTGTATTCGACTTCCATTACTGCTTTGTTGGCCTTGATGAACGGCAAGAGCTTGTCGCATTCTTTGTACTGGAAGCACTGCTCATCGAGCGACCAGTCAAAGTAGGGCAGCAGGTCGTTGACCTGATCCACATCATTTTTCAGCGCGACCGATAGGCCCAGCGAGTGCGCGGAATTGGCAAGCCAGACGTTATAATTGAGCTGATCCTGGTAGGTCAGAGGAAAGCCGGTCTTGTTGCTGTAGCCATCGACATTATCAAACTCGACGCCATCGAAGCCCTTGGACTGGCAAAGCTGCATGCGGGCTTGCATGATTGGCTCCAGAATAGAAAGCTGGCGAATATCCAGCCAGCGCTCGCCCGGCCAGCCGTTATGCCTGCCCAGCACCGATTTGGGAAACTCTTTCGCATCGGGCCGCCACTTCTCCCAGGTGCCAGCATCAATATAGCAGATCACGATGCGCCCGGCAGCATGCAGCGACTGCACGACGCTGGCCGGATTATCAAACATATCGATATCGTACATGACGACATTGAACGACTGATCGACCTTGCCCGATAGTTGCCACTGCCAGCTCGTATTCAAAGCCGGTTGCCAGCATCCAGGGCATGGAACGGGCGGCGGCAGCGATGTCTTCACTGTAGAGCTAGCAGGAGCGGCATTTACAGGAAGACTATAGGAAAAGAAAAGCACTACAACGAGTACAAGTGCGGGCAGAAAACCTGCTGATCGGGTCATCTTTGAACGCATAGCTGGCATGTGGCTTGCCTCCTTCGCTGATCTCTATTGCGATCAAAAGTAGCTTATCCATTTTTCAATCGCAGTATAACAGATGAGCAGCGAAATTTGCTATGGCTTTATTCCCAACTCGCTCACAAGAAGACACACCACTGCTTAACACAAGAAATGAAGGCCCCGATGCCGCTGAATCGTCCGGTGGAAACGGCTATCAGCGGCATCGTATCTATACTGAACTACGAGTGCGACAGGCGCCGTATTCAGGTACGCACTCAGGAAGGAGAACCCTTCGAATTTGTCTGATCGAGGCCCTTACGAATCTCATGGGCCAGCGTGACGGCATCGCCAATCTTCGCGTTGTGTGAGAAATAGAGCTGTGGGTGCTCGTCAGTCTCCTGATTGTAGAGGCAGCCGATCTCCCATCCCTGCTTGCGCATGACTCCCACCACGTTCTGAACCTCGGAGGCGATCATGGAAAAGTCGGGGGCCGCAACCGCCTGCTGGCCTTTGCCGAGCGGTAAAAAAGAGATCGTCGTGGCTATATTCAGGAAAGGATTGATCTGGACGCCACCCAGAACAATCGTATCCCGGCGCGGAACCATGATAGTGACCACCCCTGACGCGCCTATAGTAGGCGAACCGCCAAGGATTTGGCCCAATTCATCAGCAGGCAATGGCGTTTTGGGGTGGGAGGGAGCAGTCTGAGGCAAAGGAGTGCCGGTGACTTTCACCGCCACAATCGCTGCCTTCGCGAGTTGGAGCGGGTCGCCAATTCCGCGAAAATGAATGAAGTATACCTGGGGAGTAAGGTCGTAGAAGTGCTGGTGAAGGGCCTGGAAGACAAGACCTCCCGCGAGGAGCTTGTCGATGAACGGGTCGATCTCCGAAGGAAGCAAGCCACCAAAGTCGCCATTCAGGATGGCCTTTCCCTGGCCCAGCGACTGAAAGAAGAAATTGCCGTTGTTCTCCCAGGCCGGTTTGTACGGGACATGCCCCACTACAGCACAGATTCTTCGCTTCTCTCAGAATGACATGCTGGGCGACGCACCCGCGCAATGACGGAAGCCATTGTACCGCGGATTCTTCGCTGCGCTCAGCATGACAGGCCCCGGAGACACCTGGCTGTCTCCGGGGCCTGTCATGCTGAGCGCAGCGAAGAATCTCTCGCACACTCATGGGTAATCACCAGGGACACTTTCCTTGACAAGCACCCATCCTTCAGTTACACTTCCCTTATACGAAAAATATCGAACGAACACGTTGTTCGCACGAAAAATATCGAACACATGCTTGAGGTAAACAGATGGCCGTTCGTGACATTCCGGGAAAATGGACTCCCAGCATAGAAATAGACTTTGGCCTGGCCTATGAATTCCTGATCAGCATGATGATCTGGAACGATGATCGCGAACAGTATCCCTATGAGATAGGAAACGAGTGGTTTGAGACTGCGCGGGCTAAAGTTTCTCCGCAGTTAGTGAGCGCCATTGAGCGTTTAGGTTGCTGTAGCGACCGGGGCTGGATCAACCTGCTGGGCCTGGCATATGAGTGCGCACCGCCAAAGGATGTTCCCACATTCATTGAGCATGTGAGAGCCACCGATGCCCTGGAACTGCGCCTGCACATGATCGGCTATTACCAGCGGCGCTCGCGTCGAACCACACCGCTGGATGTCATCCTGCAAGCAGCTGAGGGCGATACTGAGGCACAGCGGCAATTTCTTCAGACCTCGTTTCGTGAAGATACGAACTGGCAGGAAACGCTGCGTTATATCTTTTCTATCGAGCCGGAAACGATGAAAAACGCGTTTCTCGATATCTTCGCGCAATGGTACGAACGGGTCTTTTGCGAGATGGAAACACAGGTGCTGCCAATCCTTCAACGCGATGCAGAGGCAAAGCAGGCTTTGCAGGCCACGGTGCCCTTGGAGCGCCTGGTAGAAACCGCTACCAACGGGCTGGAATTCGTGCCTGAGCCGTGGCTGCGGCGCGTGCTGCTCGTTCCCAGCTATATCGAACGCCCCTGGAATATGTTTTCGGAATACCAGGATATGAAAATCTTTTGCTACCCGGTTGCCGATGAGAGCATGACAAAGGACAGCGCCATCCCTCCGGCCCGGCTGGTCAGAATATACAAGGCGCTGGCCGACGAGCGGCGGCTGCGCATCCTCAAAATGTTGATGACGCGCAGCTATTCGTTGCAGGAAATGGCCGATGAGTTCGGTGTTGCCAAAACCACCATGCATCATCACCTTGCGACATTGCGCACGGCAGGGCTGGTGCTGGCACGCCCCAACGAATCGCAGTACAGCCTGCGTCACAACATGTTATCCGAAGTCGGTGACCTGCTAGATGCTTACCTGAAAGGCCGGTAATGAGATAATTCTTACCTATTGCTAGAAAGGGACCGGTGAGCGATGTCTCCATTATTACTACAGGATTTGGCGAGGCAGCAACGCGAAAGCCTGGAACGTGATGTCATACATCATGCTCCTCTCGCTCTCACATACGGGTCTGGATATTGGAACGACCCCAGGGAAGATAAAGGATTCTTATTTCCTCTTTTCGCCAGGTCAGGCGCTTTGCATGGACATCCTGGCTTCAGAACGCAAATAAGATCTGCCGCGTTTGGTCGCCGCCTGACCCTATCGCTCTTCCTGCTATGCATCTTGATGCCGCTCTTCGGCATGGCTATTGGGATAAGCCTGCCCATACTCATCTTAGGAAGCCTGCTTTGCCTGCTGGTTATTCTCCTCAGTATAGTGTCAGGGCGGATCTAAATGGATATGTTCAAAGCGCTGCGCAATCGCACGCTGCTGGCCGTTTCGCTGACAGTGTTCGCGGCCTATACCGGCAGCGGCATGGTAGGAACCGTGCGCGTTCTTTATACTGAGTCACGTGGAGCATCGCTCGCCCTCATCAGCCTGATGGGGTCGGTCTACCTGATCTCGACCTTTGCGTTTCAGTACCCTATCGGCTGGCTGGGTGATCGCTGGGAACGCAAGCAGATTCTTATATTGAGCCTGCTGGCGCAAGCTATGCTAACCGGCCTCTACCTGTATGTGACGGACCCGGTGATGTTCATCGTACTGCGATTTTTCGAGGGCATCGCAGCTGCTGGTATGCTACCATGCGCCCGCGCGATGATTACTGAGACGGTATCAGTAGAGCAGCAAGGCGAGGCATTTGGACTATTTGGGGCTTTCTTCAACATCGGCTTTCTACTGGGTCCCGGCATCGGGGGCATCCTGGCCGTGACGGGCTACACGAGCACCTTTGTCGTCGCCATTATTTTTCGTCTCATCGCCATCGTGCTGCTGCTGACTTTAATTCATACGCAGCGGCAACAGAAGAAAATCGTTGAGAGGATAACGACGACCACCTCATACAAGATGTTATTCACGCCTGCTCTCATAGGCGCGTACCTGATTGCTTTCGGCAACTTCCTCTACATGGGTTTCGAGATCACGCTTTTTCCATTGTGGATGCACGATCACCTGGGAGCATCCGTCGCCGTCATCGGCTTCGCGTTTATGGCGTGGTCTGTGCCCAACGCGCTGCTGGCGCCGCTTGGTGGTCGCGTTGCCGACCGCTGGCCTCGTTCGTGGTTGATCCTCATTTTCGGGCTTGCGCAGATACCGATCTATCTCGCCTATGCCTCAGCCAGTATCGCGCTGACCGTTGTAGTGCTATATGGCGTGCATGGCGCGGTGTATGCTTTCATACAGCCCTCCCTCGACTCGCATGTTGCAGCGTCGTCGGGGAGCAACTTTCGCACCAGGGTGCAGGGTATGTACGCCACATCTAGCTCAATAGGCGCTTTTATTGGCGCAGCCGCGTCCGCTCCTCTCTACGCCTTCAACTTCCGCCTGCCCCTGTTTATCTTCGGAATATTGTGCGTCTTCTATGTTGTTATTGGCGTCAGGCTGATACGCACATCCGAGCGTAAGCAGATTATTCTTGCGCAGCCTGAGGAACAAGTTATTCAGAACGTTGTTTCCTCAGAACTGCCTATGTATTCTCCAGTTGAACTGGAATGAACTGGTAAAGAATAATTTGCGGTGTCATCTTGTTTCATCATACAGTTACCAGGACAGGCATACAACAAGAAAGTTGAGGTTATAGATGTCCCAGTTAGATACGATCACGCTGGCCGGGGGATGCTTCTGGTGTACCGAAGCAGTCTTTGAGCGGCTCAAGGGGGTCACATCCGTGATTCCTGGATATGCGGCATCGCAGGTGAAAAACCCATCGTATGAGGAAGTATGTTCGGGGAGAACAGGGGCAGCGGAAGCCATTCAAGTGACGTATGATCCATCCATCATTTCTCTTGAAACGCTGCTGGAAATCTTCTGGCACCTCCACGATCCCACAACACTGAACCGGCAGGGCAACGATATCGGTACGCAATATCGCTCGGCCATCTTCTACGCGAACGAGGAGCAAAAACAGGTTGCGCTGGCATCGAAGGAAGCGTTAGAAAAATCGGGCGCGTATAAAAGGCCGGTTGTGACGGAGATCAGCCCATTCACCAACTTCTACCCTGCTGAAGACTACCACCGCGAGTATTACGACCGGAACGGCTACCAGCCCTATTGCCAGTACGTAATCGACCCCAAGGTACGCAAGCTAATGAAGGAGTACCGCAAAGAGGTCAAAGAGGAGTATATCAGCTAGGATAATTGCATGAACAAGGCCAGGACATGCCCGAGGGCATGTCCTGGCCTTGTTCATGCAATTATCCTAACCGGATTACGCTTTAGAGCAGCCGCTGCACATCGATTTCCTTTGGGAAGCACATACTTTCTAGATCACCTGACCAGAAAAGCTGCTTCATCACCTCGGCAGCCGCGTACAGGAGATGCTGGAGCGCCGCCTCGCGCCCCTGTTCGTAGGCGGAACTGCCATGATAGGCGCCAATGCCGGAAAACCAGCTATGGAATGGCGTCTGCGCGCTGAATCGTACCAGATAAATCTCCACTTTCAGCAGGCCATTTTCAATCGGCACCATAATACGCAATTGCGGCACGTGGTCAATGATGTCCAGGCGATAGAACACGCCGTAATGATCGCGTGAAGATTGAAAAATCGAGACTTCTGGAACGGAGTGTTCGTCCGGGTGTTCTGGGTGCTCGCGCTCTGCGTAATCCATCTCAACTCCTAAATCCGCCAATATTTTTTCAAGTTGTTCATGAATGTTCATCTCTCTATCCTCTCGATACTGAGGGAATTCCCCTGGGGACAGCGCCTTTGCCTGTCCTGGAACCCCCGACGAGGGCAGGCACCAGACGCTGTCCCTACGGAAGATTAACCAGGATTACCCGATTACGTGGCTATTCCAACTTGACAATAAGAAAGCGGAAATGGAGAGGAGAGATTTCATCCCCCGGCACGTTTGACCTTATATCCCAGAGCGGTCATTTTCGCGATCACTTTATCACAATGATCGCCCTGGATTTCGATATTTCCATCTTTAACCGTTCCACCGGAGCCGCAGAGTTTTTTCAGTTGTTGTGCCAGGGCTGCCAGAGCTTCGCCGCTGGCAGGTACACCTGTAATGACCGTCACAGTTTTGCCACCGCGTCCTTTGCGATCCCGCATTACGCGCACAATGCCATCGCTTTTCTTTAAAGAGGCCACTGGCGTCGTTTGATCACACCGGCAGCGTTTATATGGCAATCCACAGGTGGGACAGGTATCAACTCTTCCTCCATCGGTGGAGTAGACAAGGCGATCCGGCATATATTTTTCCCTTCCAGGATTGAGGTTGCGTCCATAGATAGCAGCAATTGTATCACACGGGGCCGATGATGAATGCTTACAACCGCACCGGGACATGCTGTAGAGACAGCGGCTGGTGCCTGTCCTGGTACCGCCAACGAGGACAGGCACCAGCCGCTGTCTCTACAGCAATACGTTAAATAATTTGTATGACACCATTCCTTGCAAGAGAACGTGTTAACTCTGTAAGGTATGGTACGTCCTATTATCAGGGGTCCAAGAGTATGCTACAACCGCAGGTGACAATACTGAATCGCTATCAACTGCAATATCTCCTGCGCCGTGGGGGAATGTCCGAAGTCTACCTGGCTTTTGATCTCGAAATGCAGCGCGAGGTGGCTATCAAATTAGTTCCAGGAGACGATTCCGATTGCTTTAAGCGCCTGAAGCGCGAGGTGCGAGTGCTGAGCGCCCTGGCGCATCCACATATTTTACCTACCTGGAATCACGGTGAATGCGACGGATGGTATTACCTGGTGATGCCATATATGAGCCAGGGAACATTACGCGAGCGCTTAGCGGGCAGGCTCCTGACGCCTGAAGAAGCCGGTCAGATGCTCGAGCAGGTAGCAGGTGCCTTGCAGTTCGCGCACGAGCATGGCATTGTGCATCGCGACATTAAACCCTCGAACATCCTGCTTGACGGTGAGTATGGAGAGTCGTTCTACCTGGCCGATTTTGGCCTGGCAAAGGCAATTGAAGAGGGTAGCGATATCACACAAACCGGCTGCCTGGTGGGAACCCCCGAATATATGGCGCCCGAGTTGACGGAGAAACCCGAAAGCGCCAGCAGCGATATCTATGCCCTTGGCATCGTACTCTACCAGGCACTTACGGGACAGCTGCCTTTCCGGGGCAGTACGCCGCTTTCTATTTGCTGGAAACACCTGCACCTGCCACCTGCACCACCTTCGCAGCTCAACCCTGCTATTCCGTATGCGGTGGAACAGGTCATTTTACGTGCGCTAGAGAAAGACCCACGGCGTCGCTTTCAAACGGCGCGAGAAATGGCGCGGGCCTATCAACGGGCGTTGACATTGGGAGAGGTTCCCACAGATGATGGCCTCGATGCAGTAGCGGAAAATCTTGCCCCGGTACACGTTGAGGTAAGGAAAACTAGCGAGATATACCCGCCGGTAGCGTTCAAGATGCCGGAAGGACTGGAGCGGCTCCGCAGAGCATCCAGGGAACACAGGCCAGGTAAAGTGCGCATGGGATGTATTGCTTGTATGGCCGTGCTAATGCTGCTGGTGACACCGTTAACGCTGGGTATCATGCTGGGACGGAATGGAATAACGGCGCCAATCGTGGCAGGCGCGAGTGATGGTTTTGGAGCTGCCGCCCTGCAACCGGTGCGTCCATTTTCGCCTACTGCGTCTCCCACACCGACACCGGCGCCGGTGAAGACTTCAACGCCCACCGCCCATGGTCCTACGGGTGCTCCAGGGCAGCCACCTGAACCACCTGAGCAGCACCATCCGAAAGGCCCCGGTCATGGGCACGGACATGGACATAAACACGGACACGCTGACCATTAGATGGACGTGGCTGTAGAATGTAGAGGTTGACATCGGTCTCCAGGGGTGATTATACTGCCTGGAGCCCTGTAGAGACAGCGCCTTGTGCCTGTCCTCGCCTGCTAGTAGCAGTCGGCGTAGCAGGTTCAATGGCAGAAATGATAAAACTATGCCCGGATTAGAGGGAACCACTTTAGGTCGCTATCGCCTGAAGCAAAAATTAGGCCAGGGCGGAATGTCTGAGGTCTATCTTGCCTACGATGAAGACCTGGATCGCAATGTGGCGATTAAGGTGGTAAGCAGCAGCCATTCGGAATATATCGAGCGTTTCAAACGCGAGGCCAGGGCCATCGGAAAGTTGACCCATGAGCATATCTTGCCCGCTTTTGATTCCGGGGAGCAAGGGCCGTGGCATTACCTGGTAATGCCCTACATCGATCATGATACCTTGCGCGAACGATTGGAGCGCGGCGATTTGACGCTGGAAGAGACCGCTGAATTGCTGCAACAGATCGCCGCTGCCCTGCAATGCGCTCATGACAACGGCATCGTACACCGCGACATCAAACCCTCGAATATCCTGCTGCGCGATGATCACTACGCATACCTGGCCGATTTTGGACTGGCAAAGTCAGTAAGTGGGGCCAACGATCTGACACAATTGGGAACGCTCCTGGGAACCCCTGAGTATATGGCCCCTGAACTGGCGGAAGGCCCTGCCACCTCCAGCAGCGATATCTACGCGCTGGGCGTGCTGCTCTATCAAATGGCGACCGGCCAGCTGCCATTCGATGGCCCAACGCCCATGGCAGTCTACATGAAACAGCTGCACGAAGAGCCGGTTCCTCCCTCTTATATCAATCCTGCCATCCCTCCCGCTGTCGAGCAAGTCATCCTGCGCGCGTTGGATAAGGACCCTACCTATCGCTACCAGACGGCAACGGAACTGGCCGAGGCTTACACAGAGGCGCTCGCGACCTCCACTTCCATCGCAGAACAGCCTCCTTTTTACGAGATGAACGACCTGGAAGAGCCTATGCCGCCCGTATATTCAGAAACGCCTCCAATACTTGCTGAGACACCTCCTTTCCTGCCGGTACAGGAAGCACAGATTGTCTTGCCCTCTGACCCGGTCGCAGAGCCTACCGCGATTCCCCAGGTTGAGAGAAGAAGTTCTGGCAACCGGCGCTCCTTCAGAAGGGGCGGGCGCGGCGAATTGAGATCCCGCACAAACCCACCTGTAGTGACCGCGCGAGGTAGATCGAACCGCGGACGATTTTCTGAACCTGTATCAACACCAGAGCGCTCCCCATCGACTCCCGCTTACCCCATACAGCGTCCGGCAGTGGCACGTCGACGCCGCAGACGCAGCCCAAGGAACGGTTTCTTGATTACCGGGCTGATGGGAGTCTGCGTGTTGTTGTTCATCATTGCGCTGGTCGTCTTTGCCATCGTTAACCACACACCTGCCTCGCAATCGGGTACATTGCTGGGCACAACGCCCCAATCCGCAACAGCGATTGTCACCACGCCTGGAACTGCTGCTACTTCAACCACCGCCGCTACTCAACCAGCATCCACCCCTGATCTTCAGGCTACACAGCAGGCAGCTGATGCCACAGCGACAGCGATTACGAGTACCGTTCCGCTGCTGAAAGATAATTTGAGCGGCAATTCTAGCGACAACTGGCCCAATGATGGCACCAACTGCATCTTCCGTCAGGGTACATATCATGTGGTTGTCACGTCGGCAAATTACCTGCAGCCATGCGAACTCAATGGACAGACCTTCGACAATGTAGCCATACAGGTAAATGTTTCCTTGCTTTCCGGCAGCGATGCAGGATTGATTTTCCGCGCCAATGCCGATCAGTTCTACGATTTCGAAATCAATAATAAGGGTGAGTTCTTCTTCCGCCGCCATGACGCGGGCGCCGGCGCTCAATACGTCTATCTCATCAAGAATACAGCGAGTAATGCCATCGCGCCGGGCGGGCAAAAAAATACCCTGCTCATCATTGCCAGCGGCAGTGACTTCAAACTCTTCATCAACGGAACCTTTGTGGGCGAGGCACACGATACCACCTACACTTCGGGCCAGATGGGTTTCGTCGCCGGCACGCTCAGCCCGGATACCAGTGGTGAGGCCAGCTTCGCCAATCTCTCGGTATACCATGCCGGTTCATAACCAGCATAGCATTTTCCGCGAAATCTAAGAAATTGAGAAATTCTTCCCACCTCATGAAGATTTACATAGATTTTTGTTGCCATAAAAAGAAGGCCGCGCTATTATATAAAGGCGAAAAGGTCGCTTTGTCCCATCGCTTTTCGCTTCCGATTATCGGTGAAACCAGATTGAAAAAGGAAACAGAATGCAATCAAATACACTATCATCTGTTGTATCGCAACACAGCGGAGTAGCGCGTTTTCTAGATGCCTGCCATCACCGGCAGCCAGACGCCACGCCCATATGGTTCATGCGCCAGGCGGGGCGCTGCCTCGCGGAGTACCGCGAACTGCGCAAACGCTACGATATCCTCACCATGGCCAAAACGCCCGAACTGTGCGCCCAGGTCACGTTGATGCCGGTGCATGAATTTGGCGTCGATGCCGCCGTGCTTTACGCCGATATCATGTTGCCGCTAGAGCGCATGGGCATCTCTTTTGAGATTGAGCCGGAGATCGGGCCGATCATCCATAATCCGGTGCGCAGCATGCAGGATGTGGAGGCCCTGCGCGTCATTGATGCCGAGGAATCCACGCCGTTTGTGATGGAGGCCATCCGGCTTGTGAAGCACGAATTAGCGGGCAAACAGGCCGTGATCGGCTTCTCCGGCGCTCCATTCACGCTCGCCTGCTACATGATCGAGGGGCGCCCATCGCGCGATTATGCCCTCGCTAAATCGTTGATGTACGGGCAGCCGGAGGTCTGGCACGCTTTGATGAATAAATTGACCGAGGTCGTCTCTCGCTATCTGCTCGCGCAGATCGGCGCGGGCGTCGACGTGGTGCAACTATTTGATAGCTGGGTTGGCTCACTTAGCCCCAGCGTTTATCGCCGCTTCGTGCAGCCCTATTCAAAACGCATCTTCGAGTCTGTACAACAAACGGGCACGCCCTCTATTCACTTTGGCACCGGCGCGGCCAGCCTGCTGGAGTTAATGGCCGAGGCCGGGGGAGATGTTATCAGCGTCGATTGGCGTGTCGATCTTGACGATGCCTGGCAGCGCATCGGCTATGACCGTGGCATTCAGGGCAATCTCGATCCCACGCTGCTGCTGACCCCCTGGCATGTGATCGAGCAGGGCATGCACGATGTACTGAGGCGCGCCGCCAACCGGCCCGGGCACATCTTCAACCTTGGTCATGGCGTGCTGGCTCCTACACCACCAGAGATGCTGCGCAGGCTGGTCGACGCCGTTCACCAGGCCACACAGCGCTAAGAAGGATCAAGAACAATGAGCATTTCTCGTGTCGGGGTTATCCTGATGACCTATGGTTCTCCGGCGACGCTTGACGATATTCCCGTCTACCTGCAAAACGTGCGCGGTGGACGCGCTCCCGATGAAGCGTTGATCGCGGAATTCCGCCGCCGCTATGATCTGATTGGAGGTTCGCCGCTGCTGCGCATCACGCGCGAGCAGGCGGCAGCGCTCCAGGAGGAATTGAACCGCCAGCATCCCAACGGCCCGCGCTTCCATGTCGACGCCGGTATGCGCTTCGCGCCGCCGTTCATCGCAGAGGTGGTGCCCGAAGTGGCTGCCGGCGCGCAGGAGCTGGTGGGCATCATCATGTCCCCGCAATATTCGCCCATTATCATGAGCGGCTATGTGCGCACATTACAGGATGCCGTCGCGAACCTGCACCGCGATGATCTGCAACTGAAGATAGCAGGAGATTGGCACCTGCAGCCCTTATTCTTACAGGCTCTGGCCGAACGCGTGCGGCAGGCGCTCGACCGCTTCCCGCCGGGTGTGCGCGAGCGCGTGCCGGTGCTGCTGACGGCCCACAGCATGCCCAAACGGGTGGTTGAGAACGAGCCGGATTATATTAACCATCTTAAGGAGACGGCGACGCGCGTTGCGGAGATGGTAGGTCTGCCGCCCGAACGCTGGATGTTCTGCTACCAGAGCGCCGGTCACACGCCGGAAGAATGGCTCAAACCGGACTTTGCCGATGTAATGCCGGAGCTGCGCGCCGCCGGTTACACGCACGTGCTGATCGCGCCGGTGCAATTCCTGGCCGACCACCTGGAAATCCTCTATGATATTGAGATCGGAGCGCGCGCCCAGGCTGAAGAACACGGCATCGAATTCGCGCGTATCGAATCGCTGAACACCTCGCCGTTGTTCATTCGCGCCCTGGCCGCGGTAGTAGAGGAGACTATGTAATTCTTATGGCCTCGCAGTTCAAGTATTGCCCGGCCTGCGCCACGCCGCTGCTCGAAAAAACCGTCTCCCACGTGTCGCGACCGGCCTGTCCTGCCTGCGGCTTCATCCTCTTTCTGGAGCCGAAGCTGGTCACGGTGGTTGTCGTGCAGCACGGCGGAAAAATCCTGCTGGGCAGGCGCAACATGGAACCGGCTCGCGGCAAATGGACGTTCTTCGGTGGCTACGTCGACCGCGGCGAAAAGGTCGAGGACGCGGCAATACGCGAGGTCAAAGAGGAGACAAACCTGGACGTGCGGCTTGATGCCCTGCTCGGCCTCTATAGCGAGAGAGGCAATCCTCACATCCTGGTTGCCTATGCCGCCAGCATCATCAACGACGACATCAGTGAGATGGCACCACAGCCAGAAGAGATCAGCGAACTGGCTCTCTTCGCGCTCGACGAAATACCCGACCTGGCTTTTGCCTTTGATATACAGATATTGGAAGATTGGAAAAAGCAGTTATACTGATCAAAATGCGACGCGCGTCGCATTTTGATCAGTATAATTGCTCTCCTTTTGAGGCAATCACGTCGCGATACCAGTAGCCGCTATCCTTGATAATGCGCCGCAGCGTGGGATAATCGGTATAGGCGATGCCGAAGCGCCTGGCAAAGCCAAACGCCCACTCGAAATTGTCCATCAGCGTCCAGATAAAATATCCGGCCAGCGGAACGCCATCCGCGATGGCAGCTCGTGCCTGTTGAAAGTGATCTTGCAGGTACTCTATACGCTGTGGATCGTGTACCCGCCCATCGGCGCTGATTGTATCGTCGAACGCCGCGCCGCTCTCCGTAATGTAGAACCGGGGAATCGCATATTCCTGGTACAGGCGTGTCAAGACGGCAGAGAGACCGGGAGGATAAACTTCCCAGCCCATGGCGGTATATTCGGAACTCTGGGGTTGTACCAATTCAAGGCTCAGTGGACTCTGTCCTGGCACATGGCGAACGATCATGCGGAAATAGTAATTGACTCCCAGGAAATCGACCGGGCGCGCAATGATCTGCAGGTCTCCGTCTTCCATCTTTGGCGCCATGTTGCCCAGTAGAATTTGCACGTCGGGGGGGTAGTGCCCGAGAAAAAGAGGATCGAGGAACCAGCGGTTCAGTTTTCCATCCAGGAATTGCGCGACTCGCCGGTCTTCTTCCGCCTTAGTCGCCGAAAAAACCGGCGTAACCACGAGCGTTATGCCCACGCGTGTTCCCGCATCGCCGTTAGCGCGCAGGGCGGGAATCGCCAATCCATGCGCCAGTAAGAGGTTATGAGTGGTCTGCCAGGCGATACGTGGATTGCGCAGCCCCGGAGCATGCTCGCCCGATTCATGGCCCATAAAGGCACTGACCGACGGTTCGTTGAGCGTAATCCAGTGATGCACCCGGTCTCCCAGGCGGCGCGATACAATATCAGCGTAGTCCGCGAAGGCCGGCGCCGTTTCCCTGCTCGCCCAACCACCCACTTCATCCTGCAGCGCCTGCGGCAAATCCCAATGATAGAGCGTTACGAAAGGCTCGATATTCGCGGCCAGCAGGCTGTCTACCAACCGGTCATAAAAATCCAGGCCGGCGGCGTTGACCTGCCCCCTGCCGGTGGGAAGGATGCGCGGCCACGCAATCGAGAAGCGATAGGCATTGATGCCCAGGTCTTGCATGATGCGCACATCTTCCAGGTAGCGATGATAGTGATCAACGGCAACCAACCCGCTGTCGTTGTTGAGTACTTTCCCCGGAGGCGGCTCCCTGGAAGTATCCGTAATTGGAGAAGTGGCGCTGGAGTTCTCGCAAAAACGATCCCAGATCGATTCGCCTCGCCCATCTTCATGTGCCGCGCCCTCGATCTGGTAGGCTGCCGTGGCGACGCCCCAGCAGAAGTCTTCAGGAAATTGAGTCATGCATTGTGTCTCACTTTCTCTCGTTTCCTTCTCGTATATCACAAAGAGGCGGTGAAAGGCAAACCCGTCAATAACATTCCTGACCTGCCATCTAATTCATTCCTAATTTGTTCTCATATATATCTAATGCCCTGTTTACCGCTCCTTAACCCTAAAATCTTACACTGAAAGCAAGGTTACATCGATGTGACTCTTAGCAAAGAGCGGATGAATGAAAGCAGCCTTGAACTTTTCGATCACATTCTCACTGCTGGCAGGTTGCTTATTATGCATGTGGTCTTCACATGGCAAGGATGTTTTTGGCGGAAATGTAGTTAAGAAGCTGCCGCAAGGTAGCCTCTAGAATAGGAGAACGTACAGTTATGATGAACAGGAATGCGTGGTATACAGGCGGCTCATGGACGCGCTGGCAAAGCTGGTGCAACCTGATACTTGGGATCATCCTTTTCATTGCGCCGTGGTACACAGTTACCTGGGAAATCGCCAGGAGTTCGTGGAACGCCTGGATTTTTGGCGCTCTGACCGTGCTGGTAGCATTATGGGCGATGGCATTCCCCAAAGGCATCATCCCCCCGGTGATTAACTTTCTGATTGGCATATGGGTATTCATCTCGCCATGGGTGCTTGGTTACGTGGCCCATACGGGGATGGCCTGGAGCGCCTGGATCATCGGCGCGCTGGTAATTATATTATCCGCCTGGGCTATCGCAGTCGCCCAACGGCCCGGCGCTCCGGTCGGTGTCTGACCCGATCAAATTTGGGGGAACAGCAAGGGAGAGAGGGCGACCACAAGGGTGCATCCCTACCCTGTACGAAGCGCTTCGTACAGGGTAGGGATGCACCCTTGTGGTCGCCCTGGTCATATATATCAGGCAAGCAACTTCGCGATAGCCTCTATCTGATTGCTGCTCAAGGCTCCTGCTATTTGAATGCCGATACCCTGCTCCGTCCAGGTGAGCGTGCTGGTGCCGTTGGATGTCGAGAGCGTCGCCGTTGTTCCGCGCAGGTCGACCTGCTGGCCGGAAACAGGCAGGTTGGCTAAAGATTTGCCTTCCGAAATGGTAAAAGTCGTGCTGCCCATGGTGTAATTGAGCGCGTAAATCTGGTTACCGGGCGCACCAAGCGCGTCGACACCCTGCAACTGGTAGCCGGACTGCGAGGCAGGAATGCTTAAAAGATGATAGCCCGCCTGCTGCTCTGCCTGCGCCAGCGTAATCATGCCGGTGCCCGACGAACTGTTCTGCTGCTGCAAAGGAAGCACTTTGACACCTGCCGGAGGCGAGAACGTAAAGAGGCTGTCCGGCAGCGCCGGGTTCAGTGTGAGCGTAGGCACGTTCAGCGTCACCAGGCCGACATCCGAAATCGTCAAACTGATGCGCACCGGCAGCATGGTCGACTTGTCCAGGTAGACATCGCCATCGTAGTTGAAGTTTCGCGACCCCGGGGTCGCGGCCGCGCTTTGCGGCGTGACATGCACCCTGTATGTTTCCACGCCATTCACGTTGACAGAGGAAGAGACCAGCGTCGCATTGCTGCGCGTAAACACCGATTGCACCAGGTTCAAAAACGAGAGAATCTGATCGCCGCTCCCATTTGAGTCGCCAGAAGGAGTCGCAGTTGGTGTACCTGCGCCATTACCAGGAGATACCGGGCCGGTATAGACAACCTTTTGCGCCGGATCGTACTGCCAGACCTGTTTTCCGTTGGAAACAATCAGCGAGCCCGCGGAGAAACGTGTGATGGTGGATTGCCGTACAAGCGTGCGGCTCTTGTCCGGCGTCGCATTCCACACCTCGGTATTGACGGTCCCATTGTAGACCTGTCCGCTGATCGCCATATCAAAAATGCCATGCACCGTCTTCGCTGTATTCAGCTTTTGCGCTGCCTGGCCGAGCAACTGCTGCCCCTGGCTCTGCGCAGCCCGCGTTGATGAAGGCGCCGCTACATGCTTCTGAACCGGTTGCGTACCAGAACTTCCACAGGCCGCAAGCAACAACAAAAGAAACGCCAGGAAAACGGGCGACAATGCCCGCCGGGATCGATAACGGGTTTTGACGAAATCACGTGGCGATGAGGCCGATAAACGTATATCATTGCCCTCTGCGGCATCTTGTCCGCGATATATGCACATGGATGGTTCCTTCGTATGTATCACTATGTATGATTGTGATGATACTTAAGTATAGCATAGTTGGATGGGATGAGGATGAATCTTTATTGCGGCGATTCTCCTGATGGTGGGCAGAGATTCTTCCCCATTCGCTCCGCTCAGGGCTTGCGGCTTCTTCACTCAGAATGACATGGCCCCGGAGACACCTGGCTGTATCCCGGGCATGTCATTCTGAGGGATTCTTCGCTGCGCTCAGAATGACATGGCCCCGGACACAGCCAGGTATCTCCGAGGCATGTCATTCTGAGCGCAGCGAAGAATCCCTCACTTCTACTGTGCTGATACCTCGAACATCGCGATGGCCCCTGGCTCCCCAGGCGCGGAAATAGCAACCTGTATCGCCCAGGGACCGCTCATAGAAAACTGGACTCGGGCCAGATACATGCCGTTGCCTGAGGGACGCGCATCCGCGCGATCCGTTCCCATATCCATCGTTTCCATGTCGCTTGCCAGGGTAACGCGCGCATTGGAGACGGGCCGGTGCGTGGCGCTCAGCAACACTTGAATCGAAAGAGAGGTGGGGTGAGTAACCGGTGGTGGATTGGGATTGACCTGCAAGGTAACGGAATAAGGCCCGGCCTGCGCAGTCTGCACCTGCGCGGTGGTACGTTGAGGAACAATATTGGTGATGATGGTTCCCAGCCCCGTCATCAGGATAAGAAAGGCGACTCCGGCAGCGATTGCCAGCAAACCCCGCTTCATTTTGCTCCCGTACTGGCCGGAGCCGGAACCCTGACCTGGATCACCTCGTCCTTGCCCTGCTGCGTGACTCGCGTATCCAGCCGCGGCAACGACGCCAGGTAAGGTAACGGGGATGCAGCATCCGGCTTGCCATATTCGGTAAAGAGGCCACCGTGACAGGGGCAGACATACTTGCGGTCCTTCGCCTGCCAGTTGACGATACAGCCCATGTCCGTGCAGGCCGCCGAAAACGCGATGATCGCTCCAGCTTTCTCACCCTGGTCCCCATCGCTGCGAATGAGGTAGCCTATGATGGAATCGGTGGTAAAGCGAATCGCCGAATCGCCAAGCTCGGCCAGTTTCGCCACCGTGACCCAGACTCCTTCTCCCTCGGGCACAAGGGACGCTGCCCATTGTTGCTGCTTCGTGGTGGTCTGTGGTTGCGATGGGTGTTCAAGTACCGCGCCAAGGCCGACTCCTACCACCATTGAAGCAGCGGCAGCGGCACCGCCGCCGAGCAGGGCACGCCGGGAGACGCGGGGCGGCTTTTGCGACTTCTTAGCAAGGAAAGGGAAATGCTGCGGCTTCGCGGGCTGCTGGATTTCCTGCTCGAGGCGGCCCTTCAATTCTGCCGCGAATTCGGGGCGTGGTTCGGCTTCATCGAGAGAGGCTGAGCGAAACAGCGCGGCCATACGGTATATCCTGGCTTTAGCGGGCGTCAGCGTCTCCGGCGGATGGGCAACATGTCCCGCTTGAAGCTCCTCGATGAAGTGCTCCAATTCCAGATAGTCCTCAAAGCGTTCCTGGTCTTCGCCTGCCATAATGTCCTGTTCTCCGCTAGAAGAGGGTGTCGCGATATCTACCTTAGACACCCCTATTGCCGGCTCCTTGCACTACTACTATACTATAGTATCATATCGTATCACATGGCCTCCGTAACCATGTCTTCCAGATCGGCCGCGCGCTTCAAAGCACGGAATTGTAAGACCTTGACGTTCGCTTCCGTCAGGCCCATGCGAACTGCCGTATCCCGGATTGAGAGATTGAGCAAGAAGCGGCATGTCAAAACTTCGCGATAATGTTCGGGCAGAGCGCGCAGAATACGCTGCACGCGCTCCGCCGGATGGCTGTTATTGGGCATAGCGCCCTCTTCAGCCGGTCCTTCCCAACCCGCTTCCAGCAATTCATCGAGTGAGCTTGTCGAAATACGATAATGCGTTCGCCAGTAATCGGCAATGGTTGTACGCGCTACCTGAAACAACCACTTCTGGACGCTGAGCGCCCCACGTTCCGTATCGACTCCCCGCACTGCTTTTATAAATATCTGTGACGTCAGGTCCTCGGCCTCTTCGCGATTGCCCACTTTACTGTAGACGTAGCGATAGATCAGACCGAGGTTCTCCTGGTAGAACGTCTGAAATTCCTGCACACCGGCTCCCCGAAAACTCTGCCCATCGACGGCATTCCTTACCGCCGCGAGGTCCGTTCCCGATTGTTTTCCGCGCAGCGAACCCACGGTGTACTCCCTGCTAAAGCCTGTCATTCATAGCTTTTTTGCTTCGCCCGGTAGGATAGCTGATGATCCCGGCGCCCGGACCTCTCGCTCATAGGAAGATGTTTTTTCGTACAAACATTACTACGCCGCAGGGTTACACCGCCCGCTTGATTGTATGATGCAATCAGTTAAGTCCGAAGCACATTATATACCAATTGCGCCTGGTTGAACAGCGCTCTAAATTGTCATCCCCTGCTTGCCCAACGCCCCGCGCAGCAGCGAAATCTCCCCATAATGCGTAAACAGGTGCGAAATAGAGACCTGGCCAATCGTCAGAATGGCGGGCATCGTACCCAGCGGTTTCACCGTCACCACGCGCGCGGACAGCTCCGCCCCGCCATCGGTAATGCCTGCCAGGTAGTCCTCGTACGCACGCCAGACCTGCTCAGCATACTGCATGAAAAGGGCGGGATCGGCGATATGGAAAGCACGCGCCTCCTCGGTTGGCATACCGGTTCCCTGCACGCGCGGCGGCAGGCCCAATCGCTCGTGCCAGTTGCCCTCGGCCCAGATGGTCGGGCGTCCCTGTAAAATAAAGTTCAGAATATTGTCCTCGGTGCGCACGCTATGCCACATCAAGAACGCGATGCTGTTGCCGCGCCCCGCTATTGTGGCATTCCACTCTTCGGGCGTCAGATCGCTGACGGCCTCGCGCATCCAGTCATGCAGGCGTTTCTGCTCGTGCCGGAAAAATTCGATGATGTCCATGGTTAGGTAGCCTCCTTTGTGTATGCGAGTCTCTCTTATAGATTATTCTCCTCAAATGGCGCCTCCGGTTGCTCCGCCCCTTCGGCAGGTTGAGCGGCGAGATCGCGCCAGGGGATGCGGACGCGCGACGCGATATCGCGCAGGTGCATGTCATCGTTGTAGTGAATTAAGCGCCAGCGGGGCGGCCTATCAGGGCGTATGCTCCTGTGCCAGTGGGTGATAGAGGTGTTGTAGGTGTCAAAGCCGGTTTGTGGATAGTGGACGGTGTTGATGCCGAAGAAATACAGGAATGAGATACCGATGACCCCGCCGTGGCAAACAATGACGATAGTTTTATCTGCGTACTCGCGTAGTATGCGGTCAAGCGCCGTACTGACGCGCAGCACAAACTGGCCCCAGTTTTCACCGCCGGGAGCCACCGGGCGAAAAGGCGTCTCGCGAAAGTTGACGATGCCATATTTCGCGCGATACTCTTTCTCACTCATACCATCGCCAACACCATCGTGCAGCTCTTGCACCTCGTCATCAAAGACGATCGGTAGGCCCAGCGCAGGTGCGATAATCTCGGCAGTTTGACGCGCGCGCTTCAATGTGCTGGAGATCAGAACGTCGGCGCGAATTTCGCCGGTCGCGGCCAGGCGGTCGCGCAGGTGTTCCGCCTGCTGGATGCCCAGCGGTGAGAGCGCCGTGTTTCCAATGATATCATGTACGGCTCCCAGAGCCTCACCATGACGAATTAAATACAAATGCGTCATAAAAAAGTATTGCCTCCACTCATATCTTTCTGCCAAAAATAAGCCATTTTTATTATCTTCGTTGCTGCTCAGGAATTGGATGTCTGTATAGCACAAACAGACTCTCATTAGTAAAGACGTTCTTTCCCGTCCTTTTTATGGCACGCTGCATGCTTCCTTGTCAAGTTACTTAATAATGTAACCATAGAAGCATAGTTGCGTTGAATGAGACTCACACCCGTTAAAAATTCCATCTCTTCCTTTAATATGGCCTGGATGGGCAAACGGCCAGTAAGGGTTACCTATACTGCTGTGATGGAAATATGAGTAAAAGTATAAAAATACCATACTCTTACCGTGGTTGCGCTCTTCCTTTCATAATGCGTTTGTTCTGCTTGACGCGCCATTTCTTGTGTTACAAGGGATGTTTGATAGGGACAAAGCGGCTACTTAGCCGGGTGACCAATTACATGGACATTTTCCAGAAAGTGTGCTATATTTGTAAAAAGTTTTTTTTCAGGAGTGGGGGTTACATATCTATGGCAGACAAGCATAAGGGGAAACCGGCCGCGTACGCGCAGGAGCGTATCCGGTCATATGTGACCGAAATTTATCTCCAGCCTCTGAGCTCCAAAAACATTCAGGCTCTCTCAGTAGATACGGTGTTTGCCGGCAAGTGCCATATTGAGGTCGGGCAATATCTCGATCCTCGTATTGCGCATACCCTTCAGGAGCGCGTGCTGGCCATCTTTGCCAGCAAAACGCAGGATCAGTTCCTGGTTTGTACCTCTCATCGCGGCGCCTGGCAAGATATGCCATATGTCTTTGGAAAACGAGAAGTCACGGACGTTCAGGAAGCCGCGCGTGTAAAAAAATCCGCACAAGTTCTTTCGCCCGCAAGTGCCGATTGCTGATGGCCAGAATCCCAATTACGCGAAATATGCTACAATAATTCGTAAGCCTTTATGTGCCATACAGAAGGCCTGGGAATAGCACTTCTGGGGGATCTGCTCTTCCGTAAAGTGCTGTTTCGCCTGCTTGTTGTTCCTTTTAGCTTCGACCATGTGAAGTTTCAGAAAAGGTGGACAACCCATGAGCACTCGCCTGGCCAGGCAAATTGTTTCCCTGCACTCCGACGTTCCCTTGATTGCCGTCATCTTAGCCTCGCTCACCTCATTTGTATTGATCGTCCTCCACGCGCTCGGCTGGCAGGTGTGGTTAATCATGATCCTTATCCTGCTGGCCTGGCTGCCCGTCTTTACCATTATTACGAGATCGCTTTACCGGCGCGATCGCTGGATCGCCTTCTTTTTCGTCCTGCTGATTTCCCAGAGCGTCCATTTCATAGAACATATCGCGCAAATGGTCCAGATTCACATCATGGGTCTGAGCGGTACGCAGGCGCATGGACTGATCGGCCAGCTTGACCTGGAGTGGGTGCATTTCCTCTTCGATGCCTGCTGGGTACTCGTTTGTGTCTACATCCTGTTTTTCCTCTATCGCAAGACAAACCCCTGGCTGTGGCCGCTCATCATCCTGGCCACCTGGCACGCCATCGAGCACGTGGCGATCATTCATTACTACATCACAACCGGCGTTGTTGGCTCGCCAGGTCTGCTGGCGCAGGGAGGCGCTATCGCCGGCGGTCTGCCAATCACGCGTCCCGACCTGCACTTCCTGTACAACCTGGCGGAAGAAATCCTTATCATTGTCGCCTATATCCACCAGGTCAGGCGGCTCCCTGCTGCCGCCAGTGACGAGGTGGGAGCAGCGCAGGCAAGGGTTGAGATGGCTTAAAGGGCCTGGAAAAACAAAAATTTGGGGAGAGTGAGAGGAAAGGGCCGGCCTGTAACGGGATAGGTGGACAACCAGGAACCCGGCACAGTGCCGGCCCTTTCTTCCTTTCCTTACGTACACGTCCGGGGTATGATTTTTTTACAAGTATCGGCGCTGCCTGGTAGTGCCCCAGGAACTGTCATTGATTCTCAGGCATGTCGTTCTGAGCGCAAGAAACCGAAGTCCTTCGTTCCTCAGAGCTTCGGTTTCTTGCGCTTAGAATGACACGTCCCTGGCGGCCTCGTAAAAACTCTACCTGATATCCTGGCCCCAGGACGGAGCAAGCTCCCTATCCCCGCCCCCCACCCCTACTGATTTCCCTATTGTTCTCCTTATTCCTCATCTCTACCGCAAAAATCAGCACGTCATCCATGCAAAGTAGTCACAGTATCGCCGGGTGATGAGACTACTAAAAGACCAGTACATGATCTTATTTCCAGGGGCAAAATCAAGCATACTTTCTACAACGCTTCGATGGATAACGAAGCGGTGATTAAAACTTATGAATATAAAAAACTGTTTCAGTTAGAAAAGGAGCATTACAATGCAAACTCCCCGTCTCTGGAATGTGTGTTTCAAATTGGGGTTCGTCGTGTTTATGCTGGCAGGTATTTTGAGCCTGAATGGCGGTAGGGTGCTGGCTGCCTCCAATCCTGGTTCCATTACCGAATATACGATCCCCAGCACCAATAGTTTTCCCGGCGACATTACCGTGGGGTTCGACGGCAACCAGTGGTTCACCGAGAGTGAAACGAGCAAGATCGCGCGTATCACATCCAGCGGTCAAATCACTGAGTTTCCTACCCCCACTCCCGGTAGCAGCCCGCAGGGCATTACGCGCGGCCCCGATGGCGCGCTCTGGTTTGTCGAGACGTCTGCCAACCAGATTGGGCGCATCACCAGCAGCGGGCAAATCACTGAATATCCTCTGCCGACTCCCAATAGTTTTCCCGAAGAGATCACGACCGGCCCTGATGATGTCTTGTGGTTTACCGAGTCAGGCACCAGTCGCATCGGGCGCATGCTGCCCAGCGGCCAGTTCGCCGGTGAATACCAGGCCACACCTGGAAGCACGCCTGAGGGGATTACGAGCGGCCCTGACGGCAATGTCTGGTTTACCGAGTTCAACTCGAACGGTATCGGCAGCATTATCCCTAACTAAGAGGATGCGGACATTGTAGCAGCAGTAGTCAGTCTCTCAGGGTAATGTTTCAGCGACCGGCGTAGCGCAGGTGGGAGAAATGGAAAGGGAATTGCAGGAAAGCAGGGGATAGAGCTTAACCCAGTTCTTTCTCATACAAAATGACTTCCAGACCGCCATAGTTATCCCTGCCAACCTCGCGATAGCCGTTTTTTTCGTAGAGCTTACGGGCGGGAATTTGCAGGATCGATGTATCCAGGTGCAAGGTTTTGTAGCCCATGGCGCGGGCGCGGGCTTCGAGTTCGTTGAGGATGATTTGGCCAAGCCCGCGACCCTGGTAGTCAGGGTGGACACGCATACGTTTGATTTCGGCACGCCGCGGACCCGTGTGGCGAAAGGCTCCCATAGCCACGAAGACCCCATCCCATTCGCCGATCAAAAATTCTCCCTGGTTGTTAAGATACGTTTCCTCAATGGTATAGATATCATCGTCCCAGGGGCCGCGTCCCAGATAGGCACCGGTCTGCTCAAGAGCATAGACATGCAGGTACTCGATAGCTTCTTGATCGGCGGGGGTGTAACGACGTAGGGTGAACATGGAATGTATCCTCATATTTTCTCACAAAACGGACTTTCATCACCTGCGACAGTGGAAAAAAGAGACGCTAGCCGACCTGCCCATTTTAAAATAAAAGGCGTACCTTCCTGATCTGGAAAGAATAGGAAGATACGCCCTACCAGCGCCTGCTTCAGCCTATACCCAGAGGTGCAGGCCGTTGGAAAAGTTCAATGTTACGGCAAATGTCAGGTACATCAGCCAGATGCCGGTAAGCAACTGCCAGATACCGACCAGGCGCGCTCCCATGGGGAAGAAGCCAAAGCGCGTGGGAGCTTCCGTCAGGTAGATCAAAGACAGACCGATAAAGACGATCACGACCGGAACATCGCCCGCGATTGCGAAAACAATCACGCCCAGTACGGAGATCAAAAAGAATGCAATTGCCATCCAGGCGTCGGGCAATGCGCTGGCACCGATGAAACGCCGGTGCGCCATGGCAAACCAGTGGATACCATATGCCGTGAAAGCCAGCGCGGCCATATAGAGGGGTGAAGTCGCCGCGCCTCCCGGCTTGGCAAAGACATTGAACCAGGTCAATCCGACCAGGAGAGTAATGCCGGTGATAAACTGCATGAAGCCCGGCATCCAGAATGCCCACATACCCATCGACCGGCTCACATCCAATGATTCCTTGGGGTAGCCGAATACCGCGTGGCCTCCCCAGACGAAGTAGCCGGTGCCGAGGCCAAAGAAGCCAATCGCGAGTGGAAGAAATGCCGACGGGGGAAAAACAAACTGTGTCATGTCAAATCCTCCTCAAAAAGTTCTATACGACAAGTCCATGTAAATGCCGAGGGAATAGGAAGCATGAATTAGCTCGTGGTGCGATATATTCCCTGTATACCAAGTATACAGGGAAAAAGGAGAAACTGCAAACCCTTGCGTCTCACCGTCTCAGCGGGGCAAATGTATTCCTTCGAACTATATTATACGTGTCTTAAATATCGCAGGTTTCAATATAGAAGAGATTGCTAATATATAATGGATGTGATTTCAGTCTAGCAATTGAATTTGCGGGCGTGGTCACCTTTAGATAGATAACTCCTACTCATTGTTGGGCAAAGTAACCTATTCTTTTATCATCCTCTCGATAAAAGAATGAATATAGATGATTCAGAATCCTGGGTTTCTTGAGAAGAAAGGAGATACGGCATGAGGAAACATAAGCTCCTCGCCATTCTTGCACCACTGACGCTGCTTGTGATGGTCCTGGCCGCCTGCGGTGGAGGCGGAGGTGGAAGCGGTAACGCTAATTCCGGCAATCTAACAATATGGGCCATGGGAACAGAGGGCGATAATCTGAAGGTACTCGCGAACGATTTCATGAAGCAGAATCCCAATATCCACATTACGGTGCAGTCTATTCCCTGGAGTGATGCGCATAGCAAGCTGCTGACCGCGGTCGAAGGGAACCAGACGCCCGATATCGCCCAGATGGGCACGACCTGGATGGCAGAATTTGCCAAGACCGGCGCGCTGGATACCACTCCCAGCAGTTTTAACCCGAGCGATTTTTTCCAGAGCGCCTGGAATACCACCGTTTATAACGGCCAGTCTTATGGCGTCCCATGGTACGTCGATACTCGCGTGCTGTTCTATCGTACCGATATCGCCCAGAAGGCCGGTATCACCAGCCCACCTCAGACCTGGCAGCAACTGCTGGCGGATGCCAAAGCCATGCAGCAGAAAGGCGGAGCGAAGTACGGCATTTCGTTGCAATCCAACGACTGGGAAGAATGGCTGCCTCTTGTCTGGCAGGCCGGTGGGCGAGTCTACAACAACAACCAGTTCACCTTTAATACCTCTCCGGTAGTACAGGCCCTCGCCTACTACCAGCAATTTTTCAAACAGGGCCTCACGCCCATGACGGAGCCGCCAAACTTCGATGTTGCGCAGGGCTTTGTCAGTGGATCGACACCGATGTTCATTTCAGGCCCATGGGAGATCAGCCTGATCCAGCAAGAGGGCGGAGCGGCAATGAACGGCAAATGGGCGATCACCACACTGCCTAAGGATATCACGAACACCTCGTTCGCCGGGGGAGCCGATATGGTCGTCTTCAAGAACAGTCCCAATCGCGCTGCCGCCTGGAAGTTCGTGCAATATGTTACGCAGCCGGCTGTGCAGCAAAAGTGGTATGAAACCGTTTCGGACCTGCCCGCGGTGAAGGCGGCCTGGAGTAGCGGTACGCTTGCTACAAACAAGTACCTGACCATCTTCCACGATCAATTAAGCGACACCAAGGGCCCTCCCACTATCGTCAACTGGGAGCAGATCGCTAACATGATCGATGACCAGATGCAGCAGGTGATGTTTGGGAAGATGACCCCGCAGCAGGGCGCGCAGACGATGCAACAGAAAGCGCAATCCATAGGCACCGGGAGCTGATGAATGAGTACTACAACTCGAACATCTACCGTCACCCCGGCGGCTCGCGCGGCGCACAAAGCGCCGCGCAGGTCGCGGGTGAGGCTCGGTGGTCGCCTGGTACCCTGGCTCTTTGCATCGCCGTGGATCATTATCTTCGTGGTCTTCATGGCCGCGCCCATCATCGCCTCGCTGATCCTGAGCTTCACTGACTTCGGCATCGCTAACGTAGCGAATCCGTTCAACCTGAATTTCATTGGCTTCCGCAACTACGTGCAGCTTGCCCATGACCCAGATTTTATCGCTGCCGTACTGAACACGCTCGAGTTCGTGGTCATCGGCATACCGCTCGATGTCGTTCTCGCTTTGTTGATTGCCGTCGGGCTGAATCGAGGTGTGGGGGCGTTTCGGGCAATTTTCCGCGTCGGCTATTACCTGCCGGTCGTCACCAGTATCGTTGCCATTGCCGTCGTCTGGCGCTATCTCTATGACCCCGACGTGGGCCTTATCAACAATGTGCTGCACGCGGTTGGTTTGCCGGGCATAAACTGGCTCGGCGACCCGAACCTGGCGATGCCCTCGATCATCTTCATGGCCGTCTGGCATAACCTGGGGGGCGCGATGATCATCTTCCTCGCCGGGCTGCAAGGCATCGATAAGACGCTCTACGAGGCGGCTCACATCGACGGCGCGGGTTCTTTCGCGCGCTTTCGTTACATCACGCTGCCGCTGCTGCAGCCCACGATGCTCTTCGTGGTGGTTACCACCAGTATCGCTTTCCTGCAAGTCTTCGCGGAGCCATTTGTGATGACCGGCGGTGGCCCGCTCAACCGCACGCTCACCGTCTCGATGTACCTGTACCAACAGGGCTTCAATTACTTCAATCAAGGGTACGCGAGCGCCATCGCCTATGTGCTGTTCGTAGCGATTGCCATCGTCTCGCTGGTTCAGTTCCGCATTCTGCGGCCTCAGACATGAGTGAGCAATAGGAGGTAGAGATTATGTTGGACACCCAGACTACCACCCCGGCCTTCGCGGTACCGGCAGATGCAACGGAGGAGCAGAAGAAACAGGCGCGCATCGATGCCCTCAAACGGAACTGGTGGATCTACGCCCTGCTTACCCTGGGGTTGATCGTGATGATCATCCCTTTCGTCTGGATGATTCTCAGTTCGCTCAAGAATCCTGCTGAGCTGGCTCTTGTGCCGCCGGACTGGATTCCCCAGGCGCCAACGCTGAATAACTTTTACCGGCTTTTCAACAATTTCAATTTCCCGCTGTACTTTCTGAATTCGATCATCCTGGCAGTCAGCATTACGGTATTGAACCTGCTCTTCTGCTCTATGCTCGGCTACGCGCTGGCCAAGCTGAAGTTCGGCGGGAAAAATGCGCTCTTCCTGCTGGTGCTGTCAACGATGATGGTGCCTGCCGCCGTCACCTATGTATCCTTGTTCGTGCTGATGAGCAAGATACACCTGGTCAATACGCTTCCGGCGGTGATCCTGCCCGAGGCCGCGGCGGCATTCAACGTGTTTTTGATGCGCCAGTTCATGCTCGGCATCCCGGATGAACTGCTTGAAGCGGGGCGCGTCGATGGCGCCAGCGAGTTCTTCCTGTTCTGGCGCATAGCGATGCCGCTCTCGAAGCCGGCCCTTGCCACCGTGACCATCCTGACGTTCTTGAGTTCGTGGAACGACTTCTTCTGGCCCTTGATCGTGCTTACCAGCGATCAAAAATATAACCTGCCGGTGGCGCTGGCGACATTTGCGGTTGGTCAGCACTCATCCGATAACGGGCTGCTGCTGGCAGGTGCAGTAGTAGTCGTGCTGCCGATTATCGCGGTCTTCCTGGCGCTCCAGCGCTACTTCACGCAGGGCATTGCCTTAACGGGCCTGAAAGGGTAACGATACCTCATGGATACGTCTTCGCAGCAGCATACCGGCGCGCGCGCTGAATGGGAAGAACACATCGGCCAGCGCTCTTCCGGCGGGGCAGTGTCACAGGGGCAATATGCCACAGTCGAGTTGCCACCGCCGGGCGGCCTCACTGCCGAAGCGGGGGCAGGCCAGGTGACCTTGCGCTGGCAACCCGTGCCCGGGGCAGTTGGATACCTCGTGCAGCGCAGCGAATCGCCGTCCGGGCCTTTCGCGCCCATCGATCACGGCGGAGGCGATGTTATTCCCGTACCCGGGCCGGTGTATGCCGATACGACAGGCACACCCGGCAGGCGCTACTGGTATGCCGTGGCCTCGCTTTCAGATGTCAAGGGAAAGCCGGGCAAGCTCACAGGGCCTGTCGAGGCACAAGCGGGAACGAGCAGTCCGGCGCTGCTGAACCTGAATGTCAAAGCCCGGACGGCGGCGGGCCATATTCATCGAGTGTGGCAAATGCTCGGCTCGGAGCATCTCTCACAACTCTTCTATGGTGAAGGGCCGGGCAGCAACAATATCGGCGCGGAGTTCGCGCAGGCGCTGCGCATTGCGCGCGCGGAACTGGGCGCTACTCACATCCGTGCCCATGCCATCCTGACAACGCCCGCGCGCCTTGCCGGTGTTGCTCTCGCGGATGGTCTCACACAGGAAGATATCGAACATCCTGTCTACCATGAGGTTAATGGAGAGCCGCGGTACGATTTCACGAACATCGACCGCATCTATGATGACCTGCTGGAAATAGGGCTGCGCCCGGTGGTAGAGCTTTCTTTCATGCCGCGCGACCTGGCCTCTGATCCTGACGCCACCGTCTTTGCCTATCGCGGCATCATCTCGCCGCCGCGCGATTGGAAGCGCTGGGAAGCATTGATTCATCGACTCGCCGCGCATCTCGTGGAACGCTACGGCATCGAGGAAGTGACCCAATGGGGTTTCGAGGTCTGGAATGAGCCCAACCTGAAAGTGTTCTGGAGCGGCACCCAGGAAGAATATTTCCGGCTCTATGAGCTAAGCGCCCGCGCTATCAAGTCGGTCGATGAGCGTCTACTCGTGGGTGGCCCATCAAGCGCGGCGGCGGAATGGATCTCCGCCCTGCTGGACTTCGTGCGCGGCAAGCAGCTTCCGCTAGATTTCGTCTCGACTCACACCTACGGCAACCTGCCACTGGACATACGGCAGGCGCTCAAAGCCTATGGATGCGAGAACGTCAAGATCTGGTGGACGGAATGGGGCGTATCACCAACGCACTTTGCCGCCGTCGACGACGAGGCGTTCGGCGCGCCATTTGTACTACATGGCATGAAAAGCATCCAGGGACGAGGCGATGCCCTTTCTTACTGGGTCATCAGCGATCACTTCGAGGAGTTGGGACGGCCATCCAAGCTGCTGCACGGCGGCTTCGGGCTGCTCACCATCGGCAACCTGCGCAAGCCGCGTTTCTGGGCGCTGGCCCTGCTGCAAGACATGGGCACGGACCTCGTGCGGCTTGACCTGCAAGGAGATGGTGCCGGGTCGCTGGTAGATGCCTGGGCCACTCGCAAAGCGGATGGCTCCATAGACATCCTGGCCTGGAACGGCACGCTCGACCAGTCCAAAGTCCAGGGCAGTCCCCTGCTCAATCGCCGCCTGCGCATCAGCATCGAACAGCTTGAAGACCGCCCCTATCACTGTTCGCTGGCACGCGTCGACGCCCGCCACTCCAACATCGCTGCTCACTGGCAATCAGAGCGCGACTGGCCCACAGCCGCGCAATGGAAACAATTACATGCCGCCGATAAACTCGACGAGCAATCATTGCCCGATGTGAAACCAACCGGCAGCATTGCCCATTTCGATCTCGAGCTGCCGATGCCAGGAGTATTGAGGCTGCGGTTGACGCCTGGATGACATATAGTTTTTTTGGCAAGCTCCCTCTTCCCCGCATCCGCTACAACCCCCGCCCCTACTGGCCTCGCAAAAATCTGCGATTGCTTTAGCTTCATTGCCTGCGCCAGCAGCCAGAAAGCACTGCGTATCATGACGATTCCTGCCAGGACGATGATAGTGCCGGTACTCAATACGCCGGAAAGCAGGCTTGAGACGAAGTAACCGGGAGGCATGAGCGAGAGATTGAGACAACATCCGAATTGCCATTTTCTTTCTCGGCTCATAGAATAGATACACGTGCAAATTGCAAGAAAATCTACGCTCTCCATCAGTCATCTCGAATGCAAGAGGGAGAGAGAAAAGAAAGGAACCACCTATGAACCCATATGATCAGCACCATTTCCCCAAGGGCCTCGACACTTCTGCGCTGCCCGCGGTGGTTGACCGGGCCACCTGGCAGGCGGAACTGGACAAGCTGCGAGTTCGGGAAAAGGCGCACACCCGCGAAGGGGACGCGATCGCGGCGGCTCGCAGACGCCTGCCGGTAGTGGAGATGGACCCCACCATCCAGCTGGTTGGCCCGCATGGACCAGTCACGTTGCTGGAGGTCTTCGAGGGCCGCAAGCTTCTGATCGTCTATTTTCACATGTGGCACACCGGTCAACCCGCCAGCGCCCAGTGCGAGGGCTGCACCTTCTCCAACAGCCAGGTTCGCGAGCTATCCTACCTGCATTCCCGTGACGTTACCTACGCGACGTTCTGCGAAGGCCCATACGAGGAGAGCATCCGTTACCGCGACTTCATGGGCTGGGATGTTCCCTGGTACTCGGTGCCACAGGAGTCCGTGGACCAGCTGGTCGCGGACCGGCACTTCGGCATCCTGGTCTGCTATCTCCGAGACGGTGACCGGGTCTTCGAGACCTACTGGACCACCGGCCGCGGCAATGAAGTGATGGCTCCTACCTACGGACTGTTAGACATGACTGTGTATGGCCGGCAGGAGACCTGGGAAGACTCGCCCGCTGGCTGGCCGCAGCGGTGGGATTCCAAAGGTGGCCAGTTCCGGCTGGACGGCCGCCCGACCGCCCAGTGGTCCCGGCTTGCCGCCGGGCGCTCCGACGACCTCGGCACCCAAACCACTGCCCCAGGCGGCCACCCAAACCAGCCATGAGCCCTTTGAGCAACGCCATTTACCACCTTTTAGGGTAATGTGCTATACTGGATCATCCCTGCCGTATACATTCCCTAATCGATGAATTTTGACAACGATGATCAACCATGTCATTCTGAGTGAAGCGAAGAATCCTCTTGTGGCGCGCGAGATTCTTCGCTTCGCTCAAAATGACATGGTCGACTTTGATTGATTCAATTTCAGCAGGGACAGCCCCATACTCAGAATGACATGGCCGACTTTGATTGATTCAATTTCAGCAGGGACAGCCCCTTACAAGGAGCAGAACGGGACATGGAACAAACACCGGGCGGCAATCACTGGAAAGATCACTATGCCAGCGAGCGCGAACGACTGATCGCGGCGCTCGGCACAATCCCTGATGGCGGAATCATCGAGCAAATCGAACACGTTGGAGCAACCAGCATACCTGGCCTCTTCAGACAACCATGCGTAGACATTGCCCTTGCCGTGTGGCCGTTCCCTCTCGAAGCATCCGCGCGGGAAGCCCTGGCATCTCTGGGCTACGAACTCGATCCCGGCTTCGCAAGCGCTCCCGAACAGCGCTTCCGGCACGCGAGCGGGATGTTTCGTCTTTACCTGATCGAGCCTGGAAGCCCGTTATGGACGGATTATATTCTTGTGAGCGAGTACCTGCGTCATGATGAGGCGGCTCGGCAAACTCTGTCGGCTCGCAAGCAGGCATGGGTTGGTGACATCGAGTCAGGCGACTACCACGAGACAAAGAGACATTGGTTCGATCAGATGCTCGATGATGCACACCAGTTATGGATCGAGCGCGAGGGCTTCTCGCCCCTGCAGCGCGTGGCCGATGAGATGCGCGATTATCCTCATTCCTGGTACATCTGTGGCGGCTGGGCGCTCGACCTGTTCCTTGGGCAAGTGACGCGCGTCCACCAGGATGTCGACGTGGTCATATCTCGCGCGGACCAGCTTGCCCTGCAACAATATTTGCTGGAGCGCGGCTGGAAGCTGGTGACGCCATTTGAAGAGCGGCTGCATCCCTGGCCGGTGCATATGCGCCTGGAGCTGCCGCGCCACCAGGTACATGCCCACCGCAATGGAGCATTCATGGACTTCCTGCTGACCAACCTGGACGGGGAAGTCTGGCGCTTTCGCCGGGAACCGTTCATCATACGGCACATGAGCCGGGCCGCACTCCGATCTGACGGCGGAATCCCCTTTCTCGCCCCCGAACTGGTGCTGTTATTTAAAAGCAAGAACACCACCGGAAAAGACCGCGGCAAAGACCAGTCCGATTTCGCAAAGATCTGCACGCTGCTGGAACCCGAACGCCGTGCCTGGCTGCGCTGGGCCTTGATCGCCACCAATCCATCACACGCATGGATTGAACAGCTGTGATGAATGGACCTGGGGCCGATAAATCGGGGCCTACGGCCCCGCCGCGAGGCCGGGTATCACACCGCCAACCGGCCCTGCGGCGAAGCTGGTTATAACATGGTGAACCGGCCCCCGCGGCGGAGCCGTAGGGGCCGGTTCACCGTACACACCGCCGATTTATCGGCCTCCGTTCATTGCTGGAGTAGTTTATCAAACTCCATTATCGGCCCGCGGCGCGCTTATCCTAACAATAATGCTCGACCAGCGTCGTACTATCCGAGTGACCTACGGCCCACACGTCTGTAGGCGAGGTCGCGGCTACTCCTTCGAACTGTGCGCTATTCGTGCCGGGGCTGGGGCTTTTTACGACATGCCATTGTTTGCCGTTCCAATGCTCGGTGAGCGTATGGGCGACAAAATCGCTGGTCTGGTAGTATCCCACGGCCCAGACATTACTGGTCGAGATTTCTGCCACTCCAAGCAGGCTGTTGCTGACAGGGCCAGGGCCGGAGCTTGACACAACGCTCCATTGCGTGCCGTTCCAGTGCTCGGTCAGCGTCTGGCTGTCGGCGTATCCGACGGCCCAGGCGTCATTGGCCGAGGTCGCCGCGACGCTGGCCAGGTAGTTAATCTGCGTGCCGGGGCTGGGGCTGCTGACTACGCTCCACTGCGTCCCATTCCACTGTTCGGTCAGCGTATCCCAGATGCCGTTGCTACCTACATAGAATCCGACGGCCAGGACATCACTGGATGAGACAGCGGCCACGCCGGTAAGAGCGCTGACTTGCGGAACAGGGTTGGGGCTGCTAACCACGCTCCACTGCGTCCCGTTCCAATGCTCGACCAGCGTCTGCTCCACCCCACCGATTGTCGTCGTGGATTGACTGTTTCCGACGGCCCACACATCATTGGTCGAGACCACTGCCACGCTGAAAAACTCGTTGCCTGCCGAGCCAGGATCAGGGCTGCTGACGATATTCCATTGCGTGCCATCCCAATGCTCGGTTAGCGTTTCAGCGATACCATTAACGCCTTCCCAACCTACTGCCCATATATCGTTGGCCGAGACCACTGCTACGCTAGTAAGCGTGCTATAAAGCGTGCCGGTGCTGGGACTGCTAACGGCGCTCCACTGCGTCCCATTCCATTGCTCAATGATCGGCTGGCCGCTGCCACTCTGTCTACCAGAGCTGCCAACAGCCCAGGCATCAGTGGCCGAAACCGCGGCCACGCTACCAAGACCATCGGGAAAGCCGGGGTTGGGACTGCTCACAATCTTCCAGCTGCAAGCCAACGGGGCGGCACTGGCAACACCAGTAACGCTGGCACTGATGAATAGCATTGGGAGGAAACAAAGCATCATCATTGGCTTTAAGAAACTGCTGAGTTTCATAATAGATTCCTTTCAATCGGAATGAGCATCCACTTCGGGGATGCGTTCGGCAAAGAGGATGAGATTGCCATAGGGGTCTCTGATGAAAAACTCTTTGAGACCCCATGGTTTAGCCTCTAGCATAGAACAAACGGCGTTTGTTGGCAGGTATTGCTGGTACAACTCATCGATGCGGGTAACGCTAATCCAACACACCGAATGGCTTTTGGGAACATCTGAGGAGTAATTCAGGTGCAGAGCAACTGCGTCCCGTTCGACAATGACAAAGCCTTCGTCGCGATAGGTAGTCTGAAATCCCAGTTGTTCGTAGAAGGCCAGCGCCTGCTCCAGATTATTGACGACAAAACGAGGGGAAACCGAGAGAAAGGCTGGCCGGTTACTGTGGTTACCTGACATGTATTCGTTCTCCTTTCATTGCATACAAAATCCACCTGGCTATTCTTACCATGAACCTCTTGTATGGAAAACCTGTAACCAGCCAGCAGTATTACTCTTTTAGGGCCTGGGCCATCGCTGCCGTTTGGCTCGCGGCAGCGATGGTTGTACAAACAATCAATGCGGTGCGGTCAGCATCCTTACTGGCACTGCCCGGAGGGTTTCACCTGCGGCGAATTCACCGAATTTGGACTGGTCGTGATAACCTCGGCCACACCGGGGAAGGTATGGTCGGGCGGCAATGTGCCTGAAACGCTAAAGGTGTACGTTTTTGTGGTCTGCCCCGGCGCGAAGGTAACGCTCGCGTTCGTGCTGGAGCGGCCATTGTTCGCCGTCCACATGAACTGCACGGTGCCGCCACCGCTGCCGGCAGCGGCATGGAACGTGGCCGTATAGGTGAACGTGACCTGCGTATTGCAGGCTATCCCCGCGATTGAGGATGGACTCACCACTAAATCGACACCGGTCACCTGAAACGAGGTCTGCTGCGTGCAGGTGCCCGTTGGCTTGATCAGTTTCGACGTAATGCTATTGGGACTGGTCGTCATCACTCCGCCGTTGCCGGGAAAGGTATTATCGGGCGAGAGCGCGCCTGACGAGGTAAAGGTATACGTTTTTGTGGTCTGCCCCGGCGCGAATTGTATACTGGCCGGCGTACTGCCCCGTCCATTATCGACGGTGTAGGTAAAATCTACCGTGCCGCCGGGACTATTGGCCGGAACGTGGAACGTGGCCGTATACGTTACGGTGAGATTGCTGCCACAGGCCAATCCCGCAATCGAGGACGGTTGAACCGCCATATCGATCCCGGTCACCTGGAACGTGACCGGTGTCTTTGTAGGCGTGGGCGTATTGGTAGCCGTGGGCGTATTGGCCGGCCTGCTTGTTGGCGACGGCTGCACTATGGGCGTTGTTTGACCGTGATTTGGCTGACCACCACTAGCCGGTTGGCGCGAATGACTCAAAACGAAGAGCAGCGAACCAACAAGTATGGCCGCGATCACAACGGCGGCGAGCGCGCCAAGGCGCTGCTGCCATACCTTACCATTAGAAGAAGATCTGAAGCCGATAAGTTTCATCGTGTTTTCCTTTTCTCCCCCGCGCACCATAGGCGGTGCGGGAGTAAATGCTGATTGATTTTCATACAAAGGTTTTATATTGTTTTTTTGCAGACGCGTTCGTATACGAGCGAGTGATTGGATATCCTCGCCGTGTGTATCGTAAAGACGATGCAGGTCCCACATAAGCTGTTCGTTTTGCCTGCTTAACTCCTCGGGAGTGAAATCATTGTGCATTCCCATGCTTTTTTCTCCCTTCTACTGCCGTTTGTAGAGAACGCCTAAGTGGGCGATGGCGCGTGAAAGCATCTGCCGCACGGCGTCTTCTCGTTTATCGAGCAGGATTGCGATGTCAGCAAAAGGCAACCCGGAACTGTAGCGTAGTTGCAAGACCTGCTGCTGCACGGGAGATAATTGTTCAATGGCCCTGCGCAGTTGATCTAATTCTTCATGTCGTTCGGCCACCCATTCTGGTGCCCGCGACTCATCCTCGTAAATAGAGTCCGCCACCGTTTCTAAGCTGACAACAGGACGACGAGCCTGTCGTCGATAGCTATCGACGAGCTTATTATGCGCGACCCGCCGCAGCCATGCCAGCTGCTCCTTTCTCTGTAAACCTGGCAGGTTATCATGCTCCCATGCCGCCGCGAAGACCTCCGCAGTCAGGTCCTCAGCATCTTCACGCGAGCTAACATGCAGGCGCATATACGCGAAGATGGTCGGCCCATAGAGGTCAAACAGCGACGTTTCCGTGCTGTTCTCCTGCTCGCCCTGGCTGCGTTTCTGCTGTTGCATGCTAGCTCCCTCTCCCTGTCTCCTTGCGCGACAAGGAATTTCACTAAAGATATCGCTGAAAGCAGAACTTTGTGACAAAATTTCGGATCAGATTTTCTCTGTATCCATACTAACATAGGAATCCGTATTTTATGTAGAAATCGAAGGTAGCAGGAAAAAACAAACCCATGTTAAACATCGATTGCGCGCAAACAGATCGCCAGATCAGCAGCTTTATCCGCGACGAACTGCGTACAAGCGGCCAGCACAAACTCGTCATCGCCCTCTCAGGTGGCATCGACTCAGCCGTATCATGCGCATTGGGCGTGCATGCCGTCGGACCGGAAAACATCATCGCCGTCATGTTGCCCTATGGAGCATTGAGCGAAGAGGCGACCAGGGACGCCCGGCAACTCACCGCGCAACTGCGCATCCCCAATGAAAATACGAAAATCATCGACATACAACCCGCCGTGGATACCATCGTACAGCAAATACCGGACATCAACGACGCGCGACGCGGCAATATCATGGCGCGCATGCGCATGATCTACCTCTACGACCTGGCGAAAAAATACACCGGCCTCGTGCTTGGCACCGAAAACAAAACCGAATACTACCTTGGCTATTTCACGCGCTTCGGCGACGAGGCGTCCGACATCGAACCCATCCGCCAGCTCTACAAAACGCAGGTGCGGCAGATGGGCGAATATCTCCAGCTTCCCCAGAGCATCCTCACCAAAGCTCCCTCCGCCGGCCTATGGAGCAACCAGACCGACGAGAAGGAATATGGCTTCACCTACGACGACGCCGACAAAGTCCTCTATTACTACTTTGATGAACACGTCCCCCTTGACGAGATAGAGGGCAAATCCGGCGTGCCACGCGAGGTAGTCGCCCGCGTGATGGAATGGGTGCGGGCCAACGATTTCAAGCATCACGCGCCGAGGGTATTTGGGGAATAGGATGAATTACACTGTGTGATGGGAAAAGGCGGCCACAAGGGTACGAAGATGCTACCCAAACAAGCGTCAAGGTGAGCCCATTGAGTGCAAGGCCCTTTCTCCTTAAAATTCTTCATTATGTCATGTAAGTCCCTCCTGTGCTATAGTATTGAAAAAAGCATGACCGCTTATTTTCGCTGTTGGAGAAATATGATGTCATTCCTCACCCGCATAATTGGCACGCTTGCCAAATTTCCCCCGGCTGAAACATACGATCTGATTGTGGAACGCGATTTGAAGGTGCCGATGCCCGATGGCGTGGTGCTGCTGGCGGACCGCTATGCGCCACGCGGCAGAGAGAATCTGCCTATTATCCTGGTGCGCTGCTGCTATGGGCGGCGCGGTTTCTTCGGCATGTTCTTTGGGCGGCTGGTAGCCGAGCGTGGCTACCAGGTGGTGGTTCAGAGTACGCGCGGCACCTTTGGCTCGGGCGGGATATTTGAACCATTCATCCACGAACACGACGATGGACTGGCAACCGTGGCATGGTTGAAGCAGCAACCGTGGTTTTCGGGCGCGTTCGCGACCAATGGCCCCAGCTACCTGGGCCTGGTGCAGTGGGCCATCGCGCGCGAAGCGGGACCGGAGTTGAAGGCTATGGCCATTCAGGTCAGCACGTCCGAGTTTCGCGGCCAGACGTACATGGGCGGCTCCTATGCCCTCGATACAACCCTCTCCTGGACGCATATGATGGCCAACCAGGAGCGCCCGGCGAGAGCGCTCCTGAGTCAGCTTACTGCCAGGCGCAAGCTGAAGCCGCTTTTTATGCACCTGCCACTGCGCGATCTCGATAAACTTGCCGATGGCGAGCATGCGCCGTTCTTCCAGACGTGGCTTGAACAAAGGCCGGCGGATGATCCCTATTGGAAATCGCAGGACTTCAGCGATACCGTCAAGGATGTGAAAGTACCGATCAATATGGTGAGCGGCTGGTATGATATCTTCCTGCCGTGGACGCTGCGCGATTACGCGGCTCTGCGCGCCGCCGGGCAGCGACCGTATCTCACCATTGGTCCCTGGGCGCACGCCTCGATGGAGCTGATGGACACTGGAGTGCGGGAATCGCTGGCATGGTTCCGCGCCTACCTGTATAACGACCACAGCCAGTTGCGCAAATCTCCGGTGCGCATCTTTGTCACCGGCGCCAATGAATGGCGCGACCTCGCGGACTGGCCACCGGCAGGCAGGCGACACGAACGCTGGCATCTTCAACCGGGCGGAGGATTGGCCCCGGAAATTTCACCCGCGTCCCCGCCCGACCACTATCGCTACGACCCCGCCGACCCTACTCCGGCAGTATCCGGACCGGTACTTGCGGGCAATAGCATGCCCACCGGCAACCGCGAGTTGGAGGCGAGGCCGGATGTGCTGACCTATACCAGCGCACCGCTGGCAAGCGACCTGGAAGTGATCGGACCGGTGCGGGTCGAATTGTTCGCTCGTTCCAGCCTTCAACACACGGACTTCTTTGCCCGCCTGTGCGATGTCGATGCACGAGGAAAATCGCTCAACGTCTGCGATGCGCTGCTGCGGGTCGAGGCTGGCCAGCAGCCGGTTACTGCAGATGGTTGCTGGCAACTGAGTATCGACCTGTGGCCAACTGCGCACCGCTTCCGCCGGGGACATCGCCTGCGCCTGCAAGTATCAAGCGGCGCGCATCCACGCTATGCCAGGAACACAGGCAGCGGGGAGCCGCTGGCAACGGCAACGAAGCTGGTGATCGCAGATCAGGAGATTTATCACGATCCAGAACATCCATCGAGTATCGAGTTGCCGGTAAGCGAGTAGATTTCAAAATAACCCCGCAATAAAGGCCGGCACTACGTTTTAATAAATTAATTGAACCTATCCTGGGCGGGACCGATCATGGGTTTGAACAAAATATTTCGGTAATGAACCCGGGGCCGATAAATCGGCGCAACGGGCCGTTCGTAGGGGCCGATTCATCGCGCCCACCGCCGATTCATCGGCCTTCCGGGATTATCAGAGTAATTTGCTCAACTGCATCATCACCCCCCCAAAAAACTGGCCCTGGATGCTCATCGTATCCAGGGCCAATCGGTACAGGCAGGGCCTGCACTTACACTGCTCTCGTCAACTCACGATAATGGTTGCCTTCATGAATGGATGGATGTTGCAGTGGTAAGTAAACGTACCCGCCGTAGTAAACTTGAAGCTGAACTTACCTCCCGGTGCAATGATCCCGCTGTCCCAGACTCCCGTATCGCTCGTGGAGGTGTGCGATACCATCGTCAGGTTCTTCCAGGTCACGGTGGTACCAACTTTGATCTTCAGCGTCGTGGGACTGAAGGTGAAGGTGCCGTTTTTGGTAATGATCTTGACGGTTTTCTTGGTTTTGGCATCGGGCGCGGCCACTGCCGAGTGTGCCTGGCTGACTCCTTTACCTGCCGCGAATGCCTGTGATGTGCTAGAAACTACAAACGACATTACAAGGGTCAGAACCAGTAGAAATACCCCCATTCCACCCAGAGCGAATTTCAATCGCTGTGTTGCCATCGTCATAGGATGTGCCTCCAATCTTTGGAAATACCGGTACACCACCATCGATGCACCTCAACAATAAGTACGCGACAGGTTACACTTCTGAATAACCGCGCTGCTCATCTACGTCACAATGACCTTTGCCGTCATGTAGGGATGGAACATACAGTGGTAGGCAAAGGTGCCGGCTCCTGTAAACTTGAAACTATAAGTACCACCAGGGTTAATGGTGCCGCTGCCAAAAGAACTGCCCGTCACGGTATGTGGCGCCTGGGTACTATTGACCCAGGTCACAATGGTTCCAGGGACAACGCTGATTGTTGCCGGGCTAAAGGCAAAGTTGCCATTTTTCAGCGTGATGATCGTGACCGTTACCTTTGGCGGCGGTGTGGGAGTAGGAGATGGCTTAGGGGTTGGGGTAGGAGATGGTCTGGGCCTGGGGGTGGGCGTTGGTGTTGGGCGCGGCGGGGTTGTGGCCGTCGGCGTTGGCTGCGCCCTGGTGGGAGCCGGCGTTGGACTGGACTGAGATGATGCTGTGGGAGATGATGTAGGGGTCAAACCTGCGCTGGTCGGAGTATTAGTAGGGACGCTTGCAATAAACGTGCTTGTTGGAGTCGGCGTTGGATTGCCGTTCGTGCTGCTGCTACCACCGCCACAGGCGGCGACGAGCGTCAGGATAGCCAGCCCTACCAGGCTAAACCAGGCCAGCCTTGCGCGGCGTGACGGGACCGGGAAGATGCGTTTAGGAATCATAGTTTCCCCCTTTTCCTGGGCCTTCTTGAGCGACAATATGCTTAAACTCAATCAGGCTCCATCTGAAGAGATATACGGGAAAGGGTTACGCTATAGCCGTTCGCTCCCTGGCACTTTTTGGGTGTAGGCAAGCGTGGAGAAATATTAGCCCCGGAGCTTCATATAAGCCAGCCGCAGCCCTTCGAGAGGTAAGTATTGATTCACGTACTGGATTTCGGGGATGATGGGGGACATCAACTGCGCCAGCCCACCGTGCGCAATGACCTTGACCTCGTTTTCGTCCGTCACGCCCGGTATCTCTTTGCGCAGGCGGCTGATCAGGCCCTGCACGAGTCCCACGTGCCCGTAAATAATGCCGGACTGCATGTTCTCAATGGTATTCTTGCCCAGGGCGGCACGCGGCGGCGTCAAATCGACGCGAAACAGGCGCGAGGCCGCGCTGCTCAACGCCTCCGCTGAAATGACCAGGCCGGGCGCAATCGATCCGCCCAGGAAATCTCCCTCGCGCGAGATCACATCAAAGGTTGTGGCCGTGCTGAACGCGATGATAATGGCCGGCCCACCATAGAGGTGGTGCGCGGCCAGCGAGGTGACTATACGATCTGAGCCAATCTCCCACGGATTATCGACCAGCAGCTTCATGCCCAGGTCTACGCTATGATCGAGGACGATTGCCTCCTTCTGGCAATAGATTAGGGCCAGTTCCTGGAAGACCGGCGTCAAAGGGGGAACGACGCTGGACAAAATGATGTCATCGATATCGGCAAAAGAGTACCCGGCATAACGCGCCAGGTCATTCAAAACCATGGCATATTCGTCGGTCGTGCGCTGGCGAGCCGTGGAAACGACCCAGCGATTTTTCAGCGCCGTGCTATTATACAGGCCAAACTTGATATTGGTATTGCTGATATCGATGGCAAGTAACATAGGAGTCAGACCCTTTCCTGGCCCGTTTAGGGATTGAAACTCAGGCTAATTGCTGCACGCTGGCCGCGTATTGCTTCAAAAGAGCGGCAATGATGTAAGGATCGCCGTAAGCCGCATCCGTGACGACAATCACTTCGCTTTGATTGCGATCGTCAACGAATGCCAGCGTGGTGGGAGTGCGCATGCGCTTGCGGCGGGCGCCCTCGCTTCCTGTGGCAACATTGCGGCGACCAAAAAACATGCTGCCCAGTTGCTCGCCAAAGCCGGGCATCTCGCGAATCGGGTTGCTCGTGGTCGTGCGCTCCGGCTGTGGTGGGCGACCGCCTCGTGCCGTGACGTGTCGCACATACATCAGCGGCACATGAATAATCCTGGAGCCGTCCTGCTTGACAAAATCTTCGGGCGTAATCACGATCACATGCTTATCGGCCTGGCTCAAGCGGCGCGCATCCATGATAAGCGCCCAGATGCTGCCCAGACCAACATACAGCATAATTCCGAGCAGTATTGTAGTGAAAATGATAGCAGCTGCGCCCTGCTGGTAATTATGCGGGATGGTGAGCCACGCGATGACCGCGAAAAGACCCAGCCCGACGATAACACCGAAAATCCAGCCGAGGATGCCTATCGCGACTTTCCTGCGCGACAGCGGGAAAACGATCCAACCATGGGGCATATCACCGCCGGTTTTGACTCGATCCAGTATCTCCGTTGATTCCATGGGTTTGCTCCGTTTCTGAATGGGAAGAGTCCTGTATATAGATTATATCAGACTTATTACGTGTCGAGATAATAAAGATCAGGGCGATTGAAAAGTCGCGAGACCGAGCTTGATTTTGTCGGAGCGCCTTGTACAGTTGACCTCACTTGACTCGACTTTTCAATCGCCCTGGAAACGAACAGAGGAGGCTTGTGCCCACCGGTTGCACATGCTACACTTGAGAGCAGTACAGCATTGTTAGATTGTTGAACATACCGGCAGACTGTGTTTCATGCAACAAAGGAGATGGGCCATGAACACTTTCCAACTCACACGTCACCTGAGCCTGGTACTCTTGCTGTTCGCCTTGCTGCTCCTCACTGGAGTGCCTTTCGCCCAGGCCCAGCAGCGCTCTCTACCTCACACTGCCGGGCAGATCACCGAGTACCCGCTGCCCCCGGGCCACAATCCGTGGGGCAGTATTGCCAGTGGACCCGATGGCAACCTGTGGTTCCTGGAATATCCCGGCAACCGGGTTGGGAAAATGACCACCCATGGCAGCTATACCGAGTACTCTATCCCCACCCCAGATAGCCGCCCGGTGGGCATCACGGCCGGTCCCGATGGCAATCTGTGGTTCACCGAGTGGTGGGGCAATAAGATTGGCAAAATTACCACTAATGGCAAAATCACCGAGTATCTCATCCCCACCCCCAATGCCTTTCCCGCTAACATCACGACCGGTCCTGACGGCAACCTGTGGTTTGCCGAGTACGCCGGCGACAAGATCGGGAAAATCACCACCAGCGGGCAGATCACCGAGTACTCGCTGCCACATGGTGGGGGACCATTTGGCATTACCGTAGGTCCCGACGGCAATCTCTGGTTCACCGAATACGATGGTGTGCGTCGGCTGGGCAGGATCACCCTGAGCGGGCAGATCAGCGAATATCCCATCCATTACACCTCGCGCAAGTGTACCAAAGGGGGAGTAGCCGATCCCTATGGCATCACCAGCGGACCCGATGGCAACCTGTGGTTTACGACGACGGGCTTCTATGGCTGCATTGGTAAGATGACGCTCCAGGGCCAATTTACCACCTATCCGATTCCTGGTCCAAGCGATCCACAGGGGATCACCACCGGCCCAGATGGCAGGCTCTGGTTTACCGAACAGGTGGGTGCGATTGGACGAGTAACTATCAAGGGGAAATTCAGGCAATATTCCTTCTCTGGTACAGCCCAACCAGATGGGATTACGGTGGGACCCGATACGAATCTCTGGTTTGTGGCACCGGGAGATGATGCGATTGGCACCATTACCTGGAGTTAAGGAGCGTGATCCGCTCTGAACAAAGGAAAAAGCAGAATTTAGGAACCTTTCTTCAAGGAAGAGATTCACGATTTGAGCATACTGATATTCCACCCGAGGAAACGAGCGAGGAGATAGATCGTCTATCTCCTCTTTCGTTCTCTGTTCAGAGATTATTTCCTTGAACAACTAAATCATCACTGCGTCGTAATTTTGCCAATCTTGTTTCCTGAGTATTCGGCGAACCACAGGTTACCGTCCGGGCCAGCCGTGATGTGATCAGGCAAGCTATCGCTCTTTGGGATGGTGTATTCGGTAACCGTCCCTGTTGGCGTAATCGTACCGATCTGATAATACTCGGTAAACCACAGATTACCGTCCGACCCGTTGACAATGCTATTAGGAAGACAGCCCCCGTTGGCAAGCGAGGCTAACTCACTCAATTGCACCTGTCCACTGGTCGTGATCTGACCAATTTTGGCCTGTGTGCTAAACGGCGGCACATCGCCTCCCACGTTGATTTGTTCGGTGAAGTAGAGGACTCCACCAGAACCCAGGGTAATATCATTTGCCCTGGCATGATCTGAGGGCAGCTGATATTCGGTAATTGTACCATCGGTGGTGATACGCCCAATATTCGCTCGATTGTTTGAGATAATGGCATACTCGGTGAACCAGAGACACTGCGCCTGCATGCCATCGCCACACGGGCCGCTGGTGATACCTTCTGGCTCGCTATTGGCATTGGGCAACATGTATTCCGTGAGCTGGCCGGTCGTCGTGATCTTGCCGATGCGGTTGCCGTCAAACTCGGTAAACCAGAGATTGCTATCAGGGCCGCTGGTGATGCTCTCGGGTTCACTGTCATCATGAGGAAGTGCATACTCGGTGATCTGGCCAGTCGTGCTAATCTTCCCAATGCGGTTGCCATCAATCGAATTGAACTCGGTAAACCACAGGTTGCCATCGGGTCCGCTGGTGATGCCTTCCGGTTCACTCATCGTGGTGGGCAATGTGTATTCCGTGAAGACGCCGCCTGGGGTAACCTTTCCAATCTTGTTTCCGTGGCCTTCGGTAAACCACAGGTTGCCATCAGGGCCGGTGGTGATTCCAACCGGCTGGCTCTCTTTAGTGGGGATTGCATACTCAGTGACGGTGCCAGCCGTCAGCGGTGAGGCCTTGCTCGTAGAGATGCCTGGGCTGAGCCGTAATGCTGTAGCAGTCTGAGTGCTTATGACCAGTCGTGAGAGGCTCAGTCCCAGCACCAACGGTGCCAGGAGCAACAATCCGAAGATCATCCGTCTGTGCCGTATCGCACATTTCATAGTGAGACTCCTTCTATCTCTGCCTTGAAGCGAATCAAACTCCCAGGATACAGCCTGCAGGCGAATTGCTCTCCATTTCCTGGATGATATAGTAGTCATCGATACCGTGTGAATTGACCCACTCCTGGTTGGCCTGACCCCCATCATAGGGGTAAGGCGTGGGACCAAATTTCCCGGCACATAGATCACCAATTTCCCCCTCTCCCCTCCAGCCCAGATCAAAATCCCCTCCTCCGTCAGTGGCTGCTTCAAACTGCTCGTGTGCCGAAGCGTTGATGGCCCCATCGGTCGCATAGCTATTAGGATCATTGGGATGGGTGGGAACGCCGCACATCCCTCCTTGTTCACAATAGAGGATATATCCAAAGATGGTTGGATTATCTTGCGGCCCAAAGGATCCATGACCCGTCACTATCCCTGCGACCGTATTGGCCCCTGGAAGCAGGTAGATCGGGAAGTAGTTGTTATAGCCCCCGGTAGGCCAATTGTTGTTGACGATGGCCAGCTTGACTTCATTGATGAAATCCTGAAGCGTCAGTTGCGTGTTGTAGCTGGTACCAGTATCTTCCCAAACGCCTGCCAACGCTGCCGAGGTAGGCGTCCCATTGTTCCCGGCATACTCAGTGAGCATGTTGTACAGGCGATTGCCACCCACATCACGATAGTACTGCTTGATAGCTGACATATAGGTACTCATCGCACCCTGATCTCCAGGAAACCAGAAGATCGCGTAGACATTCATCGTGCCAGGCGCGACCGGTCCGCCATAATAGGTCACCGGATTGCTGTCTGGCACTCTGGACTTCGCTCTGGCCGTCATCCCTGCTGATCGAGGAAGCACCGTCATAATAACAGCAAGGGTGAGCAGGCAACAGAGCACGACAGGGACTGCTTTTCCTTTCATACTAAAAGGCTCCTTTTCCTTTTTCGTGAAAGACTGCGCAAACACCGATCGGTTTGCCTTCCAAGCATACCCTGAACACCGCCATTTCTCATGCCTTTTTAGACCATTTTTTCTACGCTCAAGAGCGTATTCTTCGCTGAGCTATGTACGCTCTTAAGCGTAGGTAGAGGATCAGGGACCGGTAGTGGATGAAGCAGAGATATCTTCAAGAGGCGGAAAGAGACCGGAGAGATAAGCAGCTACAGCGGCATCGCGTTCGTTGTGAACGCCCAATTTCTCATAAATATGCTGCCGGTGTTTGGCAAGCGTGGCCCGGCTGATACTTAACTTCCTGGTAATCTCTTTCTGATTGTAACCACGGCAGATCAGGACTAACACGTCGTGTTCGCGCCTGGTTAGCGGTGCGGGTACCTGCTGTTTGGACGCCGAGAGCAAACTTTGCTGCAAGGCACCGGCTTCACAGGTGTACAGGAGCCAGCCACAGGCCTGAGCAAGCAGGTGAGCCGGCGCAAGAGGGAGCGCAGGACGTGTTGGCTCCCCTGGATCAGTCACGACAGCGGGCGTCCCATACATCTGGTCGCGAAACTGGATAGGGAAGCTGACGGCCACAGCTGCAGGAGGTACCGGTGCTTCATCAGCAGCGTGCTGGTCTCGCGAAATAAATAGCGCGCGTGCATGTGTGGCCACCAGGACTTCCTGGCTGAGGCGATCAACGACGCCCTGGGTCTGGTCACACAACGTTTGCCCAACACGAAAGAGATGTTGGAGGATAGGTACGCAGTCTGCAATGTCCGCATCAGATGTTAGCTCTGGTTTTGGTTGTTCAGGTTGCATCTCCGTAGAGATCCTTTCCAAATAACTACCCGTTTATACAAAAAAGAACCAATGTTCTATTATAACCTTTGTCATGGAGCATTGTATATAGTCTGGTACCTTGGCATTACCAGGGCTATTGAAAAGTCGCGAGAACGAGCTTGATTTTGCCGGAGCGCCTTGTACAGTTGACCTCACTTGACTCGACTTTTCAATAGCCCTGGAAAAAGATATCCCAGTATATTCACCACCAGCATAACATGGTAAAATGCATTGTGGAGAAACTTATTTCGTGGGGAGATTATGGACGAACGCATGCAGGCCGAGGCAGCGGAGGCGATAGAAGCGGCTCGCGAACTGCTCTCAGACTTCAGGGCGGCGCACCCTGATTGGCAAAACGATAGAACGCCGGTGGATGAACTGGCCTCCTGGCTCGAACTGGAGGTCGCGACATTTCATCCTGATGACTATCCGCAGGGGACGTATGGCTTCTTCGAGGCGAGTGAGAAAATGATCTGGCTCTGCCGCGGCCTGCCCGAAACGTTCCGGCGCTTCACCCTGGCGCACGAACTGGGCCACGCCGTGTTGCACCACACGGACGACCACCCAACTTATCGCCGGTTAGCTGCGCTCCCAACTACTGCCGACCCCGTTGATTCAGGAAACCTGGAGGAAGAGACCTGCCAATCACATGATGTACGCGAGGAAGTGATCGCGCCAACCTTCCAGCAGCAGGCCGAAGAATTGCTCGGCGCAGGCGTGGCATATGACCCGCGCAGCCGGCGCGAGCTGGCCGCTAACATCTTCGCCGCCGAACTATTAATGCCGCTTGAACGCGTGCGCGCGCTCTACCTGTCATCGCATATCCCTGCCAACCAGCTTCCCGCCATCTTCGACGTTTCACAGGCAGCCATGCTTAATCGCCTGGCAGAGTTGCTTCGGGAGCAACCAGAACGCCCTGCGACAAACCTTTCTGGTCGTCCTGATACACCCAAAAAACAGTACGACGAGTTCCAGCGGGCCGCTATCGAGGCCCCAACGCCAGCGTTGATCGTGGCCGGGCCGGGCAGCGGCAAAACCAGCACGCTGATCGGGCGCGCCGATTACCTGATCCACGAAATGGGCGTCCAACCAGGGCACATCCTGGCCCTGACCTTCTCGCGCAAGGCGGCAGGGGAGATGCAGGATCGCCTGCAAGCGATCCTGGACGTCGACAGCATCCCACCAACCGTCAGTACATTTCACGCATTTTGCGCCGAACTGCTACGTACCTATGGTCATCTCGTGGGACTGCGGCAGGATTTCACCTTTGTCGATGATGTTGAGGGGTATTTTCTGCTACGCCGGTTGGCCGCGGACCTGCCGCTGCGCCATTACCAGAACCTGGCCGCGCCAACGATGTATTTCCCTGCCATTCTGAGCGCCATCTCACGCGCCAAAGACGAACTGGTCACGCCCGCACAATACAAAAAACTGGCCGCGGATATGCTGGCGCAGGCGCGCAATGAGGAAGAGACACAGGCGGCTGAGAAGGCGCTCGAGATCGCTGAAATCTACGCGCTCTACCAGCAGCGCCTGGAGCGGCAAGGCGATACCGATTTCGGCGGCCTGATCATGCTGGCAGTACAGCTTTTACAGGAGCATCCCGGGGTATGCAGTGAGTTGCGGCAAAAATACCAGCATATCCTCGTTGACGAATTCCAGGATATCAATCGCGCCAGCGGCGTACTATTGCGCCTGCTGGCGGGGGAACAGGGAAATGTCTGGGTGGTCGGAGACGCGAACCAGGCCATCTATGGCTTCCGCGGCGCTTCACCGGCCAATATCGCCAACTTTCAGGACGATTACCCGGATGCTGTCATCCTGCCGCTCAGCCGCAATTATCGCTCGCGCCCGGATATCGTTCGCCTGGCACAGACCTTCCGGCGCGAACTGCTGGAAGCAGGAACGGATGCTGGCGAGTTGGGCAGCGTGCAGGCGGCGCGTTCAGATCTGCCCGCTACTTATGTCACGCTGGCGGTGGCCGCGAACGAGGCCGACGAACTGAACGGATTGGTCGGCGATATCCGGCGCAAGCATGCCGGGGGCTACAGCTTCCGCGATATCGTCGTGCTGTGCCGCACAAGGGCGCAGGCGCGCAAAGTCACGCAGGCGCTGGTAACGGCGGGACTGCCTGTGAGCGAGCGCGGCGGCATGCTGGAGCAGGAACACATCAAAAACCTGCTTTCCATTGTGATGTTACTGGCCGATAGCAGCGGTATGGGCATTTTGCGCGCGGCCCGCCAGCCCGACCACCCCTTGAGCCAGGACGATATCGAGTCCCTGCTGCTGGCGGCCCGCGCGCAAAAATGCGACTTGATCGACCTGCTTTTGCGCGGCGAGGCCCCGGCTAGCATGAGCGCGCAAGGCTCTTCATCGCTGGCACGCCTGTCCGCGATTTTAAAGGCGCTGCGGTATAACACCAGCGTCTGGGCGCTGCTGGCCGACTATCTCTTGCTCGAAACCTCGCTGGTGCGCGACCTGCTCTCCACCCCGAACCATCCCCAGAGCGGCGCGCTGCTGGCGGATTATGACGGTCTGCTGCAACTTGCTCGCTACTATGACCAGCAGCAGCAAACACTGCGCGCGCAGGAGGCCCTTGCGCGCGGCGAAGATATCCCCCAGCCGCCACCTTTAAAGGAACAGGCAAAAGGCTTCCTCGATTACCTGAGCGTGCTGCTTGCGCTGCGCCAGGATGGCGGAAACCGGCGCGAAGGCGCTGAAAACGGGAATGAACCACTCCCTGACGTTATTCGCGTGATGACCGTGCATGCCAGCAAGGGCCTGGAATTCCCGGTCGTGTACCTGCCTTTCCTGGTCTCGCGCCGTTTCCCCATGCAGAAACGAGCGCAGACCGCACCACCACCGCGTGGCATGCTTCCACCCGGAAGCGAAGGCGACGCCGCGCACGAAAGCGGAGAGGCCTGCCTCTTCTACGTGGGAGCGACGCGCGCCCGCGACCATCTCATTCTGAGCTACAGCGAACGCTACGGCAAAATGACCTACAAGCGCTCGCCGTATATCGACGCGCTCGTCAGGGGCCTTCCAGAGGAACGTATCACACGCCTGATCTGGCAGGATGAGCTGCCCACGCTTGTCCATGCCACGCCACAGGGCGGGGCAAGCTCCCTCACCCCACCTCCACCACAACCCCCGCCCCTACTGGCTATCTCCTCGCAGCCCGGCGAAAGTTTTATCGCGGCCATGCAGCCGGAAACGCTCAGTGCTACCGCGATTGAAAATTATGCTACCTGCCCGCGCCGCTATGCCTATAGCAGCATTTACCACTTCCACCTTGAGGGGGGAGCATACCAGCTTTTCTGGCAGGCGACGCGAGAAACGCTGGATGCGCTGCAAAAGCGACTGGACGAGGACAGGCAGGCAGGAGATCAGCAGGGACAACTCTTGAGCAGGCAGGAGGCCGAGGAACTGTTCGCACAGCATTGGCACGATCACGATGGACATACCTTTCCTTTCGCCTCGATCTACGAGCAGCACGGACGCGAGGTGACCGAACTGCTGCGCCGCAAATTGCTTGAGGGTAGCGATGGAGACACACGAGAGCAACTGCGTCAAAGCTATAGCGTGACTATCGCGGGCAAAACGATAGAGGTGCCGGTAGATGGCGTCGAGGTGGCCGCGCAGGACGAGAAACCGGTCAGGTTCATCCGCCGGCGTTTTGGCAAGGGCAAGACAAAACCGGCGCCGGGCACCAGGGAGCTGCTCTACGCGCACGCCTCGCGCCAGCACCATCCAGGCCAGAACGTCGAATTGCATTACCACAATATGAGTACCGGCGAAACGTTCGAGGTCAAGCTAACAGAGAAAAAGGAGCAGAGCCTTTATAATGAACTGGAACAGGCCATCCAGGGCCTGGAACGCCACGAGTTCCCGCCGAAGCCCGACGCGTTTGCCTGCCCAACGTGCCCATTCTATTTGATTTGCCCGGCATAACTCACTGGTGACAGGATGCTATTCTACCTCTTATCCATTCCCGCCAGCCCGGTACTGGTCCGGCAGCCGTCTTACAAGCGGCGAACTTAAAAAGACTTCTTTCCGCCTATCATCGCCAATACTATCCGCAAGCTGGTACACGATATCAGCCGCCCGCGCAAAAACCTGCGCGGCGCGTTCCGTATCGCCCTGCTCCAGGTAGAGGTCTCCCAGTTCTGCCAGCATTGGCCACAATTCCCCCGGCAGGCCGATCTCCCGCGCCAGCTGCGCCGCCTCCTGCAGGTAGGCAATCGCGCCGTCCAAGCGGTGCTGATAGCGGGCGAGCGATGCCAGGGAGCGCAGGTATGGAATGCGATGGCGCCGATTGCTGCCAATACTTTCTCCAACGAGCCGCGTGTAATTTGCTGCCAGCTCGACCTCGCCGGCACGCAGCAGAGCCTGCGTTTCATAGCAGCGATGCAAGCGAGTGGCAAGTAAGAAGAGGGGAATATCAGGCTCGATTGCCAGCCGTGCGAATGCCGCAGCCTCTTCCCACAATCCGGACAGGGCGCAATCCGCGCAGACTTCTGCCGAGGCCACGCGCGTGAGCGGATAGGATTGAACCGTTTCATGAACTGCCATAGATGCCAGGTGAGCCGCACGCGCCTCGTCTAAGGCCAATATCGCCCGGTAAACGGTGCCCGCAAGCATCTGGCTGTTCCCGGTCCAGGTTGTGATATCATGCGTGCGCGCTATATCCATACATTGTTGAGCTAGCGCCAGAGCCTCACCGTATTTCCCCATCTCCATATACGCCGTTGCCATATGGTAGAGCGTGTTGGCTTGCCCCCATAGATTTTCGGCCTCCAATGCGATTGCGCGCGCTTCTTCCGCAATGGCCAGCGCCGCCGCTGGCTGGCCAGTATGAATCTTGACACTGGCCAGCAGGCAGCGGCAATCAACCTCCATGGCCCGGTTGCCCAGCCGCCGGTAGATATCCAGCGCTTCCTGAGCATAGGGCATACACTCTTCCCACTGCCCACTATCTTTTATCCCGTAAGCGGTGACATTGAGGCAGCGCGCCACGAGTTCTGCCCAGTCAAGCTGTCGCGCCAGCGTTAAAGCGCGCTGGCCGTGTTCGACTGTCGCGCGTACATCGAAGCGATAGAAATACAGTTGTGCCAGGCTCCACTCGGTCTCTGCCAGCGCGGTAGTATCATTGCTTTTCTCACCGGCATCCAGAGCCTGTTGCAATAGCAGCATGGCCTGGTCGAGATCATAGGACTCGTGAATTATCACCGTCGCCAGGTGATTGAGCGCTATACACTCCATGCCTGGGGCATCTAGCTTGTGCGCGAACGCCAGCATCTCCTGGTAGATGGTACGCGCGGCCTCAAGCTCGTTGATAAATTCGTAGGCCCGCCCTAACTGATCATAGAGCATGCGCATCGCTTCCGCTGTAGGAGCATGGGATTCCCCCGGTGTCGCCTGCCATTGTGCGGCGATTTGCCGCGCCCGCTCATAGTGCGCAATAGCATCACGCACCGCGAAGAGTTGCATAGCGTTTTCGCCTGCCGCGATGCTGAAAGAGAAGGCCTGAACTGGCTGTCGGGCAGCGAGAGCGTGATGCACGAGTTCCGCGGCGGGGGCCGCAACTCTCTGTAGCATGTCCAGGGCGCGGCGATGAAAGATACGCCGTCGCGCTTCACCCGCTTCGGTGTAGACAACGTCGCGGATCTTATCGTGCGTGAAAAAATAGGTACCGGTTGGAGCGTTAAGATAGTCTCCGCTTTCAGTACCGGCCTCGTAGAGCAGGCGCCTGGCCAGCAATTCATCCAATGCCGGCAGGCCCTCGTTCTCACCCAGATCTGCCACCTGGCATAAACGTTCAAAGGTGAAGTGGTGGCCAAGCACCGCTCCGGCTGCCAGCAGCGTGAAAGCTGGTGGCGTCAACTGATCGAGGCGGGAGCGAATCACTTCGCGCACGCCCGGGGGCAGAAAGTGATGCAGGTTCGAAAGGTCGTCCGCCCGGCCTTCGTAGTCAATGCGCCAGCTTCCATCCACCTGGCGTCGTGTCGAGAGCACTCCATGATCAAGCAATGCCTTCAGCGTTTCCATGATGTAGAAAGGCTGCCCCTGAGTTTCGCCAAAAAGCCATTCCCCTGCAGCCTCCACGCGAGAAGTGCAGATAGCGCGTACCAGTTCAAGCGTGCTATCCCGCGTAAGCGGCTTCAGTCGCAGGCCGGTTACCTGGAGATCTCGCTGCAGGCTCTCCAGCGAACGCGCCAGGTCGCTCCCGGCGCCGGCGGATTCCAGGCGCTGGCCCAGCAGCAAAAGGATGGGCGTTCCCTGTTCCATCCAGCGCCGCCCGGCATAGTGCAGCAAATCAAGCGAGGCGACATCGATCCAGTGAATATCATCGAGGAAGAGCACGACCGGCGCGTATCCGGCCAACGCCTGTAGCAGGCGCGTGATTGCTTCAAAGAGGCGCAGGCGGGCGATATTTTCATCGCCCGTTGGTTCGGGCAGGTCGGGATAACGCTCGCGCAGTTCGGGCAGCAGGCGGGCGAGTTCGGCCAGCCAGGGATCGCTCAACAGGTCATCGGGAGCGTTCTCACGTTCGATACGCAGCCGCAGGGCATCCACGAGCGGTTGGTAGGGCAGGCGACCGCCCGCCTCGAATGCCCGTCCTTGCAGCACATCCGCGCCCATTTCCGCAGCCCGCCCCAGAAACTCGCTCGCCAGGCGCGTCTTCCCCATACCCGCCTCACCTCTCAAAATCACCGCCCGCATTTGACCCCGCTCGACATCGCGATATGCTTCGATCAGGCGAGCATATTCCTGGACACGCCCAACCAGTGGACCTACCAGGACTCCAGAGGTTGATTCCTCCCACTGCTGAGCGGAGCTTTGTTGCGGCGAAAACGCCTTTCCGCGCTGTCCTCTCGACCTGGTCGTCGTACCTCCGGTAGCGTGGCCCACTTCAACTTCTCGCCCGCGCACCACTCCGCTCTGTATGCTTGCCGCGAGGGCTTCCATTTCTGCCGAAGGCCGCATATCCAGCTCTGAGGAAAGATAGGTCCGGTAGGCTTCGTAGGCCTGTAGCGCGGCATTGCGATGACTCGCGGCCAGGTGCGCCTCCATCAAGCGCATGCGAGCGCTTTCATTGAGAGGATCATGCGCAATCCAACGAGCAGCGGTCTCGATGGCATCCGCGACGGCCCTATCTCTCAATTGCGAAGCGGATAGCCGTTCCAGGAGCAGGCTCATGCGGCGATGGCAGGTTTCGCGTTGCAAGAGCAGCCAGTTATCAAAGTCGGGGGCATCGTTCAACGAAAAGCCCTCCAGAAAAGGGCCGCGATACAGCCCGGCAACCTCCCGTAGGGGCCGATTGACCGCGCCCACCGCCGATGTACCGGCCCCCGTCGTATTGCGCGCCTGAAGCCGTTCATCACCACGCCCACCGGCATCGAGGGCAAGTGCCGCCGCAAGCGTATGAACGTCAAGTTCAACATTCGACGTGAGATCGAGACCCAGAACCTCTCGTTCGATATGCAGGTGCGATGCCCCGGACTCCTCCATATCATGGAGCACGCTGCGCAGGTTGGCCAGCGCCCGGCGCAGCGTAGTACGTCCCTGGACGACATCGCTCTCGGGCCAGAACAGCGTCGTGATCTTCTCGCGCGAATGCAGGCCGCCCTCTACGGCCAGGTAAATGAGCAGGGCCAGTTCTTTACGCGTGCGGAATTTCACCGGTTGTCCAGAGTGGAGCACCTCCGGAGTTCCAAGCAATGCGAGGCTCAATTGACCCATTTGTTCACGCTCTTTTCACGTCTTTGCCACGATGCCCTGGTACAGTAGGCGCAGATAGTTCAAAGATATTCTAGCCTACTGTTCAGGAAGATACAAGAGATGGAAACTGATGTATTCGCTCCCGAAATCCGCTTCGGCCTGGCCGCGCTGAGTGTCTCGCACCTGGAACGCTCCATCGCGTTTTACCGCGAGACGCTTGGCTTTCGGCTGGTGCAGCGTGACAATGACAATGCCCTGTTGGGCGTGGACACGGCTATGCTCCTGCTTATCCAGGAGAAAGATGCAGGCCCCAGGCCCATCAACGCCCTGGGCCTGTATCACATCGCGATCCTGGTACCTGGCAGAGCAGACCTGGCAGGCTCCCTGCGTCACCTGCGCGAGGTTGCTTATCCACTGCGCGATGCCTCCGATCACATCGTGAGCGAGGCGCTTTACCTCGACGATCCCGATGGCAACGGCATCGAGATCTATCGCGATCGCCCGCGCAGCACCTGGCCCTGGCAGAACGGGCGCTTGTATGGCTCAAATAGCAGCGAACCGCTGGACCTGGAGAACTTACTGTCGGAACTGGACGAGAACGACTATACCTGGCGAGGTTTACCATCCCGCACATGTATCGGGCATATCCATTTGCAGGTTGCCGATCTCGGCCATGCTGCGACCTTCTACCGCAAAGCGTTCGGTCTGGACGAGACAATCACGGGCATCGCAGGAGCGTGTTTTCTTGCCGCGCACGGCTACCATCACCATCTTGGCCTGAACACCTGGAACAGTCTGGGGGCATCACGCCCGCGCGAGAATGTCGTTGGGCTACGCTTCTTCGTCATCTGCCTGCGGGATGCGGCGGCAGTCGAGCGCATCGCAGCACAACTGGAGGCGGCAGGTATTCCCTGGGAACGCTGGAAACACCGGGGACACGGGGCAGACTTGAACGCGCTCGTACTGCATGACGCGGATGGCAATACCATTCTTGTCATGGCCGATCTGCCGCAAAGCAACGAGGAGGTGATCTCGCTCGCGAAAATGCAGAGATGATATCGTCCGACAACATCCAACCAACACAGATTAGAAAGGAACACATCCCATGTCAACCGAAACCAACAAAGCCGTTGTCCAACAATTCCTCGAGGCCTGGAGCAAAAATGACCTCGCTACCCTCGCGTCAATTGTGACCGGGGACTGGACCAACTTTGATGACAATCTGCCGCCACTGCCGCGCGGTCCTCAAGGCGCGCAGGCGCTGAGCAATCTCTTCCACGCGGGCATACCGGATATGCAGGTAACCTTTGAGTCCGTTATTGCCGAAGGAGATCTGGTGGCTATTCGCTGGTTGAACCAGGGCACGCACACCGGCGAACTGCTGGGTATTCCGCCAACGGGCAAGAGCGCCAGCGTCAGGGCGACCGGCATTTTCCGTGTTGTCGACGGCAAGGTCGCCGAGAATCACGTTAACTTCGACGCGCTTGGCATGTTGCAGCAACTGGGCATAGTGCCCCCGCTGGGACAGCCCGCGCAGGCGATATAGTATGCTATGGTCATTCCATAGCAATAATCCAAAAAAGGAGTACTTTCCATGTCAGCAGAACAGAACAGGACGTTAGGTTATCGTTGGGCGGATTTATGGAACCACGAGAAAGAACTCAGCGTCATTGATGAGATCGTCGACCCCAATTTCGTCTCACACAGCGCGCCGCCTGGATTAGCGCCGGGTATCGAGGGAGTTCGACAATGGGCCACGCTCTTCCGTAAGGCTTTCCCGGATATCTATTCGGTCGCCGATGACGTGATCGTTGAGGGCGACAAAGTAGTAGAGCGTTTTACATCAGGGGGAACGCACAAAGGGGATTTCTTCGGCATGCCACCAACCGGCGTAAGCGGCTCAATCACCGGCATCAACATCTTTCGTGTCAAAGATGGCAAAATTGTCGAGCACTGGGGCAACAGCGACGACCTGGGCCTGATGCAGCAACTTGGTATGATTCCATCGATGGCGTAAACGAAAGGTGATACTAGATAACGAGGGTGCCCGGAACCTACAGGCTTTCGGGACTCTCGTCGTCTGGCATTACCCTTCTTCCCTCTTCCCCATACACACCCTTGTATGCGGGGGGCAGCATCGCCGCGATGCTACGCATGACCTGCTCGGTCGCCACGTCGATATCTTCGCGCGTGATCTTTGTACCCGCCGGTTTCAGGATGATCGGTGGACCATAGGCGATGGTAACGCGCGGGCGAAACTTTTTCAGCACGTGTTCGCTGCCCCAGATCGCTACCGGCACGACCGGGGCGCCCGAGCGCAGCGCGATCATGCCCAGGCCTGCATGCCCTTTTGCCAGTGTGTGCGTCTTGCTGCGCGTGCCCTCAGGAAATATCAGCAGCACTTTGCCCTGTTTCAACTGTTCATCAGCTGTGCGGATGGCCTGGCGGTCACCTTCACCACGCTTGACCGGGAAGCCGCCCATGAAGCGCACAAGCCAGCCTACATTGCTATGGAAAGCCTCCTCTTTCGCCATCGCGACCACTTTATAAGGAAGAAAGGCGGGAATGAGCGGAATATCAGTCCACGAAAGATGGTTGGCTGCGATAATGAGAGGCCCTTTCGATGGGAGATTCTTGCGGCCCAGCACGCGCACGCGCATGACAAACGGAAAGATAATGCGCGCCAGAATACGAATCAGATTCCAGGCGATGAGCGGCGTATCATACGGTTCATACAGATTTTTTTCCGGCTTTTTTGCCTTAGCTGGCTTTTTCAGATCAGCTGTTGCCTGTTGCGGAAGCGGCGATTGTTGCGGGTCGTTGTGCCCACCAGAAGAGGTAGTTGAATTGACATCCTGCGTCATACTGGATCCTCCAGGTAACTAGAGATGAGATCGAGTACCTGCTCAATTGTAAGGTTGTCGGTCGCAATTATAATGGCATCCGGGGCAGGCTGCAGGTTAGCGCGATCGATCTCATCACGGCGCGCAATATCCTGTACTACTTCTTCTAACGATGGAAGTTGCCTGTTCGCTGCACCCGTGGCTTGCTGTCGCTGTTCCAACTCGGCATAACGGCGGCGAGCGCGCTCCATCAGGCTGGCGGTAAGGTAAATTTTTAGTTCGGCATCGGGCAGCACCACGGCTCCAATATCGCGTCCCACCATGACGACGCGGCCTGTCTGGTGTGCCATGGCCCGCTGCTGAGCAATGAGGATGGCGCGTACTTCGGGGTGGGCCGAGACGATGGAGACGGCCCGCGTGACGGGGGCGCTGCGGATATCCCAGGTAATATCGCGTCCTCTAACGGTGACGGTATACTGGCGGCCATCTTGAATATGTGGATGGCTAATGACGATGTGGGCATGCTCTGCCAGCCGCGCCAGGGCGGGTCCATCGGTAATATCGACGCCTTCCTGCAATGCCAGCCACGCGACCGCGCGGTACATTGCCCCCGTGTCGATATAGAGATAACCCAATCGCTGCCCCAATAGTTTCCCTATCGTACTCTTGCCAGACCCGGCAGGCCCATCGATAGCGATACACGCTGGCTTCTGCATGTTCCCTCCATACATTTATCGATGCCGATACTCAGTCAGAGGGATTATATCACATCAGCCCTCTCACCTCTTCATCCCTTAAATACCTCCACTCCCCCACCGGCAAATCCCCCAGCGTGAGCTTCCCCACGGCCACTCGTTTCAACTCCAAAACCTTGTATCCTACGGTAGAGATCATCCGGCGCACCTGCCTTTTGCGCCCCTCGTGGATTGTCAGCGCCAGCCTGCAATTCGCGCCCGCGCGCTGCAAAATGCGTACTTGCGCGGGCGAGGTGCGGTAGCTGCGTTCGTCATCCACGACCACCGTTACTCCTTCGCGCAGGGCGGCCAGGGCTTCCTCAGTTGGACAGCCCCGCACCAGCGCTTCATAGTGCTTCTCAGTCGAGTAGCGAGGATGGGTCATGCGCTGCGCGAAGTCGCCGTCGTTGGTCAGCAGGAGCAGGCCGCTGGTATCAATATCCAGGCGGCCCACCGGATAGACACGCAGGCGGCGCAGTTCGACAGGGAGCAGATCCAGTACGGTCGGGCGGCCCTGCGGATCAGCGGCTGTGGTGACGTAGCCGGTGGGCTTGTGCAGCATGATATAGACGTGCCGGGTGGGGGTCTGCACCGCCTTACCATCGACGGTCACCGTATCGCGTTGCGGATTGATGCGCGTGCCCTGACTGGTAATCGTAGCACCGTTCACCTGCACGCGCCCGGCTGCGATAAGCTCCTCGGCATGGCGGCGCGATGCCACGCCCGCACGCGCCAGAAACCGCGCCAGCCTTTCGCCCTCCTGCTGCGTCATAGCGTCCTCCATTCGTACTTACCGGCGATGCAGCGCGCGCAAAGCTTCTCGCGGCAGGTCGCGGCATAGATATAGTGCAATCCCTGCTGCTGGCAGGCGCTCCTGGGTTCACCACTCAACTGAAGCTGGCGGCACATCGCCCGTGTGATGGTATTGGAAGGGAGCGCCGGATACCTTACATAGAGGCTTTCAGCCTGTTCCGCGAGCCGCGCATCGTTCTCCAACAGGCCCACAGCAGCGGCAAATGGGAGTACCACATTGCAGATCAGGATGTCCGTTCGCGCCGGGCTCAGGCCTTCGAATATGGCACGGATACGCTGGATAATTTGCGATGACCTGCTGGGATGCGACCCGCTTTCATAATAGGGTAGTGTAAATACCTCCGTGGCACAGGTGGGAAGTAGCACTTCTCGCAACGTCTCCCACAAGCCGGTGGCGCGCCAGCTTCGAACGAGGCGGCCCAGGATGCCCAGGCGGCGGGCATCTAGAGGCGGTGGCTCGTTGCTGTGACCCAGCGGTTCGGGAATGTCGCCTTTGTCCAGCATATCGAGCAGGTGCAGACCGGCGGCGCGAAAGAAAACGCGATCTCGCCCGTATCCAAGACCCTCTGCAAGCGCGCTTATCAAGCAGGTATCATAGGCGCTGAAATCGCCGTGGGGGGATGCCGCGCGCAAGAGGGCGAGCAAGGTCTGTGTCTTCTGTTCGAAACGCAGCAGGCCGGCAAAGGTCAGCAGGCGAGCGCATTCCGCGTCGCTCACGCGCGAAAAGCTTTCCCGGCACGGCCAAACAGGTGGGTCATAGGCGAGAGGCGGCAGGTCATTGAGACAGCAGGTGGGGATGATGCGACCATCCTGGCGGCGTATCGGGGTCACGTCATCATAAATTAAGACGACATGCAGGATGACATTGTTGTAACGCGGGTCGCTATCGTGAGCATGAGCACACCAATCGCTGGAGCGGATGTGAAATTCGACATCGCCTACCACCCGTTTTTCATCTCGTTGCCGCCCGGAAGCGTCCCGCGCCGGTAACTTTCTGCCATGCATAAAAATGAGGACCGCGTCGCGCACATCCGGTCCCATTGAGCCTCCCGGACGGCCCTGGAAATCCACCCGGCAGGTGGCGCCATCGCTGAGCGGCATGACGATATCGCGTGATACTGTCCACCAGCGGCGAGCAACGTCGGTTTCCTGGAGATAGGCATACGCGTTCACTTCACATCGACTCAGGTGGGTGAATTATAGGAATCTTTATGGTGCTATCCTCATCATCTACTTCAATCGGAGCACTTTCTGCCACTTCTACCTCAGTAGACGCCCTGTCGAGTTTTTCAAGGTCTTCGAGTTCGCGTTCGGTAGCGGCATAGGACATGCCCTCGGCAACTTCAGCCTCCGCTTCGGCGTTCATGGCATTATTGACCGCCTGCTCCTCGTTCGCTTCGGCATCGGCCAGAAAAGCCAGCGCGCGCGTTAGCTCATCTTCCGCGTTTCGCAGCGCCAGGTCGGCCTCTGCTCCGCTTAAGGCGCCACTGCGGATGGCGAGCCGCACCTGCCCCAATGCCGCCTCGGCCTCTTGCACGCGGCGGCGCGCTTCCCGCGTTTGCGCGCTGCTGGCCTCCGCAATCGCTTCCGCTGAGGCCGCGCGCTCGGCAGCAATTTCGGCAACAGACCTTGCCGCCAGGGCATCTACGATCTCCTCTTCCACCTCTAGCGCGGCGATCTCGCCATCCTGGATTTCCGCGGCATCCTGGGAAGGCGGAGTTTCTTCCATCGCGACCGCCTCGTCAGGCGAGCCTGCATAGACTTCTATCTCTATCTTCGAATAGCCCCCGGCCTCGTCTTCCTGTCCTCCGCTTTGGAGAAGCTGCTCTTCGCCGGAATCTTCAAGCCCAGCGCCAGGCTCAGGGGCTGTACTTTCCTCCCGTTCGGCCTCCTCGGCAGCGCGTTCGGCTTCGCGGGCAAAAGCCCTGGCACGCTCCGCCTCGGCCTGAGCCCGCGAGAGTTCTTGTATGAGATGGCGACCAGAACCCACCTGCTCCACACGGGCAGCTATCTCGGCTGCTCGTTGCGCCGCGAGACGCGCGTTTTCTTCCGCGGCTTCGGCTGCGGCACGTGCATCCCGGACACGCTGCGCGGCTCTACTGCTGGTCTCTTGTGGAGCGGCGGTCCCGACTTCTCCGGCAAGTTGCTCCCGGCTCTCGCCAGCGTAAGCGAAAGGTGGGCCTGCATGTTCAGCATCATCAACCAGCAAGACTTCCTGCATAAACGCATCACCGGTAGAAGGCTCCTGCTGCGTCTCGCCTGCGGCCTCCTGCCCGGAAGCTACCGGCGATGGCTCAATTTCCGCCTGCCCCGCGGCCTTTTCCTCTTCATTACCGGTTGCGGCTTGCGTCTCTTGAACTGCTAGAGCTCCTGTTTGGGACTCGCCAGAGAGCTGCTGGCGAATTTCTGACAGGCGGCTCTCTACACGCTGCACGCGCCGCGTGCGTTTCTGCAAACGCGCCTGCGCCCGCTGAAAGCGTTCCAGCGCTTTGGCCTGCGCTGCCTGGGCTTCTTGCAGGCGTTCAAGCAGGCGTTGCTCGCGTCTCTGCAATCGCTTACGTGAATCTTTGGTCAAAGATGGCTGCTCCTCTGGTCGAAGAGATGGCTTCTGCTCGCTCATGCCTCTATCCTCCATGCAAAAGCCAGGCGTACTGGCTACTTTTTACCCCTTGATCTTTATTTTTGAGCGCCCTGCATCATAATCCTGTGATCTTTTTTACCAGATGTGTCAAGCAGCGAAGCCACGTTGCAGCGCTGCCTGAATGGAATCAGCGGACTGATTCCCTTTCAATAACGCGAAATCCAAACCCTTTTTGCACCTGCTACTACTCTCTATACATCTTGACTGCAAAATTGCGGAAACTTTCCAACGTTTCACCCGATAAGGGTATCGATGGCATCAATGTTAGAGCATACCCCATGGGAAGGGAGATTGCAACCGGTGTCAAGCGTCTCGCCACAACCTTCGTAATTGCCCTTTCCCAGACTACCGCATTCTCAATAGAAGTCAAGAGATGACGGGACTCTAGCTTCCAAAGAAACGGGACGTTTAGCCCATATTGTGAGCCGATAAACTGGTCGATATAGGTATCTGGCAACTAATGAGTTTCGGAAAGTTTGCCTTCATAGGAAGCGAGGTACTACATTATGCAATTTCGACGCCGGTTTGCCGGCATCATCGTTCTACTGATTCTACCAGGCATGTTTATTGGACTGAACGCAGTCAGGTTACAGGTGGCAAGCGCGAATGCCATATTGAAGCCGCACCATAGTCCGGCCAAAAATAGCCTGCAAATACTGCCCAGAAAGCAGAAGGCGCTGTTGGGCGTGCCTGCCAACACTATCTCACTGTACGAAAACACGACCAATAACGTTACGATGTACAACCAGGGATGCGGCGCCGCCCAGGGAGCGCCCGGATTGATCATCCTGGACTGGGGCCAGCCGGTGTATTTTGGCGGGAACGTGTACGGTACTTACGACTTCGGCGGCCATGACGATACAGATACCGCCATTATGCACGCCGTGGCCAACTTCGCCCAGGGCGTCTGGTACTGCCGCACTCGTTACACGGATATCGCCATCGCCGTCGGCGAAAGCAACTACTACTCCGATAATGCAATTCCCCTCACCACCTGGGCCTGGTACGCCGATGGCCAGCAGTGGGGCGAGATGATCAACACCTTGCAGAGCTTTATCAACGACAACCATTATACGGGCGTGGTCGGCATCAACGGCGCCGGGGACCTGGAAGTGGAGTGGAACAGCTTCACGCTGACGAGCAGTCTCGTGAACGGCTATAACAGCGTCACCCGCCATGTCTACTTCGATTTCGGCGACGACTCCCCCGGCTGGTGGAGCAATTACCAGGTCTGGTACATCGCCTATGGCGCCACGGACCAGTTGCCCCTGCCGGAGATCTACTACAACGCCGACGCGACCTACGACTGGGAGCCGCTAAGCATCTGGGCCTGCTACAACGAGGGTGAACCCATGTACTTCAAGGGCACGATGGCCGAGAACGCCCCCGGCACCAACTCGCCCTACCAGGCCTTCGTCGATATGTACAACGCCGAAGCCTCGAATAGCTGCACGGCCAAAGACCTGCCCGGCATGATCTTCTCGACCGAGATCTTTTACGCTCATTAGCCAGAGAGAAACGAGAGCAACATGCAGAAACGCACCGCTAAACGTCGTCGCGTAAAAACAAGAAAGCTGGTCGCCCGGCCCGGCATACTCTCCCTCCTGCATCGCGGCTGGAAGCCGGGCGCGCTGGCACTGCTGATCGCCTGCATGTGGCTGGCAGCATATGCTGCCAGCAGGAACCAGCCCTCAACCATCGCTGCTACCACTTCTGCGCAGGCAACAAACGCCTTCTATGAAACGCCCACGGAGAGCCGCAATACGCCCATCGCGCAGCAAACGGCAGGTGTATTGCCGCTCTCCGTGGGCGGGCCGATTCCTGTACCGGCCAACGTGTTCCATCCCACCAATATTGCCCGCGTGATCGTTAACGATGTGATGATGTCTATTTACGCCGGTTCAATGGCACGCGCGCCAGATACCGGAGCGCTGGTCATCTTACGAGAGAATCTAAAGACGGGTCAGCAAAGCCTGCATATGTATGAGACCACAAAAGGGGTTGGGGCGCTGACGATTGTGGGAGTGAGGAACGGGGTGGTGATGCTTGATGCGGGTAATGGTGAGCGGGGGGAGTTTGATCTGGGGCGGGGGGAGTTCCGGTTTTTAGGAAATCACCAGAACACGCTCTCTTGAACAAACGTTTCATGTGTGGTATCCTCTAAGCAGTACCGAGACTTTGGAAGAGTGTTTGAGCGCGAGATGGTCTACGTGGGGGTGAGCGCCGGGAGCATGGTGGTGACCCCAACTTCGGAGAGGCCTATCACAGGGGAGACGACGATAGTGATGGTGGAGCCGTCCCTGCCTACGCCTGAGTTTGTGGTAATTGTTGCACTGAGTAGTGGGAGTGAAAAACGTAACAAGCCTGAAGCTAGTCTAGAAGCTGTTTCAGGCTTGTTATTTCGTTCGGGAACCATAAAAAAGTGCCAAGGGACGGAATCGAACCGACGACACCAGCATTTTCAGTGCTGTGCTCTACCAACTGAGCTACCTTGGCATGCTTACTTCCTGTGAAAGGTCTCTCGCTCTCCCCCTCACGCGACACACTATAGCATGGCCTCTCCTATCCGTCAAGACCCTTTTTGGCCGAATTTTGTAACACCAATCCCCCCAAAGCAATCTTTCAGGCCTTTACCACGTTTAGCCCTTTTGTCCTACATTTCAGATTGTTTCAAGCTTACTCATCCTGTCCATATACTAATATGCACATCAGTATACATTTATTTGGTTGCGGGAACTGTGACCTGACTGAGTACGTGAGTTTTTCCCGCGACGCGGCAGTCGAATAGTAAATAGAAGAGGGGTTAATTGCAGATGCAAGTACACCAGCGAATCTGGCACTATCTTCAGCAGCATCGAATAGCCAGTATTGTGATCGGACACATCTCGGTGATCGGGATACTGGGCTTACTCGTCCTGGGGAATGGGTTGGGGATGAACATATTTGGCGCCTTCGCGCAATCCGCCTGCTCCAGCGGGGATCAGACGTATATCGTCGTGAGCGGCGATACATTGGGAGGCATCGCGGCCCGTTATGGTACAACCTGGCAGAAACTGGCCACCTATAATCATATTCCCAATCCCAATCTGATTTACATCAATCAGAAAGTGTGCATCCCAGGCGCACATTTAGGCGGCTCCGGTGGCTCCGGCGGCTTGAACGCGCCAAAAGGCCTGGGGAATTTCTTCCCCTATGGCCAGTGTACGTGGTATGCCAATCAGCGTTACTACCAGTTGCACGGCATTTACGTGCCGTGGACGACGCAATCGGATGCCTGGCAGTGGACCGCGCGCGCCTACCAGTTTGGCTGGCACGTCTCAAGCTCGCCAACGGTCGGGGCTATTGTGGATTTGCAGCCATGGGTGCAGGGAGCGTATAGCCTGGGGCACGTAGCCGTGGTCGAGCGCATCCTTCAGAATGGGAATGTTATCGCCAGCAATATGAACTGGGGCATCTATTACTGGGAGGTAACATATGTGCAGTTTTCTCCAGGCCCTGGTGTAACGTTCATCACCTATTAATCGGCACATAACAGTAAGACAAGGGTAAAGCCGGCGGTTCAATCAGGTCACAACCGCCGGCTTTTTGATTCTTGCTTGTGACTCTATCTATTCGGCCTCATCCTGTTGCGCCTGTACCTTTTCTACTGTCACAAGCAGCGACCGGGGAGGCAGAGCAAAGAAAAGCGCCAGGATGAACGTGAATGTCAGGCTAGCAGGCGTATTGAGCCAGGCTAACCCGAAAACAACCAGATAGAGTAGCGGCCCGAACAAATATTGCCTGCTGATAGCATTTACCGAGTGCTTATCGGCATCTTTGCTGATGAGGCGATTGTGATAAGAGGCATAGCGCCACAGAAGATTAAATGCAATCGCCATCAGCAGGTTTACCCCCGCATAGAGCACAGTCGATACGTGCTCCCCCTGATTATGTGAATATTGCTGCGCCAGCAGCGCTGTAGGAAAAGGGATAAAAACGATTACTAGAAGGAGCAAGAGGTTTAAAAGCATCAGGCCGGTATCTGTACGCCGGATGTGTGTAAAAAGCCGGTGATGATTAATCCACATAATGCCTATGGTCAAAAAACTGGTGACAAAAGCCAGCAAGGCCGGCCACTGATTACCCAGGAAGGAAGCCAGGCCCGCGTCTTGTAATTGCGTATCGGACGGTAACCTGATATTCAAGACCAGCAGGGTAATCGCGACGGCGAACACTCCATCGCTAAAAGCTTCCAGGCGGCCGGTTTCTTTTTCTTCCATCCTCGATAGTCCTTATCTGATAATTTCATAGGCGTAGAAAACACAAGTTAGTATATACTTAAGCGAGGTTACTTGTCAGCAGGAATAAAGAAGGCCAGGGATGAAGCGGGAAAGAATCAGAAAGTCCTATAGAGACGAATTACCTCGCTCGCGCAGCACAGGGCAACCTGTCGATATCACATGTTTGCTTCCAGTGGTGAGGACGGAAGAAACTGGCGAATGATCAGCAAGAGTTCATCCACGTCAAACGGTTTATAAATCACGGGAATACCTTTCTGGCGCAGCGTTTCCTCTTGCTCCTGCATGGTCTGTACCGCTGCCGTGCAGAGGATGATGGGAATGTCTTTTGTTGGCCGGTAGAGCTTCAGTTTCTGCAATAAAAGCAGGCCACCATAATGCTCGCCCAACTTGACATCCAGGATGATTAAATCGGGATGCAGCGCCTCAATATCGGCCAGGTGCTCGTAGGGGAGCAGCGAAGCAAATACCTCATAGCCTTCAGATTCGAGCAGCAAGCGGTAGAGATCGAGAATGGATTGGTCATCATCAATAACCAGAATGCGAGAAGACATTCACGTCACCTCCCTTCCAGTTTAGGCAGGGAATCCATTTGTACCGTAAATATAGTTTTTTAAGGTTGAGAAAGCATGTAAGAGGAGCGAGGTTGGGTTATCTAACTGGTCATCATTCAAGAGCCACCGGCCTTTCTCATCACGCTCCTGATGGCAGAGCACTGATGGTAGCATTGCTGGCAGGCACAGCCGGGCTTACAATGGGATGATCAATAAACCAGGCCTGGCTATCGAACGGCTCCTCGCCTGGTTCGGGCAGCACAGGTACATAATGTCCATCTGCCTTTAGCTCGCTGGCATTCACGGTATCAATCATCACCTTATCGAGCAGGTTCTCGCGGATGGCCTGACGCAGCGCGGGGTCTTCAATCGGGAACAGCGTCTCGACGCGGTTGTTCAAGTTGCGCTGCATCATATCGGCGCTGCCCAACCAGATCTCCTCATTGCCGCCGTTGCCGAAGTAGAAGATACGACTGTGCTCCAGGAAGCGCCCAACTATGCTTATGACGCGAATGTTGTCGCTAACGCCGGGAACGCCGGGACGCAGGCAGCAGATACCACGCACGATCAGATCGATGCGCACTCCCGCCTGCGAAGCGCGATACAGCAGGTCGATGATCTCGGGATCAACGAGCGCGTTCATTTTGAAAATCAGGCGCCCATTGCCATGCTGCTTCTGCATATGCATCTCGCGTTCGATACGTTCCTCGATGCCCTGGCGTAAGCCAACGGGAGCAACCAGCAATTTACGATAATGGGTCTGCCGCGAGTAGCCCGTGAGTGTATTGAAGAGGGCCGAGGCATCCGCGCCGATATCCGGCCTGCAGGTGAACAGGGAGAGGTCTTCATAAATTTTCGCCGTTGTCGCGTTATAATTGCCTGTGCCCAGGTGAACATAGCGACGCAGCCCATCGGCCTCCCTGCGCACCACCAGGGCGATCTTTGCGTGCGTCTTGAGTCCTATCAGACCGAAAACCACATGCACACCCGCCCGCTCTAAAGCCTTGGCCCATTCGATATTATTCTCTTCGTCAAAGCGCGCCTTCAATTCGACCAGCACTGCTACCTGCTTGCCGTTCTCCACGGCATCTAAAAGCGTACTGACGACTGGCGAGTTTGTCCCCACACGATACAACGTCTGCTTGATGGCAAGCACGCCGGGGTCATGCGCGGCGGCACGAATAAAGTCGACCACCGCGTCAAAGGTATCGTAAGGAAGGTGAACGAGCCGGTCATGCTCGCGAATGGCGCCAAACAGGTCATGTCCTTTACGCAGCTCCGGTGGCGTGCGCGGCGTAAATGGCGTATCCTTCAAATCCGGGCGATCCAGGCTGTGCAATTCCATTACATCGCCCATCCCCAGCGGCCCATCGATAACCGACACGTCATCCGGCGTAATCTCCAGGTTATCGACCAGTAGATCTAGAATATCCTGCGGCATCGAAGGATTCACGGCAAGGTCTACGACGACCCCAAAACGACGCGCGCGCACCCCCTGCTCAATCGTTTCAAGCAGGTCGGAAGATTCGTCTTCGCGCAATTCGATATCAGCATCGCGCAGTACGCGGAAGGGATAGGATTCCCAGACATCGAAGCCCTGGAAGAGCATACTCAAATTGGCGGCAATAAGCTGCTCCATCCACACAAAAGCTACCGCCTGCTCTTTATTCCCTGAAAGAGGCACCGGTACCAGGCGCGGCAACGTGGGCGGAACTTTCACGCGGGCAAACCGCTTGGTGTCAGGGGGATCGGTGATTACAACGGCCAGGTTCAGGCTGCGATTCGAGATATGCGGAAAACGATGCCCGGCATCAACCGCCAGTGGCGTCAGCACCGGAAAGACCTCTTTTTCGAAGTAGGTACGCATGGCCGCCTGCTGCTGCTCATCAAGTTGCTCGTAATCGAGGATGTAAATATGCTGCGCCTCCAGCAAGGGCAAGAGCTCATCTTTCCAGTAGCGTCGCACCTCCTGTACGAGTGGTGCCAGGCATTGCCTCACCGCGGCCAGCTGCTCCTGCGCCGCCAGCCCATCCGTGCTAAGCGTTGTGACATGCGCGACGATCTGGTCTTTCAAGCCCGCCAGCCGGATCATAATGAATTCATCGAGGTTGGTTTCGAAGATCGAAAGGAATTTCACCCGCTCGAGCAACGGGTGGCGACTATCCTGAGCCTCCTGGAATACGCGCCGGTTAAACTCGATCCAGCTTAGCTCTCTATTAATGTAAAGTTCTGGGCGGCCTAAATCCGAAACGGGAGTGGCAGCCGTAAGATCATGATACATGTACGAAACGGTCCTGTGATCTACGATAGAAGGCACAATATGGCTATAAGGAATCCTCGAATATTTTGTTCGACTCCAATATCTCACCCAATATCTCATTTTATCACCTCGCACCCTCACAGCGCAATTCACCAGTGCCTCCATACATAAAACAACAGCGCCCCTTTACAGGGACGCTGTTCGTATTTGCCGGTAGCGGTAGGAGCGGGCTTGAATTATTGACCCCCACCTGAAAGGACTTTCACAAGCACATTCGCGATAGGCGTGCCCAATCCTGTGACAGCATCCCATCCTGTATGCGTGTTATAGCCCTGGATGGTCACCTGCTGGCCATTGCTTCCAGCGCCGGTGAAAGTGTTGTCCCCAACGGTAATATCGTGGAAGCAGGCTGCATAGAGGGATGGATTCCTGGCAATAGAGTAGAGTTTGGGATTGATGAAACCCAAACGCCCGTGCGCCGCCTGGTCAGCGATGGTGGTGAGAGCGGCCCACTGCGGAGAACCGGCGCTGGTACCACCAAAGATGAAGAACAGGTTTTTGCCCTGGCCGGACTCGCTCCAGGCCCCTAGCACGCCGCCATTTACGTCGCCATTGTAGGCCACATCCGGCACGCCGCGCCCCTTATTGCTGAAGAAGCCGCCCTGATAACCGGGACGAGCATAAATGGTGCTGAAGCCGCCGCCGCTGGCACCAAATGAATCGTTCCAGGCCGCCTCACCCTGGTACTTCCCGCTCTGGGGGTTGGCGTTCAGGTAGGTACCGCCGACGCTCGTCACCAGCGGATCGCTGGCCGGAGTAGATGCGCTGAGGAAGTAGGTGCTGCCGTCGCACGTCAGTTGAGCCGCGCCCTGGTCGCCGGAAGAGGCGAAAACCGTAATACCTTTCTGCCTTGCTTCCTCGTAAAGCGCGTGCTCCTGCGCCAGCAGGTTAGGATCGGCGCAGGTCTCCGCCTCACCGAAGCTCTGAGAAAGCACATCGCCCAGATTGTGATCGACAGCATACTTCGTGACATTGAACAGGTCCTGGTCCTGGTTGCTCAGGGCGAGTACCAGGTCAATCGTGGCATCCGGAGCCACGGCATGCGACCATTCAACATCAAGAGTGATTTCAGCCGACCAACCGACCTGGTTAGGATCGTTAGGATTCCACGGCGTCAGTCCATAGGGAGCAATGATATTCAAGGTTGGGTTATGCAGACCGAAGACGCTGTCGAACAGGTGCAGGTCATGCACGATGGTTGGACTCTGGAAGGCATCGATTATCACGATGGTTCTTCCCTGACCGTTCAAACCTTTATCCAGCAGCGGCTGGATGGCGTATGCGTTGCGAATCTGGTTCGGTCCATAGCAGCGTACAGGCGCTCCGGGAGCCTGGCAATTGAATTTGACATCACCATTGCCTAGTTGAGCACCGGCGCTCAGATATTTCGGGCTGACATTGACCGCGTGAGGCCGAATCGTCCCAGGGTTAGCGGCGTGTGCGTCAGCGCTGCTGCCATGGAAATAGAGCGCACCGGCAAAAAGGCCGAGCAGCATGACAAGGGCAATTCCTGCGCCCGCCATGCGGTTTGAATATTTGAAGCTCTTCATTTCGAAATATTTCCCCATTTCTTGAGTTTGAAGATGCGCGTTCAATAGCCTTTGCCATCGAACGATACGAGGACACTGTATTCCGAGGACAATTTACTACAAAGGAACGACAGCATGGGAAAGGTTCCAGCTAAGGAGTGCCAATGCTTCAATCAATACTGAAGCAAAGAACCTGGCAATCTCCCATTTCTGTATGCCAGTACCGCAAATATCTCCTTTCTAGTCCGGTCACTTATTGTTACCATTATCCTCCGCGCCTTGCCCGGAAATGGCCACAGCCTGATTATGCAGGAGAACAGGCGAAATTACCATGGAAGAAAGGTTAAGAACAGATTAAGATTGGGAAATTTCCGTTACACTTTGAAGTAGCCGAAATGTCGCACGCGCCATTGATTGTCTTGACAGTGCATAGCCGACTGATGTATCATCCTGAAGTGAGGTTTTTGTCGCTTTCACGTGCAACTCCGGGCGGTTGCTGAAATTGGTAGACAGGACGGACTTAGGATCCGTTGGCGCAAGTCATGAGAGTTCGAGTCTCTCACCGCCCACCTGTGGAACTGTCATTTTCGGATTCGGCGTCTGTGTCGCGTGATCCTTAAGGAATAAGCAGTAGAAGGAATAAGCGGGAGTGGCTCAGCGGTAGAGCATCTCCTTGCCAAGGAGAAGGTCGCGGGTTCGATCCCCGTCTCCCGCTCCAGATGTTCGGGCTGAGGGCAGGGTGGTGTATAGTGCATTTGACGTTTTCAGGTTCGGTAGCTCTCCTGTGCCCACAGGAAACGGTAGGCGCCAGACCCATCCCGATCAGGCATCTCTCAGCATACTTCTGAGCGTACCGGCCTGTTGAGGATCGAAATGGAGATTGAGAAAACGGACACCTGCCCGGTTGAGGATTTGAAAATGACGGATGTGCGCTTAAGAACATTATCATCACATTTGTGTTGGAGGAAACGTGAAGGTCTCGGTTGAAAAATTGCCTTCCAGTGAGGCTCTCGTTGCAGTTGATTTTTCCTGGGAAGAGGTACAGAAGGCCTCAGACAAGGCATATCGTAAATTGGTACAAAAGGTTGATGTACCGGGCTTTCGCCGTGGCAAGGCCCCGCGTTCGATATTGGAGCGCAGGCTCGGCAAAGAATCTATCTATCAAGAAGGTCTCGACGATCTGATGACCGAGACGTACCGCAACGCGCTCAAAGAGTACGATCTCACTCCTCTCGCGCAGCCGGAGGTGGATGCCCCAGAGTTTGAAATCGGCGAACCATACCATTTCACCATCAAAGTCCCTATTCTCAGCCCCGTCGAACTGGGTGATTACCGTTCGCTGCACTTTGAACGCGAGGAAGCCATCGTGACATCGGAAGAGGTTGAGCAAGAACTGGAGTCGATGCGCGACCAGCAAGCGCAATGGATAGAAGTCCAGCGCCCGGCGCAAATTGGTGACCGCGTCACGGTAGACCTCAAGCTGACCGTCGAGGACGCGACGATTTCTGATTTGAAGGACAATCCTTTTGAACTCACCGGCGAGCGGCATGGCCTCTTCAGCGGCATGGATGAACATATTGTTGGCATGTCCGCGGGCGAGAGCAAGACCTTTACCACCACCATTCCCGCGGACTACGCCAATGAGAAAATCGCCGGAAAAGAAGCCAGTTTCGCGGTGACGGTGCATAAGGTAGAATTTAAAGAGGCACCTGAACTCGACGACGCGCTGGCCGCGAAGGTCAGCAACGGCAAGTACGAGACGTTGGAAGACTTGCGCAAAGCCATCAGCGACAGCCAGCTAGAAACCAAGAAGCGCCGTATTCGTGATGAGCTGCGCGAACGCGTCGTCGATGCAGTTATCGAGCAGGCCCAGGTAACGGTTCATCACGTCCTCGTACATGAAGAGGCCGAAGAGATGATGCACCAGCTCTCACACCTGCTGGAGCAGCAGCGCATGTCTATGGATCAGTACCTGATGCTGATGCGCAAATCGCGCCAGGAATACCTGGAGGAGCTTGAACCGGAGGCCGAAAAGCGTGTCAAGCGGCAACTGGTGCTCGAGGCCGTAGCGGAGAAGGAAGAGATCGAAGTCACTCCAGAAGAAGTGGAATCGCTCTTCCGCGCTTATGCTCAGATCGGGCAAAATCTGCCGCAGTCCGAGGAGCAGATTCGCGCCATTGCGAGCAGCCTGCGCCGCGAGAAAGCGATCACGAAACTCGTCGCATTGACGACCGACCCCGATCCCGACGAGGAAATAGAAGAACAGGCCGAAGAGGAGGCCAGCATAGCCAACGCCGAGGCAGCGGCCCTCACAGGCGAGAAGGATGTCGAAGATATCATTGACGAGGACGAGGCTCAAGCCAGTGAAGCAGCAATCACTCCAGAGCCGACCGAAACCGAAGCACAATAGCAAATCATCGTAGAGCAGGTTTTGACTGAGGGAGAGGAAACAGACGTGGCAAACTCGAAGAGTATGCGAACAACCTATCGTTGTTCATTTTGTGGCAAGAGCCAGGACCAGGTGCAGCGGCTCATCGCCGGCCCTGGCGGCGTCTATATTTGTGATGAGTGCATCGATCTCTGCCGTGAAATTATCGAGGAAGAGCAAGCCACTGTAGCCAAGCCCCGCCTGCAAAGCGGCAAAATACCCACACCGAAGAAGATTTACGAGCAATTGAGCCATTACGTGATTGGACAGGAGCGCGCGAAAAAGGCGCTGTCCGTGGCCGTCTATAATCACTATAAACGTATCGGCGTCGGGATGCAGGTGGACGATGTGGAACTGGGTAAGAGCAATATTCTCCTCATCGGCCCTACGGGATGCGGTAAGACCCTGCTGGCGCAGACGCTGGCAAAAATACTGGATGTGCCTTTCTGCATTGCCGACGCCACCGCGCTCACTGAGGCCGGTTATGTGGGCGAAGATGTCGAAAATATCTTGCTACGCCTCATCCAGGCCGCGGACTTCGATGTGGCACGCGCCGAACGCGGTATTGTCTATGTCGATGAGATCGACAAAATCGCGCGCAAGTCCGATAACCCATCCATCACACGCGATGTCTCCGGCGAAGGCGTACAGCAGGCTTTGCTCAAGATTATCGAGGGCACGGTCGCCAATGTGCCCCCGCAGGGAGGGCGCAAGCACCCGCACCAGGATTTTATTCAGATCAATACCTCTAATATCCTTTTTATTTGTGGCGGAGCCTTCGAAGGGTTGGAGAAAATCATCGAGCAGCGCCTGGGTAGCAATAAGAGCATGGGCTTCAGATCATCCGCGCCGGTTGAAAAGGGCGAGAAATCCGTATTGTCGCAGCTGATCCCCGACGATTTGCTCAAGTATGGCCTGATCCCGGAGTTTGTCGGGCGCCTGCCCGTCGCCGTCTCGCTGGACAGCCTCGATAAAGACGCGCTGATTCGCATTTTGACCGAACCCAAAAATGCTATCGTGAAACAATATCAAAAGTTTTTACAACTTGATCGTGTCGAACTTGTTTTCACCAGTGATGCCCTCGATGCCGCTGCCGAAGGCGCCTTGAAGCAGCGTACCGGAGCGCGCGGCCTGCGTAGTATCATTGAAGATGTGTTGCTAGACGTGATGTACGAAATCCCATCACGCGCTGATGTGAAAAAAGTCATTATCAACGGTGATGTGATAAACGCCCATCATAAACCATTGCTTATCACACGCACGGAAAGGGCCACTGCTTATGATGAGTCTGCATAATGCAGGCTCATTCGATTTTTTCGATCAGAATTTTTCAGGTGACTTGCATATCATAAAAATCGTCAGAAATTAGTGGGAAATCTCTCTATACTTAGGAAGTAGGCGGCAAGTCGTGAGCGAACAAGAACACCAGGATACACATGTAGATGACCAGGAGACGTATCCTCTGGTGGCGTTGAAAAATATGGTTGTTTTCCCCCGCACTCGTATGACGCTGTCAGTGGCGCGCGAAAAATCGGTATGCGCCGTTGAAGAGGCGATGATGCGCCCGGACCACCTGCTGATCGCCGCGGCACAGCGCAATCCCGATATCGATGATCCCCAACCCAAAGATATTTATCCCATGGGCACGTTGGTCGAGCTGACCGGCGTGCATCGCCAGCCGGACGGCAGCGTGCAGATACTCTTAAGCGGCATGCGCCGCGTCATCATTGATGAGTTTTTCGATCTGGAGCCTTTTTTTCAGGTCAGCATCAAAGTGCAGCAGGAGCCACACGTGCGCGGCCCGCAGGCCGATGCCCTGGTACGTTCCGCCACCAGCCTTTTTGAGCGCTACGCGCAGCTCAACCGCCGCTTCTCCGTCGAAGATATCAACTCTATTGTAGCCCTCAAGACCCCTGCCCGCCTCTCAGACATGCTCGCCGCGCACCTTGTCTCCGATCCTCTACAGAAGCAAGACCTGCTGGAAACCCTCGACCCCCTGGAACGGCTCGAGAAGATCTGTGTGATTATGGGCAATGAAATCGAGATTCTTGAGCTCGAATCGACCATCCGCAGCCGCGTGCGTTCGCAGGTGGATCGCACGCAGAAAGAATTTTACCTGCGCGAGCAGCTGCGGGCCATCCAGGAAGAGTTAGGCATCGAGACATCCAGCGAGGCGCATGACCTGCGCGCAAGGCTGCACGAAAAGAACCTGCCGCCCGATGTCGCGGTCAAGGTGCGCAAAGAGATTGATCGTCTCGAAAATACGCCCCCTCAGTCGGCAGAGATTGCCGTACTGCGCTCCTATATCGACTGGATACTGGCCCTGCCATGGACGGAGCGCACCGAGGACAGCTTCAGTATCGAGGCGACGCGCCGTATCCTGGACGAGGATCATTACGGGCTGGAGGGCATCAAAGAGCGCATCATCGATTTCCTGGCGGTACGCCAGCTGCGCCTGAAGCGCGCCAGCGCGGGCGGCCTCGCCAACAGCGAGAGCCAGGGCCAGATACTTTGTTTCATCGGCCCGCCGGGAGTCGGCAAAACATCCCTGGGACGCTCGATAGCGCGCGCGCTCGGTCGTAAATTCGCGCGTATCTCGCTGGGCGGCGTCCATGATGAAGCCGAAATACGCGGGCATCGCCGCACCTATGTCGGCGCTCTGCCGGGTCGCATCATTCAATCTATGAAGACGGTCGGTGTGCGCAATCCGGTTTTCCTGCTCGATGAGATAGACAAGCTCTCTTCTGAATACAAGGGAGACCCGGCGGCGGCTCTGCTGGAAGTTCTCGATCCTGAGCAGAACAGCATGTTTACCGATCATTACCTGGAAGTGCCTTTCGATCTTTCCGAGGTCTTCTTCATCTGCACCGGCAACGTGAAATACCAGATTCCCCGTCCGCTGGCCGACCGCATGGATATCATCGACCTGCCCGGCTACATGCTGGAGGAGAAAGTCAATATCGGCCAGCGCCACCTCTTGCCCAAGGTGCTGGCGGAACATGGTCTTGCTCCCGACCAGTTGAAGATTCCGCAGTCCGTGATGCAGCAAATCGTAACCGGATACACGCGCGAGGCAGGCGTGCGCAACCTCGAGCGGCAACTGGCAACCATCTGCCGCAAAACCGCGCGCCGCATCATCGAGAAACCCGACACACATGTACGCCTGACCGCCCACAGCCTGGAGCAATATCTGGGCATGCCGCGCTACAGCGATAGTCCGGTCAACTCCAATACGCAGGTAGGCGTGGCGATGGGCCTGGCCGTCACAGAATTGGGCGGCATCCTGTTGCCCGTGGAGGTGGCCACCATGGTTGGCAAAGGCGATCTGATTATCACCGGCCAGCTGGGGGACGTGATGCGCGAATCCGCCGTGGCCGCGCTTTCCTACATCCGCTCCCGCGCCGATGAACTGCAGATCGATCCAAATTTCCAGGACACGACCGACCTGCACATTCACATGCCGGAGAATGCTCTGCCCAAGGATGGCCCATCCGCCGGTATCACCATCGCCACGGCGCTCATCTCGGCCATGACCGGGCGTCCTATACGCGGCGGCATCGCCATGACCGGTGAAATTACGCTACGCGGGCGCGTGCTGGGTATCGGTGGTCTGAAAGAAAAAGTGCTGGCAGCCCACTCCGCCAATATCTACCACATCTTGATCCCGGGAGAAAATAAGAAAGACCTGGCCGATATTCCGGCCAAAGTGCGCCAGCGCATCAACTTCACGCTGGTCGATTCGATGGACCAGGTGATCGAAGCCGCCCTACTCGATGCCCCGCCCGGCATCGAGAATCACAGGCAGCATGAAGAGAAACTGGCGCCAGGCGCCATACCTCTTTACCTGGAAGATCGCAAGCCGACTCCGCGCGAACAACCGGTGCCGCGGCCCGCCACTCCCGACGAAGAGAACGACGAGGCAGACGACCACAAACGCGAGCCGTTTCTGCCGCCCCCTAACCACCACGACTCGTACCCTCAGATACAGGCGCACGATAAAAAGCAGGACAGGCAGAGATTTTCTTGAACACGAATCATCTTTCTCTCCATTATCCTGATGGAAGTGCCGCATAGCGGAAGGCTTGCTGGCGAGACAATAGAGCCACACCCCTGAATGGGCGTTAAAATTGCCTCCCGTGCTAAGCTATGTTATACTTTCCATCGGAAAAAAAGCGGAAAGGAAATCACAAATGTCACAAAATTCAGATACATCGAGCATGCAGAATCCCTTTATCATCGGCGAGCGCCTCTACCTGCGCCCCCTGGAACCGGCGCAGGATAACCACCTGTACTCGACCTGGATGAACGATGAAGAGATCAGGCAATATTTCTCCATTTATCCCACCAGCGATACACGCGGCAAAGAGCGCCTGGAACAACTCTACAAGGATGGCAAGCACATCATCTTCGGTGTCGCCCTCAAAAGCGATAACCGCCTGATAGGGCTGGTGGGCCTGAAAGATATCAATTATATCAACCAGACCGCTGAATTTTATGTGATTATCGGCGACCGCGGCATCCAGGGGAAAGGGTATGGAACCGAGGCCACACGGCTGATGTTCCGCTATGGCTTTATGGAACTGAATCTCAACCGCATCCAGACACAGGATATGGAGGGCAATATCGGCGGCTGGCGCGCCGACGAGAAGGCGGGCATGAAGTACGAGGGGACGCTGCGCCAGGCCATCCTGCGTTTCGGCAAATATCACGATGTGCGGGTCTACAGCATCCTGCGCAGCGAATACTTAGAGAGCATTGAATCTTAAATGACCACCAGCATTACAGAAATTACTGACCGCGAAGAATGGGACGATTTTTTAATTCGCCAGCCCCGCGGCCACCTGCTGCAATCGTTTGAATGGGGCGAGCTCAATCGCTACCTGGGTGGTCGCGTCTACCGCCTGGGAGCATTAGAAAACTGGCGCATGGTGGGCGCGATGCAATTAACCGTCTCGCCGGTTCCCATTCCCACGCCTGGCTTGCGCTTCAACTGGCTCTATTGCTCGCGCGGCCCCACCGTCGAAAGCCCGGATTCGCCCGCGTTGAAGGCGCTGATCGAATTCACGCAACAGATCGCGCGTAAAGAACGCGCCGTCGTGCTGCGCCTGGAACCCAACATCGCCGACGACGACCCCAATATGGAAACGTGGATCGCCGCCTATCGCGCACTGGGCTTTGTGACCACCCCATACGCGATACATGGCAGGCGCAGCTGGGTGCTGGATATTCGACCATCCGCCGAAGAACTGCTGGCCAATTTCAAAATGACCTGGCGGCAGAATGTGCGCAGCGCCGAGCGCAAGGGCGTGATTATCCGCGAAGCAACAAGCGACGCCGATTTCGATGCCTACTATGACCTGCTCAAAATGACCAGCGAGCGCGACGCTTTCTTTATTCACAGCAAAGACTATCACAAGGAAATTTATCGCCAGTTCGCATCCAAAGGCGATGTCGTCCTTTACCTGGCCGAACACGAGGGCGAGGCCATCGCCGCCAAGATGCTGATTCGCTTCGGTGACTGGTGCTGGGACATGTTTGGCGCTTCATCCAACAATAAGCGCAACCTCAAACCCACCTACCTGTTGCAGTATCGCTGCATCCAGTGGGCGAAAGAGAAAGGTTGCAGCTACTTCGATTTCCGCACCATCCCTGAAGTGCTGGAGCCGGGCGAAGAGATGTGGGGCGTCTACGAATACAAGAAGGGATTCGGTGGCTTCTCCCGCCTGAACATGCCCACGCAGGATTACGTCTACCGCCCGCTCATTTACAATGCCTGGCGCAAACTGGTTGAGGTGAGACGCGCCCGCCGCCATAAAGAACGCCAGAAAGTAGAGCTGGAGCGCGCTGCCAGAGGGAAGGGTCAGGGAACGTAGGGGCCGATTGATCGCGCCCGCCGCCGATGTTGAACTTTCACGATCAAAACCGGTCATCCCAGTGGTTCAGGCCGTGTCATGCTGAGCGCAGCGAAGAATCTCAGCGCGACGAGCCCAGATTCTTCCCCATTCGCTCCGCTCAGGGCTTGCGGCTTCTGCGCTCAGCATGACACGGCTGGGGTGCTTAGCGATTTTGATGGTAAAAATTCATCATCGGCCCCGTACAGCCCCACAAATATCATAAAATATGCACGTTGAGAGGAACTTTATGGAAGCACGAATCATCACCGATTGCCGGCAATGGAACGATTTCGTCGCGGCATCGGCCTGTTGTAATATCACCCAATCCTATGAATGGGGCGAACTGGCTCCCCACCTGGGGGCAGAGGCGCTGCGTGTTGGCGTCGTAGACGAAGATGGACAGATGTGTGCCGCCATGCTCATCCTGATTACGAAGGCTCCCATCCTGCGCCGCACCTATTTCTATTCACCGCGCGGACCCGTCATCGACGACCCCGATTCACCGGCCATGACTGTGCTGCTCAATTTTGTAAAGGCCGAGGCGCGGCGGCGCGGCGCGTTTATGCTCAAGATCGAACCCAGCGTTCTCGACGGCGATAAGCGCTGGCTCTCAGCGCTGAAGAAACGCGGCTTCCGTACCAATCCCTACGCGGTACACATTCGCAACGAATGGGTGCTGGACATCCGACCAGCTGAAAAGGATATCCTGGCGGGGATGAAGGAAAAATGGCGCTATAACGTGCGACTGGCCGGGCGCAAGGGCGTGACCGTGCGGCGCGGCCAGGGCAAGGACGACCTCGACACCTTCTATGCTCTGTACCAGACGACCAGCGAGCGCGACGCTTTCTTCATTCACAACAAAGACCACTATGAAGACGTGATGCGACTGTATAGCGAGGGCGACCGCGCCGCGCTCTTCCTGGCCGAATACGAGGGGAAGGCGATTGCCGGTACCATCGTGCTGCGCCTGGGACGCTGGAGCTGGTACATGTATGGCGCGTCCGCCAACGAGTATCGCAACCTGATGCCCAACCACCTGTTGCAATGGACCGGCATGCAGTGGGCCAAAGCGCATGGTTGCTGGTACTACAATTTCCGCGGCATCCCCGAAGTGCTGGAGGAAGGCCAGGAACTCTACGGCGTCTATGTCTTCAAGCGCGGCTTCGGCGGCTACGCCATGCGCTCGCTTGAAACGCACGACCTGGTTTACCAGCCCTTGATTTATGGCATTTATATGCGTATGCTGGAGGTGAAGCGCAGAAGGGATGCGAAACGGACACCCGCAAGACGCGATTTATCGTGAAAGGGAACCAGCATTATGGACAATTTTCGCTCTTATGACCCGCGAGAGCCACAGCAGCAGCAGGCTCAATGGCAGGCGCCGCCATCACAGCAATCGCAGCAAGAATGGCAGGCGCCGCTCTATTCCGCGCCCCCGCAATATGGTCAATACCCAGGACAGGTACCGCTGATGGCTATGGAGCCGCAGAAAAGCTGGCTTACCACTGTGCTGCTATGCCAATTTTTAGGCCACCTCGGCATACATCGCTTCTACACCGGGCGTATTGTTAGTGGCATCTTTCAACTGCTCACCCTGGGCGGCTTCGGCATCTGGACCTTGATCGATCTGATCATGATCGTCAGCGGCGATTTCAAAGATCAGTATAACCGCCCGCTCTATCATCCACCGGTGATGGGAGGAACCAGAAACTGGACCACTACGGCCTTTTTATGCCTGTTTCTTGGATGGCTTGGCATCCATCGCTTCTACACAGGACACGTCATCAGCGGCATCTTCCAGCTGCTCACCTTCGGCGGCTTCGGCATCTGGACGCTTATTGACCTGATCCTGATCTACACGGATAGCTTCAAAGATGATATGGGCCTGCCTCTAACCAGGATGCAGCGCGTAGGGGCAAATGTCTATATGTACCCTGGCCAGGTTAAGGGGTGAAAGAGAATTCACGCTCTCTTTCTCCGGCTCATAGATTGTATCCAGAATACCAGCCCCACTCCTAGCACGCTGACGGCCAGCGAGAGCAACGCGAGGGGCAGCGCGGCATCCACACCTGTCCCGCTCAATTGCACGTACAGGTAGACGGGCAGGGTGTAGGGATGATAGGCCAGCACAACCGTGGCCCCGAATTCGCCCAGCGCGCGCAGCCAGCCCAGGAGCAATCCCGCGATGATGCCGTTCCGCGCCACAGGCAAATTCACGCGCCAGAAGATCTCCCAGGAGCCTTTGCCTAATGTCGCCGCCACCTGCTCGAGGGCCGGGTCTACCGCCTCGAACGCCGAACGGGCCGCGATGATGACGAATGGCGAGGCAACAAAGATTTGCGCCAGCACAATACCCGCGAACGATGTATCAAGCTCCAATCCTGCGTTCGCAAATGGCCCGCCGATAGGTCCATAGGGGCCGTAAAGCAGCAGCAGCATGATACCGCTCACAACAGGGGGAAATACGAGCGGCAGGTAGACCAGCATCGTCAGTAAAGCCCTGCCTGGAAACGGCCTACGCGCCAGGATGTAGGCGAGCGGTACGCCAGACAGCGTAGTGATGCCTATCGCCAGGCTCGCGGAAAGCAGCGAGGTGATCAGCGATGAAATCGCCTGCGGGTCCGCAAGCTGCCCCGGCACATAAGACCAGGGCAGCGTGAATAAGAAGTAGACCAGCGGGCTGACCAGGTAGAGCAACAACAGCGCTCCCAGCAGCGCCAGAGAACCGGAGCCTGCGCCGCGTTTTCTCAGTAGATACTGCATGGCGACCTCACGAGTGCAATATCGATTGTAGCTGGCCGGGCACAGCTGATGCGTCGCCGGAGACGGTGGGCGTTACCAGCGTCAGGCCATCTCCCGTCAGAATCGACTCGCCTTGCTGCGAAAAGAGGAAGTTCACGAAGGCAATCGCGCCTGCCATGTTTTTGCTCGTATTGGGAATGGTGATGGTATACACAGTAGCAGAGCCTTTCGTCACGGTGCCGGTTTTCGGGTCGGTATAGCTGGCCTGGGCATAGTAACTGTTCTGGCCGGGATCGCCCAGATTGATCTGGTCCGGCAGCGTGATATAGGGAATGTTCGCTTCTTTGGCCTCGTTGAGGTAGAAGAAACCCGCGTCGAGCTGGCCTGAACCCAGGCGCGCCACCAGTTCCTCTTCGGGGAAGATCTGGCCGGTATTTTCGGCGGAACCCAGAATCTTCTGCACTAAGGTAGGCTGGTTGTAATACTTCTCGGCCAGTTCCATCACAATAATAGTGCGCACGCCCTTCGGATCGAGAGCGGGATCGGTTCGCCCCAGGCGAAAGCCGGGTTCTTCCAGCACCTGGTACCACGGCTTGCTGCCATTTGCTGCCGCCTGCAAGTCGCTTGCAAATTTGCTGCTGGGGTTATAGCCGATCACAATCGAAGTGCGCGCAAAAGGAGCATACCAGGAGACATAATTTCCATTCGTGGCCCCCATCAAACTTTTATCGACAGTGGCAGACGCGCTAATGAAGATATCCGGCGCGCGCAGTTTGCCCTTGATCTCGTTGGCCAGCGCTGTCGAGCCTTTGCCCTCGCCCTGGTAGGGATAGCCCGTGGCCTGCGTGAAGGCCGGGCCAACCTTTTTCTCCATCAGGTTGACCAGCGAACCGGCATAGAGTACGGATACCTTGCTTTTAGACGCTCCCGTAGGAGTTGCCGAACCGCTGCCGCTGGAACTGCCGCAGGCCGTTAAGAGTAGAGTAAGGAGAAATAAAAGCCCGCACAACCCGACCGCCAATCTGAAGGGATGTCTGGGTGTAAAAGCACGTTGTCCTGGAAACATAGAGGCCTCCTTGTAGTATTCGGAAGGATATGGGATACAAACGGGCCAATAACTGAGAACTCAATCTATGAGTATTCAATCATTGTTTATATTGTAAGGAAGGAATATGGCGCTGTCAAGGATATTGATGGCATACCCGTTGCTTCTCGCTCGCTCTTTTGTTACAATGTGTCCACTAAATATGAGATAATAGAGTGTATTCATGGGTATGGTCAGAGGAAAGGTACGGAAGCAACCGGTGTCAAAAGTATATGCAATCGCTAACCAGAAGGGAGGAGTGGGAAAAACTACTACCGCTATCAATCTCGCCACCTATTTAGCGGCCGCGGGCCGCCGTGTCTTGCTGGTAGATATGGACCCACAGGCCAATACAACCAGCGGTATCGGCGTGTCCAAGAACCTGCGCCCGCAAACAATCTATGACTTGCTGGTGCAGGAGGACGACGAGCTTACCATCTTCGATGTCCTGGTGCCCACTCAACGGCGCGAGCTGGTTGTCGCGCCCTGCACGGTAGACCTGGCCGCGGCGGAGCTTGAACTGGTGGGAGCCCTGGCGCGCGAGAGCCGCCTGCGGCAAATATTGGAACCTATCCGCGACCGCTGCGATTACATTCTGATCGATTGCCCGCCATCGCTCGGCCTGCTGACCGTGAACGCGCTGGTTGCCGCCGATGGCCTGATTATTCCTATTCAATGCGAATACCTGGCGCTGGAAGGCCTGACCCAACTGCTCAATACCATCCAGATCGTCAAGTCCAAACTCAACCCTGACCTCTTCATCGCGGGCGTGGTACTGACCATGTTTGACCCGCGCACGCGGCTGGCCGGGGAGATTGTACGCGAGGTGCGGAATCACTTCCCCAAGGAGGCGTTCCAGACGATTATCAGCCGCAACGTTCGTTTGAGCGAAGCGCCAAGTTTTGGGCAGTCTATTCTTGATTATGATCCCTCCTCTCCAGGAGCGGTCGCCTATCGTACATTGGCGGAGGAGGTAATAGCTCGTGGCTAAGCAGAAATTCGGCCTGGGACGGGGACTGGATGCCTTGATTTCGGGCGCTTCAGAGGTCATGGCGGCTCAGCAGCCCTCGCGCGTGAATGAACAGAATATCTTGCTGGTTCCCATCGATAGTGTTATGCCCAATCCACGCCAGCCGCGTAAGGTCTTTCGCGAGGATGATCCCAGGCTGCTCGAATTGAGCGCCTCGATTAAAGAACATGGACTGCTGCAGCCCCTGGTCGTGACGCGCCTGGATGGAAATGCGACTTCCAATACCGCGCCCGGAAATGCGGCGGAGCAAGCGGATAGCTGGTTCGGGGCCGCGCCGGTGGATAATCGCGCGCCTGCTCAAAAAGATAAAGCCGGCGTTGTGCAGTATCAGATCATTGCCGGTGAGAGGCGCTGGCGCGCTGCCCGGCTGGCAGGCCTGACAAAGATACCGGTCGTGGTCAAAGAGGTCACACCGCTGGAAATGCTCGAACTGGCCCTGATCGAGAATATCCAACGAGCCGACCTGAATCCGATTGAGGAAGCGCTGGCCTATTCTGCCTTGATTGCCGAATTTGGTCTGACGCAGGAAATGGTTGCGCGGCAGGTCGGCAAGGATCGCTCAACCATCACCAACGCGCTGCGCCTGCTGCAACTGGCGCCGAAAGTGCGGGAAGCGCTGGTCAACCAGCTCGAAAATTTCACGGAGGGACACGCGCGCGCGCTGATCGGCATTACACGCGAGGAAGACCAGGTTGCGGCCATGCAGAAAATCATCGCGCTGAAACTGAATGTACGGCAGGCCGAAGAACTGGCGGCCCGCATCAAGGCGGTGGAACGCGACGACGCAGCGCGGGAGGATATCGTCGTGCGTACTTCAAGACGCGCGCCTGATATAGAAGCATTGGAAGCAGAGTTTCGCAATGCGTTGATGGTCAAGGTCGATCTGAAGCGCAACACGAAGGGCAGGGGGACACTAGTCCTACACTTCAATAACGAGGAAGAGCTTGAGCGTTTATATAGCCAACTGGTGAAACACGAAGACTAAGTCATCTAGATAAAAGGATAACATATGGCAACGCTTGAGAACCCCTACGAAAAGGTACGCACCAAGATGGTGGCCGCCCGGCTGGAGTTCATGAAACAGCTGGCAAGATTCAGTAAAGATGAACTACCGAAGCAGCCGGCTCCAGATGAGTGGTCGCCCATCCAGCTGGCTCATCACCTCTATATCGCCGATGGCCTGGTACTGGAGCAGATGCAGCTCGTACAGACCGAGGATAATCCCATGATCGTAGCGACAGAAGACGAAACGCCGCGCCTGACACGTGCTTCGGAGCCTCCCGCCTCTCTGGATGCCGTGCTGGCGGGCATGGCAGCTCGGCGCGAGGAGATTTTCGAGTATCTTGCCGCTTTGCCCGCGGACGCGTGGGAGCGCCCATTCCGCCATCCCAAGTGGGGCGAGCGCAAGTTTTATCAACTGGTGAATGTCCTGCCGCTCCACGACCAGATGCACGCGCAACAACTGGCCGACATCAAAGGGGGAGCATAAAAAACAGAACGAATAAGACAAACGCGCGTGCGCGTTTGTCTTATTCGTTCTGTTTTTTATGCTCCCAATTCTCTCCTCAATTCTTCCAGGTAGGCATACATGAAAGCTGTGCGCTGCCGTGCCATGGCGCGGCCTGTCTCCGTTGACATGCTATCGGCGAGCTTGAGCAACTTGGTGAAAAAGTGGTCGAGCATGTAAAGCCGGTCGTCGGGCTGGCGCTGTTCCGCGAAGGGATCGTCCCACTGATAGGAGCGCGTTTGAGGAGTACGCCGCATGGTCGCGGTAATCGCCCAGCGCAGGATGCCGATGGCTCCCAGGGCATCCAGCCGGTCGGCATCGCGCACCACGCGCGCCTCTACTGTACGCGGCTCGATACCCTGGCTGTAACTGTGTGCCATGATTGCGTGCAGGATGGCGTCTTTCTGTTCGGATGTTATAGGATAGGCTGAGAGCAATTCAGAGGCCAGTGCTTCTGAAAGTTCAGCGTGATGGCGTGTTGTATCGCGCGCAAGGCGGCCAATATCGTGCAATAGCGCAGCTGTACCGGCAATGAAACGGTCCGCGTGTTCCTGTTCCGCGATGTGTGTGGCAAGTTGATACACCCTGCTTACATGTTCCCAGTTATGAGCGGGATCGTCAAACCCGGCAAAACGTCGCTGCACCTCGCTGTAAATTTCTGCTTCAATCTCTGCTTCTTTCATGAGTGTCTCCATAGGTACTAAATTGTCATCTCCTTTCGCCCGCCTGTGCCATGACTCCATTACCAGATAATACGATTACAGGCTGCGCTAGCCGGCAAAATCTTCCCTTTTTCTCATCATCCTTGAAAAATCACCCAGGTGGGTGATGTCTTATAGCGCCCGCTTGCTCATACTAGACAATAGAAATCATAGCACAAGATGCTATTAAAAGCACAACGTTACCAGTTCTGCCTTTCACTACGCTGGAAGGCCTGATGGGAGTCTTTCATGCAACATACTCAAAATGCTGATAGATCGTCTGCAACCGTGGCAACGAAGACGCCGCTCGCGAATACCGCGGTTATAGACACACATATTGAGACGCCAACACGCCCGGAAGTGGGTACGCTTCAGATAAATGAACGCCGCGACCGTTCAAAAGCGGAGTTGCGCACAGGTTTGATCAGCGTACTGGTGGTTGATGATCACGCCTTGATGCGCGAGGGGCTGCGTTCACTGCTGGCATTGGAACAGGACATGAAGATAGCAGGTGAGGCAGTCGATGGGTACGACGCGCTGCGAAAGATACGCAAGCTGCGCCCCGACGTGGTATTGATGGATATCAGCATGCCCGTTGTAGATGGCCTGGCCGTGACGCGGCAGATCACGCAGGAAATTCCCTCACTGGCCGTGATTATTCTGACCATGCATCGCCAGCAGCAGCAAATGTTGCAGGCGATGAAAAACGGCGCGCGCGGGTACTTGCTCAAGAGCGTCTCATCACAAGAACTCGCGGAAGCCATCCGCAAGGTACACTCGGGCAGCATATGTATCGAGCCGGAACTGGCGGGCGCTATTGTCCACGATTATCGCCGTCTATCCAACGCGCTGCCGGGCAGTTCATCGATCACGGCACTTACAGAGAAAGAGCTTGAAATCATCCGCTACGTGGCGGCAGGTATGAGCAACAGGGAGATCGCGGACCGGCTGGCCTATTCAGAGAAGACGGTGAAAAACTACCTCTCGGTTATCTTCCAGAAATTAGGCATACGCGATCGCACGCAAGCAGCCATTTTTGCGCTGCGACAGGGATTGATTCCTGAAGAAGAATAGCACCCGTGCATCCCGTCATTCTGAGCGCAGCGAAGAATCTGCATCCGTACATCCCGTCATTCTGCACTTCGCTCAGAATCTGCATCCGTGCATCCCGTCATTCTGAGCGCAACGAAGAATGACAGGGCCGATTGTCCTGCGTTTATATTCTCAATACTGTACTAATTTACTGATCTGTTGGAGCGACCAGGCTGCATTCTGGCAGGCATTCGCGCAATCCGTATCGCCCATGCGCTGGCATTCTTCGCTGCAGTGCTGCGTTACCTGGGCGCAGGCCGATGTGACATAGCCATAGAGGGGATTGTTATCCTGTAAGAAGTGGGCGGTTACCTGGCACAGCCGGGCGCAATCGCGCAGCATCGAAGTATGCCCGGATTGTCCATGTTCGCCACTGGCATGCCGCTCATCTTCCACCATCTGCATGCACATATCGTGGCAGGTCTGCAAGTCCTGCACGCACTGTTGAAATTCTACCCGCGCCATTATATTTCCCGTATTTTGTTGCATGATTCTGTATCCTTTCATCTTGTTGTTAGCATATTTATACTTGACCTTATGCCGCTACTCTGCCCGGAGCGCCTCGGAACCGGCGCCCGGTAGGATGGGCGTCGTCTCTATAGCCGCTCCTATTTTCGTGTCCGTTGTCTGCGAGGGATAGGTTTTACCTTCGAGCAGGTGTTGGATCGGCAGGTAAAGCGGCTGCGGCAATGCATCCCATGTGAACCAGCCAATCTCAGTCTCTTCATAAGGAGCTTGCAACTTCGGCTCGCCCGCGGCTATGTGGGCATCCATCCAGATTGTGATGTAATGCTTTTTTTCGGCCTCAAAGACGTCATTGGTGATGGTTCTGAATTTGAGATCGCTCAGGGTGACGCCCAATTCTTCCTGCACTTCGCGCATGGCCGTCTGTTCGGGCGTTTCCCCAAATTCCATATGGCCGCCGGGGGCTTTCCAGGCGCCTTTCATAGGGTCCTTGCTGCGCCTCTCCAGCAGTACGCGATCACCGTTGCTGATCAGGACCGAGACACCGACCATTGGCCTCGCTTGCTCATTTTGCTGCTCTGGCATTGCTGTTTCCTCCTCACTTGATCTCAATCGACTGTCATATTCCTACTACGCTATATCACGTTTTGAGAGGGGGAAACGACGCATGATGCCAGGGTATGGGCAGGCCGGCTAGTCCTGCCCTTTGTTCTCCCCGTGAGAGAGTTCGATGGTGATATAGGTGACAGTGTCCCAGGCATTGTGGATGCCGATGAACAGGAGCAGAACCGTCGCCCCACCGACGACGAACATTGCGGATACTGGATTGTATGGGAGTACAATCGCCGCGATAATGAACGCTGTATAGGCGATAAACGGGCCTATGAGGTGCCCCAACCAATCTTCCAGTACCGGTTTATAGTCTGTCTGCCGCAGCGTCCGCCGTAAAACAATCAGCACGTATGCCACTCCCCATAGACCCAGAAGGCCGAGCAAAAGGCTGGCATTCCAGAGCGCCGGCCATGGCGCGCTGAGAACAGCGGTAATGAAGAGCGCGGCACAAAAATGCAACACATTCGGCGTCCCAAACGCTGCGATTGCTCCATCTGACCTCCGCATGCGCGTTCCCGCGATCAATGTAATCACCACGAACATCAATCCCGTGAGCGCCGCGGCAGCGGAGCCAATGATGACGTAAAAGTTTTGCCAGGAATCCAGCGGGGCTATCAAAGCCTCTTGCACGATATATTCCTCCTTCAGAGCGAATCTCTACATTTTTCCCTATTCTATCATGCATTCTTCAATAGCCCTACCTCATCTCAGTTGCTGCTACCCCTCCATCCGCGCAATCCGGTGAGCAAGCACCAGAGACGATCAGCTCGCAAGTAACGGCGGAACATCCATCACATCGCCACATTTTGACGATGTGATGGGTCAAATGAACAGGTGCCGCGACGAGGAATATTGTGATGAGCGGAAACAGCAGATCAGCTATTGTCTGTCCGGTCGGTAGTACAGTCCAACAACACCCGAAGGAAATGCCTTTGTCTCTACAAGCTTCAGCCCGACCCTATCCTGAATGTTCTTAAACAAGGGTTTGCCGCCGCCCAGGACAACGGGATGAACCAGAACCTGGTATTCATCGATCAGGCCGTGATTGGTAAGGGCCTGCACAATGCTGGCGCTGCCGTAGATCACGATATTCTTGCCAGGTGCCTCTTTCAGTTGCGCGACCTCTTGCGGGTTTATTTCCCTAAACAGGGTCGAATTGTTCCACTCCGCCTTTTCCAGCGAGCGCGAAAACACAACTTTGCGCATGGCGTTCAATTTGCGGGCGTATATCTTCTCACCCTCAGAGGCCGAAGGATTATCAGGCACATACGGCCACGCCCCGGCAAAACTTTGATACGTCACGCGTCCCAGGAGCAGCGTGTCCGCCGAGCTTATCAGGTCGTCCTCATATTTTCCCATCTCTTCTTCAACCCTCACCCAATCCATTTCGCCGTTTGGCCCTGCTATAAAGCCATCAAGCGTGACCCACGTTGTCGTGATGATTTTTCGCATACATCCTCTTTTCATTTCGTTGATCCTGAAAGTCAGAACCCGGCCTACACTATCGGCTCGTAGTAAAGAAGAACGTTTCCTGACTGGAATTGCTGTGTCTTGAGCAGCTTCAGCTTCAATCCCTCATGCAGGCCCTTGAATAAGGATTTGCCACTACCCAGGACGACGGGATTCACCATAATACGCAGTTCATCGAGCAAGCCCATTTCTAGCAGGCTCACCGCGAGGTCGGAACTACCGAAGACAGCGATGTCTTTGCCGGGTTGCTGCTTCAATTCCGAAATTTCCTCGGCGACATGCTCTTTCACCAGGCGCGTATTCTGCCAGTCGGCCTTCTCAAGCGTCCTGGAAACCACAATTTTGGGGATCGTATTCATCTTTTCGGCAACGATTGGATCGTCCTCTCTCGCGAAATCGGTGGGCCAGAAACTTGCCATGAGTTCATACGTCGCGCGGCCAAACACCAGCATACCGATATCGTTAAGCTGGTTGATAGCGAAATCGTTGAACTCCTCATCCACATTATGCCAATCGATTGAGTGATCCGGCCCCTCATAGAAACCATCAAGCGTGACCATCATGAATAAAAAGACTTTTCTCATCGTGCTCTCCAATCTTCGGGAACAATTTTCTTTTCTTTGCGAACGATATGATGCTATTCTTTTTGCCCTGCTATTGAACGGTAAAGATAGTATATCCTAGAGGGCAACTGGCAAACGAGGAGATATACAGAGTGCTGAGATAAAAGTACAAGAGCTATGTACGAAACGGTATACCCACTGTAATATCAAGAAAATCAAGTGCAAGGGGGGGAGATCTATGAACGCAGAGCAGCATGAAAGGGAGCGAGCGGCTGCCTGGTAGGCCATTACCAGGCAGCCATTACCACCGGAGTACTGGGCGTGCTGATGGCTATCTGGTTCGCTGCACAGACACCGAGGGCTGGACGACTGCTTCCCCTCGCTCCCCAACCCCCTCCAACTGAGAACCGAGTCCTACCAACAATGTACCGAATTTGCCGACAACTGACCTTACAAAAGGAGACTTCTGCCCGGCATTAGCCTGCAGGCGGATCTGCTCGAAATCGTGACGAATCTGGCTGTGACGCTCCTCGATTGACTTCTCATAGAGGTATGGGTTGAATGACATTGCTCTTTCTCCTCTCTGATACTCGTTTGTTTTTCTCCACTGATTTAAGTATACTCTGATAAGAGGATAGAATCGGTCCTGATAAGCACGTATTTGCGAGCAAAGGGAAAAAGTGATGTACCATCCCACAACGCGTGTCCTGACCGTACTTGAACTGCTGCAGGCACACCGGCAGATGAGCGGGCCAAAGCTCGCTGAACGCCTCGAGGTCGATGTACGCAGCGTGCGCCGCTATATTATGATGCTACAAGACCTCGGCATCCCCATTGAGGCGGAACGCGGGCGCTACGGCAATTATCGCCTGATGCGCGGCTATAAAATGCCCCCCTTGATGTTCAGCGAGGACGAGGCGCTGGCGCTCACGCTAGGACTGCTGGCGGCGAAACGATTGGGCCTGGTTATGGCGGCCCCGGCGGTCGAAGGCGCGCTTGCCAAAATCGATCGCGTGCTGCCCGAGGCTTTGCGTGAGCGGGTGCAAGCCGTGCAGGAAACGCTTATACTCGAAAACGTTGCGCGCTACCGCTCATCGCCGGAAAGCGCAGTGGTACTCACTTTTAGTACGGCTACGCGGCAGCAGAGGCGCGTCTGGATGCGCTACCACTCTGGCCAGGACCAGGAGACCGAGCGCGCCGTCGATTCCTATGGCCTGATCTTCCACTCCGGCATCTGGTACACGGTCGGCTATTGCCACCTGCGGCAAGACCTGCGCGTATTTCGCCTGGACCGGGTGCTCAAGGCAGAACTGCTCGAAGAGAGCTTTACGCGCCCGCCTGATTTCGACAGCCTTGCCCATCTCAGGCGCTCCATGGCCAGTATGCCAGGAACCTGGAGGGTAGAGGTTTTGCTCGAGATGCCGTGGGAGGAGGCTGAACGCGAAGTATCACCAACAATGGCGATGCTGGAACAAGAACCGGATGGCGTGGTCATGAGCTGCTATACGCAAGACCTGGATTGGATGGCCTATTACCTGGTTACACTGCGCTGCCGCTTTAACGTGCGCGAGCCACCCGAACTTCGTGCCGCGCTGCGCAACCTGGCAGCGGAAATTGCGCAACTGGCGGATCGCGACGAGGGCAACTGAAAGCTCTTACTTGACCACCCGGAACCACAGATCGGTTCTTGCCGGCGACTCGAATATCCTGGTTCTCTCCAGCTTCACCTGTTCATCGACGGGCGGCTCGAAAAAGCGCAGACCCTCACCAAAGAGGACGGGCGGCGAATATCGCCATGACGGTCAGCCATGAAGCCATCCAGGGATAGGGTTGCGCCGGTGATTACGTTTGACATAGGGCCTCTATGATGACTTTTTAGCTTTTCTATCGAGCACCCACTGCACCGACGGGCTTATTTCCTTGTCCGTGCGGTGAACGCAGCCTATCCAACAACAAGGCCTGCGCATGCCCTCTTTGAGTTCCGAGCGCACCCGTTCAACGTGCTGCCTTCTGGTTTCTGGTTTTTTCACAGAGATCGTCCAGCATATCCATTCATTGCGCGCAAGAGGCGTCAGATCCTCCCATAGTGCTAGCGCCTCCGCGTCAGAAGCGAGGGCCTGCTGTAAGTCCTCTGGCAATTCGTGAACCACACCACCGGAGATGTCATTGTTGTTCATACTCATATGTTTATCCTACTACAAAATGGCCCTCTCTCGCAAGAATTGAAGACTTCGCGGGCATTTACCACATATATTTCTAATTCTAAAAAGGCCTGCGCTACCCGGAAATAGCTATAGGGAGTATTCTTCATCCCCACGAGCGAGAGGCTCGGAGTCTACCTCTCGCCCATTCAACGAGCGCCTGCTGCTGTCGCCAGCGACAGATGTCGTTATAGACGAGGATGACGCGGGGCGAGGTGGCAACCAGCGTCACTAGCCGGTGGAGAATCGAGGATGAGTTGGAGATGCTGCAACATGTCTGCTCTTTGATGACAGCATCATGAACAACCCTGCTCAATTGGATTTTTTCTCACATCCATAGGGTAGCAGATGGGTATTAAATAAGCATTATGTGAAGTTTAAAAAGTGCTTATATCCGCGGCTCATCGCACTTAGATTCTTCGCTGCGCTCAGAATGACAGGACCTGGCTACTTTTTTTCTTCGCATGGTGCAGATTCTTCGCTGCGCTCAGAATGACAGGACCTGGACTCTTTTTCTTAGCATATTAGTACTGATTTATCCGGTTTATGCATTGACATGTGGGAACATATTTCTTACAATCTATAGCAAAGCTCATACATTTAGCGAGCAGGCAATCCTCACAGTTACCTGTGCCCATTGTCTTTTTCCAGCATACCAATTGCGACGTTCAACAGTAGCGCGTTTTCTATAAGATAGTGCCATATTTACAAGCAGAACACGAAAAAGGGGTGTCAATGATCGAACGTGATGTGCGGAAAGATGCCAATATTCAATACCAGCTCGGACTCACCTATAGCACTTCTCTCGATGGGGATCGACAGGCTAATCTGAAAAAGGCCATTGCCTGCTTCCGGCAAGCGTTAGAAGTTTTTACACGCGAGGCATTTCCCCAGGAATGGGCGGCTATACAGCTAGGGCTGGGGAATGCACATCGTAAGCTGCTCAACACGGAACGGCAGGCGAACCTGTCGCAGGCCATTGATTGCTATGAGGCGGCTCTGCAGGTCTTCACGCGCGAGGCGTTTCCCAGGCAATGGGCGGAGACGCAGCATAACCTCGGCAATGCGTATGCCTCGCTGCATGGCGCGGAACAGCAGGCGACGCTCAGGTATGCTATTGCTTGTTTTCAGGCCGCGCTCGAGGTCTATAGCTACGAAAGGTTTCCGGTGGAGTGGGCCAGGACGCAGCATAACCTCGGCAACGCCTATTATAATTTGCTGGGCGAGGACGAGCAGCAGAATCTCGAAAAGGCTATTGCCTGCTTCGACGCGGCTTTGAGGGTGTATAACCGCGAGAATTTCCCCATCGATTGGGCCAGGACGCAGCACAATCTGGGCAATGCCTACAGCATCGTCTCTCATGAGAGGCTGCAAGAAAACCTGCTCAAAGCTATTGCCAGCTACGAGGCGGCATTGAAGGTGTTCACGCGCGATACGTTGCCCATCGATTGGGCGGTGACGCAGTACAATCGCGGCAACGCTTACCGCGACCTGCTGGCGGGAGACCGCGAGGCGAACCTGCGCAATGCGGCGCTCTGCTACCAGGCCGCGCTGTACATTTTCCGCTCGCAATACATGGAGCCGCAGATCCAGCGCGTGATGAACGACCTCAACAAGGTGCAGAACGTGTTACGGAGTTTAGGATAGAGGGTGTTCGCGAAATAAAGCGGCACGCGCATTGCTCGCGTGCCGCTTTATTTCGCGAACACGTGGATCGCTTCCGGGCCAATTTCCAGCAAAAGCATTTCGCCGGGCATTACTTCGACCTCGCGCCATTGAGTCCTGCTCAGGTAGATTTTCAAGATGGCGCTTTCTGCGATGTCCTGGGCTGATGGCCGGGGCATGCATTGCGGTCGCACAAGCAGGCGCATCGAGGGTCCCTGTACCTGCGCTTCCAGCAGTTCCGCAGGCCATTGTGCGGAGCCGCGCTCTGTCCAGGCAGGCGGCATAGTGGAACCGGGCCAGCGTTGCACCTGAACTTCGTCGTTGAGAATGCAGCCGGTGATTGGGGATGTGGATGTTGGCAATGAAGCTATAGTGGAGGGGAGTGGGAGCCAGGGGGCCGGGGCGATTGAAATGGGATCGGCAAGTTTTGCGGGGGTGGTAGAGGTGCGCAAAGGGGCCGAAGGATTGAAACGCGCTTTGCTGTGCTGCACCGAGGCGATAGAAGCAGGGGCCGATAAATCGGCGCTGGGCGCGATCAATCGGCCCCTACGTGGCTGCACCTCGGGGGCCGATAAATCGGCGCTGGGCGCGATCAATCGGCCCCTACGCGGCTGCGCTGTGGGGGCCGATGAATCGGCGGGCGATGGGTTCAGGAGGAGCGCTTTGGCGGGGGCGTGGGGTTGATCGGGTGGTGGTGCGGCGAGATGGGCGCTGAAGAGGTTGTCCTGGCCGGCGAGACGGGCTACGGTGGATGTGGCGGGTGAGAGAAAGATCTGCTGGACGCTGCCTACCTGGGCGACCTGACCCCGTTGCAGCACTACTACCTGGTCGGCGAGTTGCTGTACTTCGGTGTGGTCGTGGGTGACAAGCACGATGGGTATGGCGAAATGGCGCTGGAATTGTCTCAAGGTGTCGCGAAGGCGCTCGCGTACCGATACGTCGAGGGCGTTGAATGGCTCATCGAGTAATAGCAGGCGGGGTTCGGCCATCAGTGCGCGCGCCAGGGCGATTCGCTGCTGCTGGCCGCCGGAGAGGGTGGCCGGGTAGCGGCGCTCCAATCCCTCTAATTCGAGGGCCGCGAGCAGTTCGTCCAGCCGCGCTTTGTGGGCCGCATCTATCCGGCGGCTGCCGGGCCAGTAGGAGCGGCGGGGCAGCGCGAAGAGGATATTTTCGACGACGTTGAGATGCGGGAAGAGGGCGTAATGCTGCGGCACATACCCTATACGGCGCTCCTGGGGCGGCAGGTCAATGCCCGAAGCGCTGTCGAAAAGCACCTCTCCATCGATGGAGATAGAGCCGCGTTCGGGATGCAGCAGGCCGGCCAGAGCGCGCAAGGTCAGGCTTTTGCCGGCTCCTGAGAAGCCGAAAAGCACGGTGAGATTCAGCGGCACCTGAAAATCGACGGACAGGTGAAAATTGCCCAGGCGATGCTGGAGATTGACTGTTAGCATGTATAAGCCTCTAGGGCGACCGCGAGGGTACATCCCTACCCTGCACGAGCATATCGCGTGCAGGGTAGGGATGTACCCTCGCGGTCGCCCTGGTTCCTATTCTTCCTCAACGACCTCTGATCCTGGTGTCTGGTAGAGTTGCTCCAGGGTTTGCTCGCGCGCGCGTTCAATCCTGGTGAAGCGCTTGCTGAACTGGCCGGTTGCGTAGTTGACGTATTCTTCCATGCTCAACCCGAAAGGCAGTTCAGTGGTATCCTCGTAGCCCTCGTAGAGTTCCGTCACCACACCAAGCGCGGGAACCAGCAGCATGTTCATTTGCTGTTCTACGAATGGCCAGAGCGATTTGTCCTGGGCGACGAGGCGAGAGATGAGAAACACGCCATAGGCCAGGTGCCGCGATTCGTCGCGCTTGATCAAACCCACGCCCTGTTTGAGTCCGGGCATGATGTTGTTGCGATCCAGCATGTTGAAGTACGCGTGATAGCCGGTCTCCGCCAGCACTCCCTCGACAATCATATTATAGGTGATTGAGGCACGCAATTGCGCTGCCGGTGAGGTGTCGGTGAGCAGGGCGTGCATGGCCTGCGGGAGTTCTTCATAGAAGATGCGGCGGTAACTGGGCGTGTGAAACTGGTGCAGATCTCCATGTTCCTGCGCTACCTCGTCCAGGAAACGGCGGAAGAATTCGGTGTGCTTGGCCTCTTCCCACAAAAATGTGGTGAGAAACATTTCCTCTTCCAGGCGTCCCTCTTGCGCTACCACCATTAGCAATGGCAGCAAATCGAGGGTCACGCTCTCCTCACCGGCTTGAAAGAGCGAAGCGAGCTGTAGCAGCGTTTGCTTCTCTTCGTCGGTGCAGCGCTGCCAATCAAGGATGTCTTGCGTAAAATCGATACTGCGCGGGTCCCATATACCTAACTTTTTGGCCTTGTGATACAGGCGCATGGGGAGGATGTCATGGCGCAGGCCGCGTTCGCTGGTTGTCGCGAATGCCTCGTGAACCGTGTAAAACATGAATGTGGCTACCTTCTTTCGGCGTAAGCGTAAAGAGCATGGCGATCACAACAGTACGTGATCATTGTACCCGAAAGAAAGGTAGAGTGCCAGTTCGTCAAAAGCTCTTTGCCCGCAATTCTTGCAGCGAGGCGAGGCGTTCGCGGGCAATAGCGCTATCCGGATTCACTTTGGCAAGATTTTTATAGACGCGGCTGGCCTGCTCGTATTCGCCCACGGATTGGTAGGTTTGCCCAAGCATGTCGTAGGCCTCGTAGTTGTGACGATCAAGCGCGATCAACTGCTGCAGGGCGGCGACGGCTTCCTTCACCTGCTGCGTCTCAAAGTAGTGGCGGGCGATGATTTCCTGGTATTCGGCGGCCTCTTTTGGGCGTCCGATCTGCCAGGCATAGGCAACCACTTCGCGCAGCAGGCCCATGTCGTCGGGCTTCAGTTCAACGGCGCGCCGCAGGTTCATAAAGGCCTCTTCGGTGTTGCCCATCTCGGAATTGATGTTGCCGATACGCTGGAGTGTTTCACCGGCCTCGTCAAACTGGTCATTGCGCAGGTAGATATCGGCCAGCAAGCGCAGTTCAGCGATGCCTTCGTCAAGCAGGCCACGGTTAATATAGATGTCGGCAAGTTCGGCGTGCGCGCGCGGATCCTGCGGGGCGAGCTGCGCCATCTCCTTCAGGACGGTGAGCGCGTTATCCACCTGGCGCTTGCTGCGATACTGGCGGGCCAGCTCAGCATATTCTTGTAGGGCTGCGTTGAGGTCGCTCTGGCGCGCGGAAATCTCGGCCAGCGTCGAGGCAACTTCATCCTGGTAAGAGGTTTTTTGCTTCACGCGGCGCAGGATGGCTTCCATTTTCTCCTGCTTGCCGGCGCGCCCATAGGCTTTCGCCAGCGCCAGGGAGATTTCGACTTCCGGCGCCTGATGTTCTTCACCCTCTTCGCGGGGACGAGCTGCCCACGCGGCAGGATCGATGGAACCTTTCGCCCCGGTGCGCACGACTTGCAGCGCCTGTTCGAGTTGCTGGATAGCAGCTTCGAGCTTGCCCTGTGCGAGCAGGCACCGCGCCGAACTGACACGCGCCATCACTTCAAACGAGCTATCGCGCATCGCCAGCTGATAGGCATCGATTGCCCGGTCGAAATTGCCGGACTGCTGGTGAACCTGTCCAAGCGCGAAACGCACATCGGCATTATTGGGATAAATTTCTGCCGCCGCGTTATACTCGCGCACTACCATATCGTAGTTTTTCAGGCCCTCGCCGCGCAATTGCCAGCGAATGCGGCTCAACACTTCCAGCGTGGTGGCACGCGGCGTGCCAATGCCGGTAATCATGGCGATATGCCAGCGCACCAGGGCGGTGATGTTGCGCGGGTCTACCTGCAAGACGCGCTGGTATTCCGCGACTGCCTGCTGGGAACGCCCCAACTTCTGCAGGGCCAGCGCGTAGTTCAGGCGCGTGGGCACGTTGGTCGGGTTTTCCTGCAAGGCCTGCTCAAGTTCGGTCAGCGCGCGGTCCATATAACCCAGGCGCAAGTAGGACTCCGCGGCCAGCGTGCGCTCGCGCAGTAAATCTTCCCTGTTGCCCTGCGATGCCAGCAGGCTGATCAGGCGCATGCGGTACGTCAGGTTATCCGGCTCCAGTTGCAGGATGCGGCGGTAGGTGGCGATGGCATCATCGATACGCCCGCTGACGATGTAGGTATCAATCAGAATGGCATACTTCGTAATCGCCTGTTCGATCTTGCCCTGGCGCACGTAGATTTCGCACAGGACCTGGTGAATATCCAGGTATTGCGGGGCCATATCGATGACGCGCAGGCACTCTTCGGCGGCAGGAATGAGCAGGCCATGATCGATGTAGCGCTGGATATCCTGCATGGACTGCACCACCTGCAGGCGAGTCTTCTCTGGCAGGTTGGCGGTGCTGGCCAGGACGGAATCGGCAACCTGCTCATCTTTCCCGGCGGTTCCCGCTATCTGGCTCAACAGGTCTTCCGCGGTACTCTTCGAACTTTTCGCGCCTGGAACTTGCAGTACCGGGCTGGCCTGTTCGATTACCGGCTCAAGCTTCGGAGTGGCCGGTATCCCCGGCACCTCTGGCGCCGCGGGCACTTCTGGAGGAGCTGCCGGTGACATGGGCTTATCCACAACAGGAGCACTCGCCGCGGATGCACTGGCAGCAGCAGGCTCCGGTTGTGAGGCCGCGGGCTGCATGACCTGGGTTGGTTGGGCAGCGGGCGCAGGTGGAGACGCCGCCGGTGAAGATTCCAGGGGAGGAGGCGCTACAAAGACATCCTGCGCCGCGGGTACTGCTGGAGCCTGGTCCTGCGGCAAGGCGCGTGTCGTGTTAGCGGGCTTTCCACCATCTGTCAACCACGAGGTCGAGGCCTCTGCCGCCGGCTCTTCCGCCCGTTTCGTCACTTCAGCAGCTGCGGGTTGCGCAGGCGCATTCGCGGGCAGGACCTGCTGAATGGTTGGCTGCTCAATGACGGGAGGTTGTGCCTGGGGCGGCGCAGGAGCAGGTGGCGCAGGCTGTTTATTAGCAGGCGTCGTCTTATCCGCGTCGTTCAGGATTCCGGTCAACCAGTCCGGCAGTTCTCCGAGCGTACCGGCTGCCGCGGGCGGTATGGAAACGGTGGGAGGCACGCCATTGGCCTGATTAGGGGCCGGAGGCGCTGGGGGCATCGGCGGCATACCGTTCGCGTTAAATGCCATCGTCGCGGCATCGGTCACATTTTGATTTGGCGCTTGAGGCACGAACGGCTGTTGCATTGTTGGCATCTGCTCTGCGGGCATCATAGGCGCTCTGCTGCCATGAGGCGGTGTTTCCGGCTGCATCGGCTGCGCCGGCGATTGCATATTGGAGACCGCCTGCGGGAAAGGCGTGGAAGTTTGCGGCCTCGCCTGAGCAGGGGGTGAAGCGGGCATGTTCTGCAACTGCTTCAGCATGAACTCGACCTGGACAACTTTCTCGTTCCACCCGCGGCTGCGCAAGAAACCCAGCAGCGCGTTATAGACCGTAAAGGCCTGTTCCATCTCGCCTAGCTGCCGGTGGGCCTCTGCTGCCTCCTGGCAAAGCTGCACCAGTTGCTCGGATTCTTCTTCGGTCAAGACATCCAGGTTGACTCTATCAACGGCCTCGTCGAAGTGCATGGTAGCGGTGCGTAAATCGCCGCGCGCGCGGTAGCACTGTCCTAACGCGTAATAGCAGGACAGGGCATAGTCAGGATCGTTCAGCAGGGTCTGGAACTGGCGGATGGCGTCATCCCAGCGCCTCTGTTCCTGATAGAGCCAGCCCAGGAAATAGCGCGCGTCGGGCCGGTCGAAGCCGCTCTCAAGAATCTGTTCGCAGAGGTCGATAGCATCGTTAAAACGCCCCTGGGTCTGAAAAGTCTGAGCCTGCTGGAGCACGCCCGTGACCTGGCTTGCTGTGATTCGTTTACGAGGGCCAGGACCCATTCCGGCGCCGGCCGTCATAGCCGGACCAGGATTAGCTCCCCCATTAAAATTACCCGCGCTGCCCATATTACCCATGATGCCAGTATTACCTCCGCTTATATTGCTCATTGTAACGATTTCAGTCGCAGAATTGCCTGCCGCCGCTAGCGGGCCAGAAGCTCTACTCTGCGGCTCCGCTGTAGACGGTAAGGCCGCATCGGCTCCCTGTGCGAGAGAACCTGAGGTTTGCTTTTGCCCTCTTATGCGAGCGAGAAGCTGTTGCGCCTGCGTATTGGTTGCGTCCAGGCGCAGTATTTCTTCACATTGAGCCTTTGCTGCCGCGCTCTCATTACGTGCCAGGTAGCCCTGCGCGGCAGCCAGGCGCTCCTGAATCATCATACTTAGATCTTTTTTTCCACTATAATAGGTGGCGAGGCGCTCATGCGGCTCTGGATTGCCGGGAGATAACTGAACGGCCCTCTGCCAGGCAGCTTCCGCGCGCGCTCCCTGCCCCGCCTGCGAATATAACTCTGCCAGGTGGAGATACGCTTTATAGGCATCGCCACGCCGGTTAAGAATAACGTAGAGTTCGGCGGTCTTGCTCAAGGCAATCACATTGCTGGGGTCGCGCTTGAGAATGTGTTCGTACTCATTCAGGGCCTGCTGCCACTGCTTGGTCTGCATGTAACAGAACCCCAATCCACTTCGTGCCGCCGCGTCGTCTGGGAACTCCCCTAGCGCTCGCTGGTATTCTGCCGCCGCCTCAGGCCACTGGCTATCCCAACGATAGCGATCCGCCGCATTCATTGCTGTACTGAAAACTTGTCTGTTCCCAGGCATGAAAGGTTCACTTTCTGGTCTATGAGTCGCCTATGGCATCCGGTGGGATGTCATGCCGTCTTTGCTGTATAGTGCAGCTTTGGAGACGCGATAGAAGCCCTCGCGGGCCACGCCATCTTTACCATGCCTCGCACTGCATACGCTAGAAGGTCCAGTGCATTTGCCCTTGACATGTTCGGGTTTGGCCACTATACTCTCCCCATGGAGAAGCGGCAGGCACTGGACCTTTTCCCAACTTCCCGCTGAGGATTGAAACTAACTAAGTCTAGGTTACTACAAATTTGGGTTTTGTGAGCTACCGGACTCCCTTTTTGGTACTAAAGTACCTTATGGTTCGGCTATGCCTATTGCCTTTCCGCTTGACTCTTTCGGGTTTAAGCGTATACCCTCGCTATGAGAAGCGGCAGGAACCGGGCCTTTTCCCGACTTCCCGGTAGGAATTGAAACTAACTACCCTCTATAATTAATGAACTGTAGGGCTACAGGATAATCCTTTTGCTTGAGCAGCTGGATGACGGCCTGTAGCTCATCGCGGCTCTTTGCCATGACGCGAACCGCGTCCCCCTGTACCTGCGTGCGCACCTTGGGATACTTATCGCGAATATATTTACTCATCTCTTTTGCCAGTTCCTGCGAGATGCCCTGCTGCAAGGCGATGACCTGCCTCACGCGCCCACCAGCGGCAGGCTCCTCTTTGCCCGGCTTAAAGATTTTCAGTGAAAGATTGCGGCGCACTGCTTTGGTCTCAAGAATATCGCGCACGCTGCGCAGTGTAAACTCGCTATCGGTAACGATGGTGATCGCATCCTTCGCCAGTGTTATCTCTGTTTTCGTGTCTTTGAGATCATAGCGGGTCGCGACTTCGCGCCGCGTCTGATCGACGGCGTTGAGCAATTCCTGTTCATCGAACTGCGATACTATATCAAATGAACTTTCTACGGCCATGAAATCCTCCTATATACACAGAAAAATGGTACTGAATGGCTATCACGCGGATAAATACTTCCAGGCGTTCCATCAGGTATCATATCGTCCTATCTTCTGGGGAATTGTACCGTAATTTGGGGGAGTTTGCCAATTTTCATGGTAAGGATGGGACAGAATCCAGGACTGGCTGGGACATTTGGGACATTTGGGACGGTGTTTCAATTGCATGGATGCGCTTTCTGCGGGGTGATTAGTGGGCCGGGACTCGAGATGAGTTGATGGCGGGATAGCCGGTTAGAGGTGATACTGTCGATGGAGGGCCGGGTGACCTCGTTGAGAGTATAACATATTGGTGGCGAGCAAGCAAGGGGTGATTAGTGATGATTCTCCATTAGAAAATGCTGCCCGCGTAGGCAAGAAGGCTGCTCCTGATCCATTCTGCGCCAGGTGTGGATGGATAGCGAGGCTACCGGCAACGTAGGTTTGCGAGATTTGAAAAGGATGGTGGCTGGGCGGCGGAGCCGGTGGTTTGATAGAGGTAGCGATTGCCGCATTCGTGAACCAGGTAACTCCTACGATCCTAAGAGCAAGCAAGATGGCGGCAGCGCACACTATTTTGAAGCGTGACATAGCTCTGGCCTCCTTTCCGGTAGCATTTTCTACAAAAGAAGACGAAGATTATCTTGTAGAAGCTCCCGTTGGCGGTAGTACAGGTGGGAGATTCTTCGCTGCGCTCAGAATGACATGCCCCGGAGCATGTTCCGGGCGAGGGATTATGCCGTGTGTTGCATTTAATCTTGTATAATAGTGATCTCGTGATCTTTAAAGAAAGAGCGCCAGGGACCGCAACCCAACATAAACGGTTGTATGAGCGCGCGTTCGGCCTGGATGGTGTGGTTCAAATCGTGCGCGGCCCAGGTGTGCAGCAACTGTGTCAGGGTGACGGTGCCCAACTTCGGATGGAGCGCGGTGCGTTCCAGGTCCTCGTCCTTCACCTGCGCGAGCAGCGCAAGGCTTTCTTGACGGTAACGTGCGAAGTCGGCGGCAAGCTGCTCAGGAGTTTGTGAAGTATAGTCGGCATGCGGCTCGTTCGGGTCGAAATCGACGAAAGCCTGCGCGGCAAGGATAGCGCGGAAGCGGACGGGAAAGACCAGGAGTTCCGCGTCCACTAAATGTTGCAAGCACTCGAGGGCCGACCATTCGCCCGCGGCAGGCCGGCGTGTCAGTAGAGCATTGGGAAGCGTAGCGACCAGGCGCTGCCAGCGTTCCGGGGTGGTGGAGAGGATGGCATGTACATCATCTAAAAAGGTATGCAATGAGAGCCTCCTTTTGCAAATCAAATCCAGAGTTCATATTTTAACAGGATATATGATACCTTAAATTGTAGCTCATGTTATGGGCCATTTATGTTCAAGCCTGAGAGTCAATCATACCAATAGTGAGAAAGAAAAGAGCTTATTCATTTCTTTCCGCCAGCGGCCCGCGCCTTTCCTTGACAAACGGCCTGTTTTCATGTACACTGTTTAACTACTAGCAGTCCAGCGCTAGGAGATATCCTGTAATTCCTTCTTACCTTAGAGCAAGGAAAGCTCGTCGTTTGCTCAGCAAGGAGGTGCCTCACCAGACCATCTTTTACGGTGGCAAGCTCGCACTCTCCATTTCATCACGCCAGGCATTTGAGCCAGCTCAATACCTCGGCATGGATGTTATGAACGGGGATATTCGAGCCATCCGCAAATCCTTTATAATGTGTCCCCTGTAGTTTCTCATCCTGCGCAGTCCCGTCTGTACTATGACAAGCAGCATAGGGAGGTCCTGTACAGACGATACAACGAGTGTTGTGCATATGCACGACGAAGTGTGTTTAGAGAAGAGGAGACTTTTCATGCCCCGCAGAATGATCCCATCTTTGATTTCCCGTCTAGCTATTGGCGTTGCAGTCTTGACCCTGGCTTTGACTCTGGCCGGCGGGCCAGCTTCCGCTGCTGCCGCCAGCCTTTCTCAGGTGAATAATGCCCATAGTATGGGCATCTACCATGGTACGAAGCTCAAACCTCATGCCACGAACCTGGTCTACCAGGGTGGAGCTGTCGAAACGGTTCCGCTGGTGTACATCAGCTGGTGGGGGAAGCAATGGAATACCGGTTTCTCGACAGGCGGCTATACAAGCGCCCAGGCCCAGACGTACATCGAAGGCTTCTTCAGCAATGTTGGGGGCAGTTCCTGGGATAACATTAACACGCAGTATTGTGAAGGTGTTCAGATCGGTGCGACGAACTGTAATGGTGGTGGCACGCATATTACCAACCCCCCAGGCCAGCTGGCAGGAACGTGGGTAGATACGACCAGGGTCCCAACTCAACCGACGCAGTCTCAGATTCAGAACGCGGCCACGCGGCTCATGAACCACTTCGGCGGCTATAATGCCAACGCGACCTATTTCGTCTTCACTCCTCATGGTCACTCGATGAGTGGCTTTGGCACGAGCTGGTGTGCCTGGCATGATGAGCCTCTTTCTGGGACACAAATGGCCTATGCCTATATCCCCTATATGCCCGATGCCGGGGCGAATTGCGGCATGAACTTCGTCAACTCGAGCAACAACAGCTATGGCAACGGCTACTTCGATGGCTTCTCCATTGTCGCGGGCCACGAATATGCCGAGGCGATGACCGATCCTCATCCTGAGAGATCCTTGAACAACTACGGCTGGATTACCAATTCTGGCGAGGAAATCGGCGACCTGTGCGCCTGGGCCAGCAACTCCACCGATATTACACTTGGCCCACACTACTACGCGGTGCAACCGCTCTGGAGCAACGCGAGCAGTAGCTGTGTAACCTCCTACTAAAGACCTGCCCGCAAAGGGCTTGAATCTTCGTCAGGCGATGGCCGGAGACCCGAGGGGTGTCCGGCCATTGTTTTTGCGCTGCCATACTGCCTGGTTCAACTTCCAGGACTTTCCCTTGCGTCACACAAGCAAGTAATGATAGTGTATTGATACCGGCTCATGGGCTATTACTCTAGAACAGTTCTGAGAATGAATATTTTTGTCTTGCTTCGGCTATTTTCAGCTCCCTTGGCCTCACTCCATCGGTATCTATACCAAGGATGAGAACCGGTATATCAATATCCGATACGCCTCGATGCTCTAAATCCCAGACAAACTGCTCAAAATAAGACACACCGGTAGACATTTCTTCGGCAAATGCCTTTACAGGGACAATCTCTACACCACAATCAATCACATCAAGTTTGGCAAAAATCGTCATTTTTGCGCATACATTGTAAACCATAAATGAGTACTTACCGAATTGTACTTCCACTCCCAACTTATTTTTAACAAAATCCATGTCTCTGAACGGCGCTGGTTCTCTACCACTTCTGGCTCGAGGGGTATAGCCTGGAACATAGTATTCCTTTGAATATTCAGCGATAACTTTGTGATTTATCCAATTTCTGGCAGCAAATTGCTTTTTGAACACACGATTTAGTTCAGGAGGGCTATACAACACTTTATCCCTCATTGTTTTTTCTTTGCTGACCTTCGTCTTACAACTTTCTGCATCTACAGCTTCTATCACCTGTAATACTTCTTCTAACTCATTTCGATGCTGCTGGGTAATAACCTCCTTACCCTTATTAAATGAATATATTCCGGCAATGCGCATTACTATTCTTCTCCATTAAGACGACGTTTCCATTCGAGGGGAACCTGTGAGACTTTCTCACGTCCTGAAGGCACATGAACGGGTCGTCCTAGAGGGCGCGTTTTTAGTGTTCCATTGTAGAGTTGATAGATTCGGTTAGTGCTGATAGCCAGATATTCCTTCTCCTTGTCAACGCCTATAGCTCTTCTAGCATGCATAAGTGCCCCTATAATTGTTGAACCGACACCGCAATAGGGATCCAGGACTCGATCATTTTCATTAGTAAGAGCCAGAACACAGCGTTCGACCAGTTCTACAGGAAATTGACAGGGATGAATCGTTTTTTCTATATGATTAGCCTTTACATTTGGAATTTCCCATAGGCAGCTTTCCCATTCCTCGGCGAGAAACTCCCATATGTCAGAGGGATTCTTTCCTAGCGGATTTCCAGAGGGTTGCCCTTTATTAGGTCCCTTGAAATGGCGTTTCCCTGGATACTTAGCCGGGATACGAACTGGATCAAGGTTAAATGTATAGTCATCACTCTTCGTAAACCATAGGATGGTTTCGTAGCGGCCAGAAAATCTTTTCGATGCGTGCAAACCATGTTCGAAGTGCCAGATAATTCTATTTCTTAGCTTTAGCCCATGCTTTTTGAAAATCTGATAATAAAAGATATCTAAAGGAAAAACCTCACCGTCTTCGACGTAATTGCCGGTTTGCCAGCAAATACTGCCTCGTTCATCAAGGATACGTACTAACTCAGAGATTACTCCTTCTTGTTCGGCAAGATACGAACTGATATCCTGTCTCCGCTCATAAACCTTGCCAATATTGTAAGGTGGGGAAGTGACAACCAGAGAAATACTCTCATCCGGTATGGTTTTCAAAAAAGCACTTGAGTCCCCGTGATGAAGAGTCACAAGATTTGCGTCATTATAGCTATCCATAATGACAAGAGGCTGGAAATTTGACACTGTTTGAAATAAAGGAGTATTCATCATAGTATTACAAACCTCTTTGATAAACTTAGTCCCTATGAGGCACAGTATACATGACCAGAGAAAGCCAGGCAAGGTAGCTAGAGAAATTTCCCAGGTCAAATTTGACATTCTCCCTCCCCCAGGGCTATCATGCTATAAAGAAAACAAAACCCTTACTTCTATAGAAGGAGTACTCCATGACTGAATCCACAGGCAACGGGACTGTGTTTCATACGCATCGCCTGGCCAATGGCCTGCAAATCCTGGCGCAACCGATGCCCGATTTTGAATCGGTGGCCGTCTCTTATTATGTCCAGACCGGCTCGCGCGATGAACCTGATCCTGCTATCGCGGGCGTCTCACATTTCCTGGAGCATATGGTATTTAAAGGAACGGAACACCTGGACTGGCAGCAGATCACGCTAGAATTCAATAAGATCGGCGCGGAAATCAATGCCTTTACTTCGCACGAATCCACCGTCTTTTACGCTCGCGTGCTGGGCGAGTACCTGGACCGCGCCTTTGAACTACTCAGCGATATGATGTACCCGCGCCTGAACGAGAGCGATTTCGAGACGGAGAAAGAGGTGATCGTCAACGAGATTGCACGTTCGGAAGACCAGCCCTATAACCTGGCCGTGCGCCGGCTGGTGCAAACGTATTTTGGCGAGCATCCACTGGGGCACGATGTGCTGGGCACGCGCGAGAGCATCCGCGGTATGCGTATCGAGCAGATGCGCGATTACTGGAAGCAGCGTTACGCCGCCAACAACTTGATCCTGGCCGTGGCCGGTAATGTGGATTGGAACCATTTCGTGCAGTTGGCCGAGCAGCAGTGCAGCGGCTGGCGCACAGGAGAAGCCGGGCGAAGCATTGAGCCATATGAGCCTGCCCACTCCATTAACGATATCATTGTTGATAAGAAGTTCAAGCAGCAGATCATGCTGATCGCTATGCCCTCCGTGGGCGTGACAGACCCCGATTACTACGCTGCCATGCTGGGCAGCAGCATCCTGGGCGATAGCGACGGCTCGCGCCTGTACTGGAATATCTACCAGAAAGGCCTGGCGGAGTCGGCCAGCGCGGGTATCTGGTCTATGGAGGGTACGGGCATGTTGCTGCTGGAGGCCAATTCGACGCCCGAAGAGGCTCCCCGTGTTCTCAAATTGCTGCGCGCCGAGCTTGATAGCTTTCTGAATGATGGCGTGTACGAGGACGAGCTGCGCCGCGCCAAGGATAAATGGATCAGCCACCTGGTGCTGAGCAGCGAGTCCACGTTCAGCCGCATGCGCTCGCTCTCGAACGACTGGGTCACGGAGGGGCGCCTGCTGACGGTGGAAGAGGAGATGGAACGCATCGAGAAGGTTACGACGGATGAAGTGGTGCAATCGTTCCGTCGCTTTCCCTTGCGGGAAAAGCAGGTGCTTACCACGCTTGGGCCTCTGAATGAGCAAGAATTGTTGTCTTAGGCCAGGCCAATGAACCCTGTAGGGGCCGATCAATCGGCCCCTACGACATTTCAGGCCTTTTCATCAGCGATTTACCTCTGGGGAAGCGTTCATTCAAGCAGACGGAGCAAACTAAACCTTACTTCTCAGGAGGTTATCGTGCGCCAAAAAATCTTCGTAGCGCTTGTTCTCGTAGTCCTTTTACTTGGTAGCAGTCTTCTTTTCAGCAGTCGTTTCTCGCACTCAGCCCGGGCGGAGCAACAACTGCAGCCGATGAGCGTCGGCAGTCAACCCCCACTCGTTAAGGTCAGCCGGCAACTGGGCGCGGACCGGTCAAACCGGACGTTGCAGATGAGTATTGGTCTTTCGCTCCGTAATTCAGACCAGCTTCATTCTTTCCTGCAAAACCTGTATGATCCTTCCTCGGCCAGCTATCACCAGTTCCTCAGCGTGGAGCAGTTCGCAAGCGAATTTGCCCCAACGGTCGCCCAAGAGCAGGCGGTCATCAACTATTTGACCTCGCAGGGATTCACCATCACGCAGACGTATCCCAACCGCATGCTGATCGATTTCAGCGGGCCGCAATCGCTGACGGAACGAGTCTTTGGCGTGTCCATCAACGACTACCGGAGTCCCGATGGGCGAGAGTTCTTCGCCAATTCCTCGCGACCTACACTGCCGGCCTACCTCGCGTCCTACGTCACAAATATCAGTGGCCTGGATAACGCGAACCAGTTCTATCATCCACCGGTGATCAGCAAAGCGGCTCCCAGGGTTACTTCGCAGGCCGGAAGCAACTGCCCGGCTCCCGGGACGAGCGGCAGCGGCGGTGGAGGCGGTCTCTTCGGCGGCAGTGGCACCGCCTACATTCCCAGCCAGTTCTCGAAGGCCTATAACTATGATGGGCTGCATAGTGCAGGGCTGCAGGGCGAGGGCCAGACGGTCGGCGTCTTCGAACTCGATGGTTACTCGCAGAGCGATATCACTGCTTATACGCAGTGCTTCGGCGGCGGCAGCGTGCCCATCCAGAATGTGGTACTGGATGGATTCAACGGCCAGCCGGGCGCGGGTGCAATCGAGGTCGAACTCGACGTCGAGATGATCCTGAGCCAGGCTCCTCATCTCGCGAAGCTCATCGTCTATGAAGCCCCCAATACCACGCAGGGCTACAATGATGAATTCGCGCGCATCGTCAGCGACAAAACGCCCGTTATCAGCGTCAGTTGGGGCGATTGCGAAAGCAACATGGGCCAGCAGGAGGCGAACCAGGAAAACCAGTATTTCCAGGAGGCGGCAGCACAGGGGCAGACGATCCTGGTCGCGGCGGGCGACAGCGGCAGCGAAAGTTGCTTCCAGCTCACAGGTGGCGGCTTCAACACCGCTCTCAACGCGGATGACCCGGCGGCGCAACCCTATGTCACCGGTGTGGGTGGAACCAACCTGACCATCAATAGCGATAACAGCTATGCCTCTGAAACCGTGTGGAACGGCGGTTTTCTCGGTGGCGCGGGTGGTGGTGGCATCAGCCAGTTCTGGAAGCAGCCGTCCTGGCAGACCGGACCCGGCGTGCAAAATTCGTACTCCAACGGTATGCGAGAGACGCCGGATGTCTCGCTTGACGCCGATCCTTCTACCGGCTACCCGGTTTACTGCACGGCCGGCTCATCGTGCAGCAGTAGCGGAGGACTCGGTGGCGCCAGCGGCTGGATCACGGTTGGCGGCACATCGGCGGCGGCTCCTATGTGGGCAGCTATGGTCGCGCTTGCCAACGAGAAGGCTGCGCATCAGGGCAAAGGAGTGCTTGGTTTCCTGAATCCGGCGCTGTATAAAATTGCCTCTGGATCTCGCTACGGCAGCGATTTCCACGACATTACGCCTCCCAGCGATCCCAGCCTGCCCTCCAATAATGACGAGCTGGGTATCAATGGCGGCGCCTATCCCGTGACCAACGGTTACGATATGGCTACGGGCTGGGGCACTTTCAATGCAGCTAATCTTGCTACGGACCTGGTAGCGACGGCGAAATAGGGCATTGGGAGTCAAGCCCAAAAAACAAGCGGGCCGAGAATCTATGGGTTCTTGGCCCGCTTGTTTTTTGGGCCTGTCACCCATCTTTCTTTGTCGCCAGGTCGCTTGCCATTTCTTCTTTGATGTGATAAACTTTTTAATGGAGTAATAGGGTTAATTTACCCATCTGATATTTCTTTTTTTGGCTTTTACTTCTGCAGGCGAAGGCAGAAGTGGAGATAGATAGATACACAACAATAGAACATTTTAGTAACGCTACATTGAACACTAACTCGTCCTGCTTACGCGGGTGTGACGATCAAGATCGGTAGGTAGAGGCTGATCGTGTCATTCTGAGCGAAGCGAAGAATCTCGGTGATCACCGATGCAGATTCTTCGCTTCGCTCAGAATGACATGGCGAGAGGATGCTTCCCGATTGACAGGACCAGAGGGCGCTTCCCGATAGTGGTGATAACAGTTCATCACCGGCTCTCGATTGTGATGAACTGTTATCATTACTGGCTCCCGATTGTGATGAGAACAGTTCATCACTGGAGGAGGCGCGAAGGATTGATAGGCGGGCCGATCAATCGGCGGTGGGCGCGGTATGCCTGTCCCCCAGACAGGACTGCCCGGCCCCTACGGGCGGTTGGGACGGAGCAGGCAGGACGCGAGGAGAAAGAGGTGTAGTGAGGAGGATTTTTATACCTTGACAACAGAAAATATTCGACTGATCCCATTAGGAGGCCTGGGAGAGGTCGGAAAGAATATGATGGTCGTAGAGTATGGTGACGACATCATCATTATCGATGCCGGCGTGATGTTTCCAGATGAGGAGATGTTCGGCGTCGATCTTGTTATTCCCGATACGAGCTATCTGAGCGATAAAAAGCAGAACATACGGGGCATCTTCATTACTCACGGTCACGAGGACCATATCGGCGGTCTGCCCTATGTTTTGCCCATGATCGGTTTCCCTCCCATCTATGCGACCCGTTTGACCCAGGGCCTCGCCAGCGTCAAACTCAAAGAGCATAGACTACTCGATAAAGTCACGATCAATGTTATTACCCCCGGTGACCAGGTAGAAGTGGGGAAATGCCTCGTTGAGGTTGTGCGTATCAATCATAGCGTACCAGACGCCGTTTCGCTCGCCATTCATACGCCTATCGGCACCGTCTTCCATACCGGCGATTATAAATTCGATTATACGCCGGTCGACGGGCGACCAGCCGATTTTGGAACGCTGGCGCGCCTGGGCAACGAGGGCGTACTGGTGATGATGGGCGACAGCACGCGTGTGGAATCGCCCGGCTATACACCATCGGAGCGCGTACTCAACGAATCGTTCGACAAAATCTTTGCCAATGCGCCGGGGCGCATCATCATCGCCACGTTTGCTTCCCTGCTTTCAAGGGTGCAGCAAATCGTGGATAATGCGGCGCGCTACGACCGCCACGTCGCGCTGGTAGGGCGCAGCATGGTCAATAACGTACAGATGGCTATCGAGCTTGGCTATCTGAGCGTTCCCAAGGGGATGCTGATCCGCGCCGAAGATATCAACAAGTTCCAACCGGAACAGGTGGTGATTATCTGCACGGGCAGCCAGGGTGAGCCGACCTCGGCGCTCACGCGCATCGCCAACCAGGACCACCGGTTAGTACGCATCCAGCCGGGCGATACCGTCATTCTTTCGGCCACGCCCGTACCCGGCAATGAGAAAATGGTCAGCCGCACCATCAACAATCTTTTCCGCCAGGGCGCGGAAGTCTTCTATTCGGGCAACGCGCATGTGCATGTTTCGGGGCACGCGGCCCAGGAAGAACTGAAGCTGATGCTCAACCTGATCCGGCCCCATTTCTTCATACCCGTCCACGGCGAATACCGGCAACTCTTCCTGCACGCGAAGCTGGCCGACTCGCTCGGTATTCCGGCAGATCATATTATCCTGGGCGAGGATGGAGACATCATTGAAGTCACTCCGGAGTCCATCAAGATCGCGGGCCACGTGCCTTGCGGCAATGTCTTCGTCGATGGGCTGGGGGTTGGCGATGTTGGACAGGTTGTGCTGCGCGACCGGCAGGTGCTTGCTCAGGATGGTATCCTGATGGTTGTGCTGACCGTCGATAGGGAGACGGGGCAGCCGCTGGCAGGTCCCGATATCATCTCGCGCGGATTCGTCTACATGCGCGATTCCGAAGAACTGCTGGAGAACGCGCGCGAGCGGGTGCTGGAGTCATTCATCGGTTTGAACGGACACGGCTCCGACTGGGCGTTTGTCAAAGACAAGATCAAGCATACGCTCAGTGAGTTCCTGTACGAGAAGACGCATCGCCGCCCGATGATCTTGCCAATCGTGATGGAAGTATAACATCTCCACAAATCGACAGAAAGCCAGAAGAGACCAATCCCCGCGGGGGTCGGTCTCTTCTGGCTTTCTGTCGATTTGTGGAGATGTTCACCGGGTGATAAGACATTCTGGCTAATTTCCGCGAAATCACAGCAGAGCATGAAATAGCCTGATATACAATGAGTAGGTGTAAATATCTGAATAGAGCGCTGGATTGACTTTACAGGCCGATGAAGTCGGGTACGGAAAAGGAGCGCGTTTTTGTTATCGATCTTTCCCCGTTTTACAGCTGCGCTGTTTGTATTTCTGTTAATCGGCAGCATATCACTGGCATGCATTGGCGGGATAGCGGTGCTGGGGCCGGTGTTTCAACATGGAGACAATGTGGAACACGCCAACGGCAAGATTGTCGCTATCGGCCCGGGCATGGATTTCACGCTGCAAATGGCGACGGGGAAACGCCTCTTTTTTCAATGCAGCCAGACATGCCATGCTTCTCTGAGCCATTTGCAACGGCATATGCGAGAACACGCTTCTACGGATGTGTATTACGTCCAGCAGGATTGCGCGGGGAAGCCGTGTGGTCTTCTGCTGGCGGTGGATGTTGATTAGCATTTATTAGGTGTTCATTATAGAACCGAGTTTGTATTATGAGCAGGCAAAACGCACCGGGTATTGCGAAATATGTAGATCGTGCCGGTATCGTGATTATCGGCAATGGCATAGCCGGGCTGACGGCGGCAGTAGAGGCGCGCCGCCTGGCTCCCAATGAGCGTATTGCTATTATCACAGATCAAAGCCATCCAACGATCAATACGCCCGCGCTCAAGCAGTTTGCGATTGGGAAGCTGGCGCGCGAACAATTGCTGGCCTATCCTGCCGGAACCGAACGCGCGCAGATGATCCATGTCGTCAATGCGCGCGTTGAGAGCATCTGCGCTCAGAACAAATATGTTTGTCTCGCGGGCGGGCGCTGTTTTGGCTACGATAACCTGCTCATCGCCACCGGCAGCGCTGCCACAGGTCTGCCTCTTGATCTGCCCGGGCGCGATTTCGACGGTGTCCTCACGCTGCATCGTTTACAGGATTACCTTGATTTGCGGCGACGGCTGCCGGAGGTGGAAGACGCGGTGGTGATCGGCGGGGGCCCGCACGCTATTGAGACCGTTATGTCCTTGCTCTATTGGGGCATATCCGTCCACTGGCTGATTCGCAGCGATACTTTCCTGCCGCGCATGCTGGATCGTCCGGCCTCAGAAATGGTGCTGGACTATACGCGGCGCGCGGGCGCAAAAATTTACACACAGACAGAAGTGATAGGAATTGTGGGCAGGGTCGGCGCGGTGGCAGGCGTGGTGACAAACCAGCGCCAGATGTTGCCCTGCCAGCTTGTCTTAGTATGCACCGGAACTACGCCCGTCACCACGCTGGCCGGGAACTGCGATCTTCCCCTACAGCAAAAGCATGGCATCCTGGTTGATGATAGCCTGCGCACCAGCACGCGGGACATCTATGCTGCCGGTGACGTGGCCGCGCTGCGAGACCCACAAACAGGCAGGCACTCTACGCGCGCGCAGTGGTACGCGGCGGTCTTACAGGGACGTGTCGCGGCGGCGGCCATGACGGGAACCCCGCATGAAGAGGGTTTTGGCGTTCCCTGGCACGCGACGCGCCTGGGCGAGCTTTCCATGCTGACGGTGGGAAATCCGCTGCTCTGGCGCGAAAATGCGGCAATTTTAACCGACAGCAGCAGGGGCAGCTACCGGCGCCTGACAATTATGGACGACCGGCTGATCGGCTACCTCTCGCTCGGACCGGCGCAGCCCGATTCGCTTGCCATCAAACGCATCATTGACGAGGGCCTCTCGATTCGCGATATCAAAAAGGATTTGCTCAAGGGCAAATTCGATGCTCGCACCTACTTTTCGCGCAAACGCAGCAGCGCCGCGGAACGTATGGTTACGACGGGCCAATTGCCGACGCCATTGCCGCGTACCACGCGCGATCTCTCCCTGGACAGCGAGGCGCCGGCGGCAGGCTATCTACACAATGAATCGCCATCATTGAAGCATACGGAAAGAGCTTCATCCACTACTTCGGGTCGTCTCGTGCGCGTCTTGCCGGATACCGGCCCCCTGGCAGCTCGCCAGCAAAGTTGTGAAGCGGGGCGTCGTATTGTCGAATCAACACTTGTAGCACTGCCGTCGCGCTCATCACAGCAGGCGTCGCGCAACCTGTGGTCCTACAGCAACAAAATGCAGGTGGTTCCGGGTAACCAGGCATACACTCGTTTTCGTCCGAAACAGGGAAAACAGTTCATCACGCCAATGGAAAGGTCTGGTGGAGATTGAGGAATGGGATGGTTTGGGATGGCAGGTGCCAGAAGTATCGCGCTCCCAGGTAGGGAGGTGGCGGGGCTGTCCTTCCCCCCCGATCAGCCTTGCCTGCCCTACCGCGGGGGCGCGATACTTCTGGCACCGAGGGTTGCTGGTCGATAGTGGGAGGTGACAAAGTAATATGGTCATCTCGGAGGGCCGATCAATCGGCGGTGTGTACGATAAATCGGCCCCTACGGTAAGGCCGATTACGCCGCGGGCAGGCCCGTAGGCCCCGATTCATCGCGGGCACCGCCGATTTATCGGCCATTATGGACTAGCGGAAGGAGCTGATAGATGTTAAAAGCTGGAGTGAGGCAGAGATCGAATAGTGGGGTGCTATTGCACAAAACAGGGCCACAGGTGGTGCAAGAACTGCATGCCTGCATCGGCTGCAACGAGTGCCTGCTCGCCTGTCCCGCGCTGGCCGAGCCGATTACCATTGACGTACTCAACCGTGAAACGCTGGGTGGAACGATCTCTGCCCCGGTGGCGCGCTTCGCCCGCTCGTGCTTCCAGTGCGGCGCGTGTGTGGCGCCCTGTCCCGTAGGTCTGCACCGTGACGCGATGATGATGTGGCTCAAAGTACGCCTGCTGCGCTCTGGGCGGGAGGAATAATGGGATTCACCTATCGACGTGAAGCTCCTCTTGAAAATGGCGAAAAGGGTTATTCCTGGCTATCCTTCACAGGCGGCGCTACGCAGATAAAACGTCTTCTGGTCACTATACTGCTCATGCTCGCCGCCGCCGGTTTCTTCGCCTGGTACATACACAACAGCAACGATGCTTCACCGGACAGTTATGCCGGGTATGGCTTCGCGATTCTGGGCACGACCTGCCTGGTCCTGGCGGCCATTCTCTATACCTGGCGGCGGCGCTCTGCTAAAAAGGGGGCGGTGGGCAAGCTGAACACATCCCTGCAATGGCATATCTGCTTCGGCGTGCTGGGCCTGTTCCTGCTCTTTTTGCATTCGTTCGGCAACTTCAATCCGCGCACGGGCACATACGCGCTTTATGGCATGATTGCCCTTGTCATCAGCGGCCTTATCGGACGCGTGCTTGATCGTATCATGCCGTACCTGATTACAAACGAGGTGCAAAAGGCTCTGACCGAGCAGGGCGATGATCGTATCGAGGTCATCTCGCAGAAATTACAGTCCATCGTCGTCCATAACAACCAGTCGCTGCGCAGTTTTTCTCCTGCTGATAAGCCGGCGGAACGGGATAGGAGCGCGAATGTAAGTCCTGCCCCCACATCACTGGTTCCGTTATCCGGCCCCATATCGAACGCTCTCCCTTTCACATCTAAGGAGCAGCGCCTGCATACGCCCTGGGACTTAGCCTACATCTCGCTGGACGCGACCCCACAGGAGATCAACCGCCAGTCAGGTCACTATCGCTTCGTGCCGGACAAGAAAAGCGAGCTGACACGACCGGGTGCGCTGATGCCCGGCGCGCAGGAGCAGATCGCCGAACTGCGCGTGGTCGAGCGAGCGATGAAACGCGAACAATTTTACCGGTACGTCATTCGCTACTGGCGCAAGTTTCACATAGCGCTTGCCCTGCTGACAATCGGCCTGATGATCTGGCATATTGTCTATGCGCTCCAATTACTCCTGCCGGCACTGATACATAAATAAATGCAACCTGACCGCGATGCGTTGCGTAATAGGTTATGTAGAGTAGAGGAGGAAAAAACATGAAATCGTCCAGTTCATTTCAGCAGCATAGTACCGGGTACACTTATCCCGCGGATAGCGTGAGGGGCAGATCATTCCAGACAATGCCGCCAACACCGCCTACAGGCCGCACTCGCCCCAGGCGTATCGATGTCTTTTTACACGCCATCAAAACCTTCAAACTGATCGGGTCGTTACTGGTCGACCGCCGCATTGCTTTATGGCGCAAGGTCTTCTTTTTTGGTTCTATTATCGGCCTGCTGGTTATCCTGCTTTTCCCCGATTTGATCAACGAGTTTGTGCTGACGACGGTCTTGCCGCTGGTAGGAACCGCTTTTGGTGTGCCACTCGACGCCGGAATCGACTGGGTCGGATTCGCGCTGGTGGTCGTGAGTCTGCTGCGATTCTTCCCGGCTGAGCTGGTTGCGGAGCATTACAGGCAGATATTCGCGCATTAACTTTATGACAAAAACGAAGCTTGCATTAAATAGTCCATTCCTCACGATGGAGGAGTGTGTTGCCGTCACCGCTTACGCGTATCGCTTTGAACTGTTTAATATCCAGATGAGCGAGCAGCGCAAATACATTGAGGGCGGCCTGCCGGTTTGAATACTATTCCTTCATAAAACAAAATGCGTTTTAACAGATTATTACGGCTATGCCGGGGCCGATCATGAATTTTCACCAACCCGCCAGGCAACGGGCGCGGGCCGATAAATCGGCAGTGGGCGCGATGAATCGGCCCCTACGGCTTCGGCGGCGGGCCGATTCATCGTCCTGTTGTCAGAGTTTTTTGTTAAAAGGCAGTATATGAAGCCTGGTTGGCTTCATAAATGTATCTTATCGTTGGCGTTGGCGGGCCGGAATTTCGTGCCGTCATTGACAAAGACGAATACTTTGTCCTGGATATGAACCAGCATATCAGGCTTGCCGTCGCCCGTGACATCACGAAACTCCAATGTTACGGGTATGCGGTCTCCGCCGGATTCGAAAAGGTCAGGGCCTGTGTAGTTGATTGATTTCGCCGGGTTGCCGGCCATTAGCTCGATGATGATGACCTGGCCGTGCAGGTTCATAGCGACGAAGTGGCTGGGCTGGGCTGCGCTGTCTCCGCCATGTCCAACAACAGCGTCCGTCTGGAAGGTACGTGGATAGCCATAGACGATGTCATCGTATTTCGCGGTTCCCCAGGCAAGCAGCGATGAACCAAGTACCCACAATGCCAGGGCTGCGATCATGCCAACACCTACATACAGCATCCAGTGCATAGTTCTGCCATCATGCGACTCTTTGTTAGCGTAGACGGGAGCCTGCTGAATGGTAGTGCTGCGCACGTTGCGTGCGCGCTGTGAGCCAGGGGCTTGCGCATATGGCGAGGCGGTGCGACGAGGTGGAACCGGATAGTGTTGCCCGGTCATTTCCGTATCCATCTCACGGGTAGCACGCCTGGCGGGAACCTGACCACTCCAGCGTATGGTACTGGTGGTAGGGCGAGGAGGATTGGAGGGAATGGAGTCCTCTTCGTGAAATAAGTCATCCTCATCTTCCCATTGTGTATCTTTTCCACGCCGCACCATACCCGTGGTATAGGGAGATGGGTTGATCTGAGTTCTTCTTGTTGGTCCCGTGGGCTGCTTCTGCTGAGACTGCCTGTTATCGCTTCTTTCGCCCGGCATTAGCTCTGCCTTTCTGCTGTGGTCACTAAATAAACTGAACGATGAGAACAGCGAAATTAGTATAATCCGCGCTCGCTATGTCGCTTGAAATTAATTATGTCCGATGTCTCAGGGCGTGTCAATACGTTCACCATTAAGTTTTTTATGCAAAATAGTCTGGAGGCCAATTTTATCTAATGAGCTTTGACAAATTACCTATGGCGACGGACGGGCGATGAATCGGCGATGGGCGCGATCAATCGGCCCCTACGGCTTCGCCGGGGAACCGATTGATCGCCTTATTGCCAGACTATTTTGTGGAAACTCATTCTATATGGCCCTCACGCCTTCATCATCTTCTCCACGGCTTTGACAATTTCGTCGAGGTCAAAAGGTTTTCCCACCAGTTCAATGCTCACGGTTTTGCCTACGAGTTCCTCAAGGACCTTTCTGTTGGTCGTGGTGAGAACGAACTGGCGGCCTTTTGTGGCCTCAGAATTTTTCAACAACTGGAAAAAATTCCAGTTTTCTTCGTAGGGAGGCGCAATATCGATTACAAGGACCCTGGGGTTATGCTCGCGCAAAAAGGCTACGAAATCCTGCCTGCCTTTCTTAAAGTCGACGAGGTGGGCGCCAACTGTTACGAAGCCGGCATCACCTAAGATGAGCCGAATGGCCTCGACGATATCTTCGTTGGAGTTGATGATGGCGACGACATTTGGATCTGGTGCGCTGCTCATTGATTTCCTTTCCTTCCCACTCCGCCATTTGTTCTGGGCACAAGTATATCACAGTATATCAAGCTTGTCTTGTGAGGGATGAGGGGTGATGATGAGTTTTGACAAAATAGTTTAGAGATGGATGGGGGCCGATTCATCGCGCGGTTGCTGGGCATAATCGGTTTTTATCCTCGAATGGGCCGGCGTGTATCAGCTTCGAATGATAGCGGGGAATTCTGCGGCATGCCATTGTAGCCCGATGAGCTGTTCAGGGACTGTTCTACCTGGGGCACAGGCGCAGCCTTACACACGCTGGCAGGCTGCTGGTTGGTAGCCTGGCAGATGGCGGCAGTGAAATAATTGGCTGTGCCCAGTATGCTCTGCGCGATGGGCGACTGCGGGTTCGAGAGCGCCGCGGCGATAGCCTGGTGGCTCTGGCCGCTTAAGACCTGTGGGTCGTAGCTCGCGCCTGTCAGCGTGTATTTATTGGCGATATCAATAAAAGGAATGGAGCCGCCAGAGTTATAGGTATTGAGCAATTGCTGCTGGGCGGCGGTGGGCTGTTGTAGGGTGACGCCCTGGTAACTTTGCCCTTCGACGGGGACAAAATCGATATACTGGCTGGTGTACGAACTGCCGTAGAAGCTGAACGTGGGTGTGTTTGGATACACGTCGGTTGACGAGGATGAAGTCTGTTTCAGGTTTGAGAATGTGCCGAAGCGGCTGAGGGCTACGACCAGGCCCCAGCGTTGCGCGGCGCAGAATGGGCAGTATTCGCCGCCATAATAGAATATCTCGGGCTTGCCATCGGAGCCGGTGAGAGGCGGGGGGGAGCCGCTGATTGGCTTAGGAAGATTGGCGACTTTACCTGAGCCTGTACCTACTGCTGCCAGTGTGGATTGACTGACGGATGTGACTTCCTGCACAACTGCCGGGTCGGCAGGCGTTGTGGGGTACGTGTTGCCGGTAGAGGATTGTGACGAGATATAGACGAAAACGCCAATGATGACCGCGATGGCGACGACCGCAGTTCCCAGCACAATCCACAATGTACGATTCGAACCCGATTGGGCTTTGCGTCGATTGCGCTGTTGTTGCTGGGTGCGTTGCAAGTTTTCCTGGCGTTGCTGGCGGATATTCTCGCGCCTCTGTGCAGCGGATGCTTGCCCCTGTTTATTCTGCTTCCCCGATGATTTCTTTGCCATGGCTCTATTTTCTAGCCAAAAGGCAGTTTTGTCAACGGTTTTATTTTTCTGTTTCCAACCCATATTCTTGCAGCAGGCACTTCATCTTTTGCAGGCCCAGGCGCATGCGGCCTTTGACCGTGCCAAGCGGAATATTCCACTGCTCGGCGATCTCGGCATGGGTATAGCCGCCGAAGTAGGCGAGTTCGATCACCTGGCGCTGTTCAGGTGGAATCTGATCCAGTACGGTGCGAATTATGCGATGTTGTTCATCTTGCCAGGCCTCTTCCCACACATCCGGTTGCTCGCCTGGAGGGTCCTGCTCGTTTTCGGTTTGCAGCGGCACCCACTGCTGGCTGCGGTGACGAGCCTCGCGAACTTTATCGATGGCGCGGTGATGCACGATGGCCTGCAGCCAGCTGCGCACATTGCCTTGCTGGGCCTCATAGGAGCCGGCTTTGCGCCAGATGGCAAGGAAGGCCTCCTGCACGATATCTTCGGCGATGTTCGCATCCTGGACGACACGATAGGCCAGGGAGTAGGCATAGCGATGATAGCGATCGTAAAGTAGCTCTAAGGCCCATTCTTCGCGATTGCACATCGCTGAAATAAGGGCCTGGTCGGCGAGTTGTGCCGGGGCCTGCACCGTCGTCTCCGGCCTGGTGGCTCTGATTCTGGCCGGTACCGGAGTTTTCGCTACGATTGGGAGGAAAACAAGCTGATTGATGCTGGCTGTGGTTGTTGGCGCTTCCAGTGCTACTGTGGTCATGGCTCACCTCATTTACTTTTCCAGGGGCACAATTCCGTGCGCCCATCCTGCCGGTGCTTTTGAATTTTCACCTTATCTATTCATTGGAAGTAAGTGTACCGGCGGGGTATTACCCACCCTTTGCCAGCGGATTACCCGGGGATTACCGCAATTATGCTTAGGCTATTGACTTGATTACCCACACCGATGATAATAAGGTTCAACCTGCAAAAATCTTTGATGAAAGCAGTTGAGCTCTATTTTTTTAGTGGATATTACTTCTTTTAGTAGATATTGCTTCTTTCAGCGTAGCTTGCGAAGCAGGTTATAATTTCTGGGCAACCCGAACTGCTCTATCGTGGTTGCCTTGTCGATAAGTTTTGACGACAACGTGTGATCCTCAGCGCCCGCGAGGCTATGAACACCTTCCGCCTGACCATTGATGCTTTGATGGGCAGGGCGATGGGAAGAAGGAGGTAGAGAGATGATAGGAGTTACCACTTCTCTTTCAGTCTCAACCCTTGGCCGATTTGAGATACGCCGCAATGGCGAGCAACTGGCGGGTGGGAATTGGAATCGTCGTAAAGTCGTCGAGCTTTTCAAATTGTTGCTTGCGGCAGAGCAACACCGCCTGCATCGCGAGCAGGTGCAGGAGATTCTATGGCCAAATTCTCCGGCTGAACAGGCCACGAACTCTTTCGGCAAGACGCTTTATTTATTGCGCCGCGCGCTCGAGCCAGACCTGGCTGCTGGCAAGGGCAGTTCTTCTATTTATGTTCTCCTCGATCACGATACGCTCATGCTTGTTCCCAATAGCATGGAGATCGACGCCGATATTTTTGAATCTTCCGCTAAACAATTGCAGTCCCGAATACGTAGCTTCGCCCTTTCTGATGCAAGCTCGCGGCATTTAGAGGATTTTGACAGCGTACTGGGCCTCTATCAAGGTGATTTCTTGCCGGAGGACCTGTACGAAGATTGGACGCAGCGGCGACGCGATCGACTGCGCCGCATTCATAGTTCGCTGCTGGAGCGCGCGGCAGAAGTGGCGCTGGCGAGCGGAAAAGGCTTGCGTGCCTCTGAATACCTGCTGGAACTCCTCGAAAGAAATTCTGCGGACGAGCAGACTCATCGTCAATTGATGCTCGTCTATGCCCGTATGGGAAGGCGCAGTGAGGCGCTTAACCAGTACCTGCTCTTGCGCCGGACCTTGAAGGAAGAATTACGCGCCGCGCCCTTGCCTGAAACCAACGAACTCTTCCGGCATATCCAGATGGGCCAGGTTCCTGTTGATCTCCACGAGTCATGGCTCGATGATAAACCAACGCCAGATACCACGACAACAGCCGCCACACCCCCCGATTCCGTCATCACTCCTGCAGAGGCAGGGGAGGCCGGGAAGGTCGAGAGCGGGCCCTTGTCGCCGCCCGCCGTCGATTCCCACATTATATCGGGCGCGAATCCCATCACGACACCCTTAGAGGTGGGAGCGGAAGCGGAGGTGGAGAGCGCGCGTCAACTCGACCCGGAGCGCATTTTGAAGGCTGAACTGGTTGGGCGCGAAGAGGAACTGGGTCGCATGCAGCGCGCATTTCAACAGGCACGCAATGGGCAGTGCAAGGTCATCTTCGTCTCCGGCGAGCCGGGGATAGGCAAATCACGCCTGGCACGCGATTTTACTGCATGGAGCGAACAGGCGCAACAGGCCACCGTATTGTGGGGCTACTGCTACGAAATGAGTGGGGCGCTCCCTTATCAACCCATTGCGGATGCTATCACTTCACATGTCCGCACCTGCAACCCGGAAAAGCTGCGCGCTATGCTGGGCAACAGCGCTGCCGACCTGGCGAAGATCGCGCCGGAAATTGGCTACAAGCTGCCGGACCTGCCACAACCGGAGCCAATGGGTGCCGAGGCTGACCGGCGCAATCTCTACAACGCCGTCGCTCGCTACTTCAATGCGCTTGCCGCCGAAGGCCCCTTTATTTTGATCCTGGATGATTTGCAGTGGGCCGATGCCGCGACCCTACACCTGCTCAACTTCTTAACCTTACAGCATCTTGAGCGCGGGCAGCAGGAGAGTACGAGCAGTCCAGGAAAGGCTCCTGGCCTTCCGCTTTATGCGTTGCTTTACCGGCCAGACGAGGTGCATGAGGCGCACCCGCTGCGCGCTTTGATCGCCACACTCCTGCGCGCAGGCATAGGCGAAGAATTGCGCCTGCAGCGTCTCTCAGAAGAGGAGGTGCATCAACTCCTGGTCAATATGGCAGGGCATCCTGTTGGCCTGAGCTTTGCGAGCGAGGTGTTTCGCCAGACCGAGGGCAATCCTTTCTTTGTTGGAGAGGCGATTCGCTCGCTGGTGCTTGAAGGCAAGATTAAATGGGTAGGAGACCGCTGGCAAAGTACCGTGGAGGTCAGCGAACTGGAGATACCGCATAGTGTTCGCATGCTGATTGAACGCCGCCTGGTGCATCTCCCGGCTGATTGCCGCACAACGCTCACCGTTGCCGCTGTTATAGGCCGGCAGTTCAGTTCGGCATTGCTGTGCCAGGCGCGCAACTTAGCTGAGGATGTTGTCGCAGAGCATATTGATACTGCCATCCAGCTACAGATAATCGCATCGTTGGCCGACTTTTACAATGAGCGCAAGGGCGGTTCTCCAAACGGGCAAGAAGCCGACCTTACCTTTACGCATGATAAAATTCGCGAGGTGCTTTACCAGTGGCTCAATCCCTTGCGTCGGCGCTCGCTGCACCGGCAGGTGGCGCAGGCTATCGAATCCGGCCACGCGGCGCACTTGCAGCCCTATTACAGCACGCTCGCTTACCATTATTCGATGGCGGAGGACGCTACGCGAGCGGTGGATTACCTGCTGAAAGCCAGCTACCAGGCAGTAAGTGTGTATGCCTTCGCGGACGCGGCGTCGGCTATGGAGAAGGCGCTTGATTTGCTGGTAGGCGAGGAAGAACGCGTGCGCCGCGCAGGTGTGCTGCACCAGTTAGCCAATATCTACCTGTACCTGGGCCGCACCGATGATGCTATTTCGGCAGGGCTGGCCTCAAGCGCGCTATGGCGCGACCTTGGCAACCCGGCGCGACAGGCCGCGGCCTACCTGGACGTGGCATTCTTCAGTCATTGGCAGGGACGCGAACTGGAAGCGCTCAAGCATATTTCAACCGCGCTGGAATGCCTGGCAAGCAGGCCGGAAGAGACGACCCTGCTCGTTAAAGCCTATACCCAGTGGGGGCTGGCGGCTACGGTGATGGGCGATGTTCCCCAGGCGTTGAAGATGCTGCGGCAGGCAGATGAACTGCTGGCAAAGATCGATGATGCGCCGGAGAACGTAGCTAATACCTCTACTTTCAGCGCGGCAGAACGTAGGGAACACTTTGCATTTATTGCCGTGGTGTCGTTGTGGTCAAAGGCATGGTGCGCGTACCTTGCAGAAACACCGCGGCAGATGCTGAGTTATGCTATGCAGGGCGCGGAAATGTGCCACAAGTACAACAAACCGGACTGGGAGCCAATGATGACCTATTCAGCGGCATGGGCTTATATGCAGCTGGGGCAAATTCCCGCGGGCGAACAAACGGCTCGCGATGCCCTTGAGAAGGCACAGCGGCATGGTGTCTATGGCGCGGCGGGCTGGGCCGACCTCGTGCTGGATTTCCTCGCCATCCAGGCCGGAGCCTGGGGTGATGCGCGGCAAATGGGAGAGAAAGCCAGCGCTATAGCCACGATGATCCACGACGCCGATCTGCAATCGCGCGTGCTATGGAGCTATAGCGTGTGCGCGGGCTGGCAGGGCGATTGGGAACAGGCCATCGCCGACGCGTTGAAAGCCCTGGAGGTCGCAAAAGAGGAGGGTGAAACCTCGATGGTGTATCCACACCTGCTGGTGCAGGCCGCCAAAGCATATCTCTACGCAAATAAGCCCGAACAGGCGCAGGCCTACCTGGATGAGGGCATGCAACTGGCGGCGCAGCGCGATTACCGGCAGCTTATCAGTATCGGCCAGCGCCTGCAGGGCCGCATTTTGCAGGCACAGGGCCGATTCGAGGAGGCGCAGCCATATTTCGAGCAATCGCTGACCGGTCTGCTGGCAATCGATGACGTGGTGGAGCACGCGCGCACGGAGGAGGCCTACGGGCTGTTTTATCTGGAGCGCAATCTGGAGGGAGATATGGAGCGCGGACAGGAGCTTATACAGAGGGCAAGGGAGACATTTGGGAGGTTGGGGGTGAATGGATGAAGTGTTGTCACCTTTTCAGTGAGTCGAACGTGTGACAATTGCTGGCTACGTTCGTAGCATGTTTTGCTGAGTACATAGTTCGACAAGGAGGCAACACTATGTTATGGTACTGCGCTTTCTCGTGGTATCCTGATACGACTCGCCAGGAGGTTGCCAAGCGGATTCTGCAACAGCACGAGGCTGGTTTGCATCGTAGCGAGCAGATTCGGGGCTGGTATAACCTGGCAGGTGGGGGTTCCGGCTTTTTACTGGTCGAGACTGATGATCCCCAATCCTTGACGGCGATGCTGCAACCGTATATGGATCTGATGAGTTGGGATGTGCGGGCAATTTATCCCCTTGACTACAACCAGCAGATCGAGCAGATGCGGCAAGTAGCGATGCAGACCACCTGAAAGTTGGACTCGTAGCAGCGGTGTATCACATGGCAATGCCCAGTTTGTCTAAGATAAACTGGGCATTGCCATGTGATACTACTCACCTCGCCGCTTTTCCAACCACTTCTTAATGCTGGCCTCTTTTCCCTGATGGCCCGGCTCGTAGTAGCGTTTCCCTTTCAGGCTCTCCGGCAGGTATTCTTGCACTCTGGTGGCCGGTGGGCGCTCAGGGTCCTCGATCTGCATATCCTTGTAATAGTCATGGGCGTATTTGTAGTCTTTGCCGTAATCGAGGTCTTTCATCAGCTGCGTGGGGGCGTTGCGTATCTGTAGGGGTACGGGGTCGTTGCGGGTTTTTTGCACGTCTTCCTGCACGCGACTGTAGGCTTCGTATAAGGCATTGCTTTTGGGCGCGGTCGCGAGGTGAACGACGGCCTGGGCGAGGGCCAGATTTGCTTCGGGCAGGCCGACGAAATGCACGGCCTGCTGCGCGGCGACGCATACAAGCAACGCCTGGGGGTCGGCCATACCCACGTCTTCCGAGGCGAAGCGGATGAGGCGGCGCACAATATAAAGAGGGTCTTCTCCGGCTTCGAGCATGCGCGCGAGCCAGTAGAGCGCGGCGTCGGGGTCGGAGCCGCGCAGGGATTTGTGCAGGGCGGAGATGGTGTCGTAGTGCTGGTCTCCGGCTTTGTCGTAGAGGAGCGCGCGGTGCTGCATGATGTCTTCGACGATGGCGAGCGTGATATGGATGCGCTCGCTATCCTGATCTGCATTGCTACTCGTGCGACCGGGCGGTGGAGGCAGCTCCGCCCCTCTTCCACCACCGCTGCCCGCGCCCCTACTGGATGCGGCCAGTTCGAGGACGTTGAGGGCGGTGCGAGCGTCCCCGTTGGCGAAGATGGCGATCTGCTGGAAGGCGTCTTCGTCGATGGTGATGTGAAGCTGGCCGAGGCCGAGCTCTTTATCTTGCAGGGCACGTTCCAGGATGATGAGAATTTGTTCTTCGGTCAGGGCTTTGAGCGTGAAGACGCGGCAGCGCGATAAAAGGGCGGCGTTGACCTCGAAGCTGGGATTTTCGGTGGTGGCGCCGATGAGTGTGACAACGCCGCGCTCGACATGCGGTAAAACGGCGTCCTGCTGCGCTTTGTTGAAGCGGTGAATTTCGTCGATGAACAGGATGGTGCGCTGCTTTGAGAACTGGCGCAGCTTGCGAGCATCCTCTACTACCTTGCGCAGGTCGGCGACACCTGCTGAGACGGCGCTGAGGGAGACAAAGTGAGCATGTGTCTGGCGGGCAATTACTTCGGCGAGGGTGGTTTTTCCGCTGCCCGGCGGTCCCCACAGGATCATGGAGGGGATACGGTCCTCTTCGATGCTGCGGCGCAGCGCGCGCCCGGGCGCCAGCAGGTGTTCCTGGCCAATGATCTCGTCGAGCGTGCGGGGGCGCATACGCGAGGCCAGAGGTTCCGCAGCTGCCGAGGTAGCGGTTGCTGGAGATGCTGTTCGTAGCTGCCTCTGTGAGGTTGAATTATCGTCTGACCCAAAAAGTGATGTTTGATCTGGCATGATTTCGGACTCTTTTGCTTACTTTGTTGCCGCGCCTGGTAGCATTATAGCATGGATGACGAGCCTTATAAGTAATCACCGTTATGACTCTTTTCTCCGGTAATTACCGATCGACTCAAGCCGTCAACGAAAAGTTGGATAAGCCAGTAAAAACTTGCCTCCGTATCTACCGGTATGCCGAAACCGCCCGCCATCTCCAACGTGATAAATCCCTGTACAATGCTGCGCAGGCCGCGAATAGCATGGATAGCGTCTTCGTCTCGGAGTTTGTAGGCTGCGAGAACGGCCAGCACAACTTCCACAACCTGTTGTGCTGCCGCCTGCGCTTCCTGGTCGCCGGGAGGGGGCGCTTGCAATGTAAGCGCATAGCGCCCTGGTGTCTGCTTCGCATAGGTACGATAGGCACCGGCAAGCGCAATAATAGCTTCTGCGCCTGATTTTCCGATGGTTGCCAGGCGAACACGGTCAAGCAAATCTCGCATACAATAGAGCATCAGATCATGTTTAAGGCCGGATAGCCCCGCGACATGATTGTAGAGGGAAGGTGTGCGAATGCCCAGGCGCTCAGCCAGATGGCCTAGCGTGAGCCGTTCAATGCCCTCCTCGTCTACTAGCCTGGCAGCTGCCTCTACGACGCTTTCGTGATCCAGTCCTATTCTATGCGACACGCGACTGTTTCCTTTCCGCTTTCACCAGGGATTGCTCCATGACGCGAATCGCACGCTCCATCTCCGCCTGAGGCTGCTTGAGCATCCGCCCGTGTCCGACAGCCAGCACGGAAGGTGAGAGCGCCAGCAATTTGCGTGCGCTTTCCAGGGCCAGCCCTTTATGCCAGGTAGCCATCGCTGGCAAGGGGAAGAGCAGTTCTACGGTACCGGAAACCGCTACGCCGCCCTGGGTCTGAAAGGCATCGCCAGCGATCAGCGCCCGGTCTCGACTATCGAGAAAGGCAATATGGCCAGGAGTATGTCCTGGCGTTGCAATCACCTCGAGCGAGCCAACACGGTCTCCTTCATGTAAAAGGCGTGTCGGCTTCGTCGAGACCACAGGATAGCCACCTTTCAAGGGTACCTGGGGCTCGGAAGCATCCAGGCTCTTATCGCCGGTCAGAAAACGTGCATCACGCTCGCTTATCATTACCGGGATATCGGGTAGTGCATTATGTAAGGCGTCGAGCGAACCAACATGATCGATGTGAGCATGAGTCAGCAGAATGCGTGTAATGGGGAGACCCAACTTCGCCGCCTCCCTTATAATGGCCTGCGCCTGGCCACTCATATTCGTATCAATCAACGTGAAGCCGTCATCCTCGCGCACGAGGTAGCAATTGAAGGCAACTAAACGGGTTAATTGGAAAAGATTGTTGCTAAAAGCCAGTACTTTCATGGTTTGATATGTCCTTTCTACTAATATATTTAGCAAGCAAACTAAATATATTAGCATAATATACTAATGCCTTTAGTTTGTCAAGACCTTCATGTAGGGGCGCTAGACCACCCATTATGAAAACGACGTTTTCAGAGGAGAGTGGAGAGGAACAGGTGATTCCCATAAGTGTGTGAGATTCTTCGCTGCGCGAACCAGACTTTATGTAGTCTTGAGTTTACCGGTAATTACTAGAGTTGCAGGGTCGCACATTTTGCAACCCATGATAGAATATACTCGTTTTAGCGATAGGTGAGATTACTCTTGCCGGAAATGTATGGAGTTGAGGGTTAAATGATGCCGGCTAGGACGCCGAAATTATGAATAACGGTTGATGACGATACGAGTCTGTGCATCTTAGAGGAGAGGCGCGGAGAAACTTTTCGAACTGGTCGATGGCAACCGGGCGCATTTACGAGCCTTGCTGCCATGGGTAGATAGGGAGTTTTACACGATGGGGAATGGCTGTACGATTACTATGTTGACCTGGCAGTCTATGGGATGCTGGCGAGGGATTGGCACGGGTAGGGCAAAAAACTGGTAGTTACATCGTCTACTCTTCTTAGACCATATGATGTATAATGCAGTGATTAGAGGGTTGCTATTCTGTAGCAGGATAGGAAAAGATAGATGATTAGAGCTAGAGCCACATCAAAGAGCAAATTTTATACATCCTGGTTATTCCGGCTTGTGTTCGTGGCAGGGATTCTCTCTCTCATGTTCATGGGTGCGCTGGGAGCCGCGCCCGTTGCACGTGCCGATGCGCCAGGGGGTGATGTAACCGATCCTTTTGTAAGGCTCGTCGATATTGCGAAACCGGCTGTTGTACGCATCATTACTGTTATAAACGGTCATCTCACCGTTGATTTTCCGAATGGCAAGGCGGTGACGTTCCCACAAAATGATCCCAATGGTTATCAATTAGGTTTATCGGGCACCGGTACATTCATTTCGGCGCATGGCGATATCTTGACGGCGGATCATGTCGTGAATCCACCACATGATGCCAGCCTGGATCAATACCTGCAGCAGACAGCAGCCCCGGATGTAGCAAACTACTACGATACAAGCGTCAATCCTGGCGCACCTCTTTCGCCTGACCAGGTCGCTACGGACCTGGCCGATGGCCAGCTGCAATCCACAACAAGTTATGGCACGCCCAGCAGCCAGGTCTTCCTGAGTACTGATTATACGGGTCCATTGAATGCTACCAGCGCGCAGGACCTGCCAGCTTATGCTCACGCGCCGGTGGATCGTATCGAGGCGCAAAGCAACTTCAATGATAGGGATACGGCGATCATTCATGTCAGCAACATGAACGATATGCCGCTGGTTGCGATTGGCGATTCAACGACGGTTCAGGAACAGGATCAACTGCGCATCATTGGTTTCCCCGGCAATGGCGACGTGAATATGAACAACATTTCGCAGTTGCTCACCTCGTCGATCAATCAGATTTTTGTCAGTTCAATCAAGACGACGGATACCGGAGCGCCGGTTATTCAGGTCAGTGGTAATGTGGAGCATGGCGATAGCGGCGGCCCGGCTTTGAACAGCAGCGGCCAGATTGTCGGCATTGTTAGTTTTGGTACGGGCACTGATGGCAGCACCAGTTTCTTGCAGGCCAGCGCCAGCGCGTTGATGCTGGTGCAACAGGCAGGCGTGAATACAACGCCCGGGCCGTTTGAAAAAGCCTGGGTACAGGCCTTCAACGATTACGCATCCACTGCGGCAGGTCACTGGCACAAGTCGCAGCAAGAATTCCAGCAGATTGCTAACCGGTACCCCAATTTCAAGGCTATCGCGCCCTACCTGGCATATGCCACGCAGCAGGCAAAGAATGAAAAAACTTCTTCGACACCTACTACTACAACGGGCTCCAGGCAGGGTACAACATCGCTGACGAGGTGGATAATCATTGGCGGTATAGTTGTTGTACTGCTCGTGGTGATACTGATCGTAGTGGTAGTTATGCAGCGCCGCCGTGGAAGCTCTGCTCCATCACAAGCGACAATTCCCGGAAGTTGGGGAAACACGGCCAATGGGTCTTTGCCCGCGGGCGGTACAGGTTTGCCGGCGCAAGGTGGGGCAAATATATTCACTCCCTATAGCTCAACTCCGGCGCAGGGCGGGGCAAGTATACCTTCCCCCTATACTCCGGCGCAGGGCGGGGCAAGCACCCCCTCCCTCTACAACCCAACTCCCGCCCCTACTGCGAGACCTGTTAATCCACAGGCTCCTGCACAGGGAGGATATGTAGCTCCGCCGCCGGGTACTCTATCGCCCTTTGGAGCGCCATCAGGGCCATCGTGGCAGAATCCGGCGCCGCCCTCGCCTGCTCCCGCGTCACCTCCGGTGTCTCAAGGTTTGCCGGGCAATCAGTCCTGGATGTCGCCACAAGCGGCCAGCCAGCCAAACCTGCCGGGTAACTCATTTGCTCCCAGTAATGCGGCTAACGGCAATGTCTCCGGCCCGCTGGTTGCATGGCCTTGCGGCCACATGAATCGTCCCATTGCGCGCTTCTGTAGCGTCTGCGGTGAACCGGCTCCCGCACGTCCGATCATGCGCCAGTACGAGCAGTAAATTTCTTTACGCTCCCATAATGTTGTAGCCGGCGTCGACGAAGAGGATTTCGCCGGTGATGGAGCGGGCGTGTGGGCTGCAAAGGAACAGGGCTGCGTCGCCGACGTCGCTTTGTTCGATATTGCGGCGCAGGGGTGCCGCGACTCCCATATGTTCGCGGAAACTGGTAAAGCCGGAGATGCCGCGCGCGGCCAGCGTGTTGAGCGGCCCGGCAGAAATAGCGTTGACGCGAATATTCCATTCTCCAAGTTCGAAGGCCAGGTAGCGCACGCTGCACTCCAGGGCGGCTTTGGCGACGGCCATCACATTATATTTGGGCATCACACGTTCGCTGGCCATATATGTCATGGTGAGGATTGAGCCGCCTCCTCGCGCCTGCATGAGCGGCCTGGCGCGATTTGCCATGGCGATTAACGAGTAGGCGCTGATATCAAGGGCGGTCTTGAAGCCTTCGCGGGTCGTCTCGTAAAATGGATTTTCCAATTCGCGTGGGGGAGCGAACGCAACCGAATGGATGAGTATGTCAAGCTCGCCGCCGAAGATTTCGCTCGCCTGCGCAAAAGCGGTATCAAGCTGCTCATCGCTCTGTACGTCGCATGGAATGACGGGGGTATCTGGAATTTTCGCCGCCAGGTCGCGTACGTATTTTTCCATGCGATCCTGGTAGGTAAATGCCAGTTTTGCGCCTTCATTGGAAAGGGCCTGGGCAATCGCCCAGCCAATAGAACGATGGTTGGCAATGCCAAAAATAAGGGCCTTTTTTCCTTCTAATAGAGCCATATCTGTACTCCTCTCTGCCTGGGTTCACAAATTTGATTTCTTCTCATCTCAACGTTCGACCGGATAACGGCGGCCAACCCAGCCGTTCATGCCGTTTGCCAGGTTATAGACCTTTTTGAAACCGGCGACCATGGCGATTTCAGAGGCGGACGCGCTGCGCTGTCCCATGGCGCAGGTGAAGATGATCTCCTGATCTTCCGGCAGGTTTAAATCTTTCAATGCCTTCGCGAATGAATAAATGCCGTTCAGGGGAACCAGAACGGCCTGGGGAATGTGGCCGCGATCCCATTCATCCTGCTGGCGGACATCGATTACGGTAACGCCGGCATCGATCATACGTTTGGCTTCATCGGTGCCAATGGTCGTGTATGGAAATGCCTCTTCCTGGTCGTCATATGCCATATTTATCGCTCCTTCTTTTCTGCGTCGTATTGCTCCAGCCAGAGCCGGCCCACTAATGTCGGCGTGATGACGTACTCATCGCCGACAAACGTCATGGTGAGATAACCCTGGTCCTCCATCTCGCGAAAGTCATCTGTAATCAAGAAGAAGTCGTGTACCAGGCGTGACAGATCACTCTCCGGCAACTGCTTCCAGATCAGGAGGGTACGCAAAACAGCAGCATATTTGGGACTGCTGTCATCAATTGCTCGCATCTGTATCCTTCCTCTTCACTTCTCGACATGGGGCAACGAAAGAAATATTGTGTTGTACCGCATTCTACCACGAATCCCGGCGATGTGCAGCCCGTAGTCTATAACAATGGTACAAATCTGGTACTCGACGATAGGGCTTTCCTGTGCTATAAAGTGGGTGATGAAACCTTTTGTTGAAGGAGAACTTTTGTTATGATGCCGGACCCATCTCTATCTCAAGTCAAAGCCAGTACCGTTATTCGCAATATAGGGCAACTTGTGACCGTTGCCCAGCAACCCATAGCCGGGGCATCCGGCCCATTGCAGGTCATCCCGGATGCGGCGCTTGCCGTTTATAAGGGAATGATCAGCTGGGTAGGCCCTGATCATGGAGCAGAACCTTTGTTCCAACAGAGTACGGGCGCCTACAAGGATGGCATCACTATTATAGATGCGCAAGGAGCCGTTATTACCCCTGGCCTTGTTGATTCGCACACCCATCTTGTATTTGCCGGAGATCGCGCCGAAGAATTTCATTTGCGCCATGCCGGAACCAGTTATGGCGAATTACTGGCGCAGGGTCGCGGTATCCTCTCCACGATGAAGGCTACGCGAGGAGCGGACGCGGAAACATTGACACAACTGGCGCAGGCGCGTTTGAATACCATGCGAGCATACGGCACCACTACGGTCGAGGTAAAGACGGGCTACGGATTGGATAAAATCACTGAGGAGACCTGCCTGCGCATCATCAATAATCTCAACGCGTTTGAGACCAACCCGGCTCACCAGCACGACCGTGTACGGGTTGTGCCAACATTTCTGGGCGCGCACAGCATTCCACCCGAATATAGAGATAAGAGAGATGCTTACGTGAACCTGATTATTGAAGAGATGCTGCCGTCATTTGTCGGCCTTGCCCGCTTCTGTGATGTATTTTGCGAGCGCGATGCCTTCACGTTAGAAGAGAGCCGTCGCATCCTCACACGCGCTAAAGAACTGGGCTACGGACTGAAAATCCATGCCGATCAACTGAGCCCATCCGGCGGCGCGCAACTGGCGGCGGAATTAGGGGCCACTTCCGCCGATCATCTTGACTTCGCCGACGATGCAGCCCTGGATGCGATGCGTGAAGCCGGTGTGGTGGCAACGCTCTTGCCCGGTTGTTCCTATACTTTGAGAAGCCCCTATCCTGAGGCGCGCCGTTTCATTGATCGAGGATTGCATGTAGCGCTGGCAACCGATTTTAATCCGGGTACATCGTACTGTGAGAATATGCAGATGATGCTGGGGCTGGCTATGTCGGCCATGGGCATGTCACTGGAAGAGGCGCTGATGGCCGCGACCATCAATGGGGCGCGCGCGCTGGCATTGCAAGATGCGATTGGTAGCATCGAACCGGGCAAGCGCTGCGAACTGGCTTTCTGGTCGATTCGCGACTATCATGAAATCGGCTATCACTTCGGCGTCAACCTGGTACAATCTGTGCTCGTATCGGCGTGATCATTCATGAGCATGTTTCACGTGAAACATCCGTCGTTTTACAGAAGCGATGTTTCACGTGAAACATTTCATTTTCTACTGCAATTTGCCTGGCTAAAACAGCGTCGAAGAAATTGACCTGATCTTACAGAAATGAATCTCCGAAAGAGGAAGAGATGGCTCGTATTGTAATCACTACTTTTGGCTCAAGCGGTGATCTCAATCCTTGTTTCTTGGTGGGATAGTCCTGCGCCGCATCGTCGACAAACCGGTGAACCAGGTCCGGCGCAAGTTCCACGTGCAACCAGGCGCCAATCTGATGTGGACCGGCAATCTATCACCCACATTCACGGCCCTGGCGGTTTCTCCCGCGTTTATGCCTCGCCAGGACGACTGGCCGGAGTATATTCGAGTGACAGGCTTTTGCTTCTGGGATGGGTCGGTAGACTGGCAGTTTCCTGCAAAGCTCAAAGCATTTCTGAATGGGAGAAAGCCTGTGGTGACGGTTACTTCCGGTACCGTTGCACCTGGCGAGCGCACACTATTCGCTCCTTACTACCGTACCAGTGCAGAAAGCATTCTCGCGTGTGGCGCACGGGCGTTATTGCTCAATGAACCCGAAATGCCCGGTTCCATTGAGGATAATGACGATGTTCTCAATATCTCCTTCGCGCCCTTTTCTCAGATTTTTCCATCGTGCGCGGCAGTGATTCATCATGGGGGTATTGGAACAATTGGGCAATGTTTGCGAGCCGGGGTTCCATCCCTGGTAGTGCCAGGAGGCATGGATCAACCTTTCAATGCGGCGCAGGTTGCGCTGCGCAAAGCCGGGATATGGATATCGCGCAAGCACTATACAGCCAGGCGCGCCAGGCAAGCCTTGAATGCACTTCTATATACCCCGACCTATCAAGAGCAAGCCCGTAAGGTACAGGCCAGAATCATGCAGGAAGATGGAGTGGCAACATTGCGCGTGGCGATTGAGCAAATCTTGCGAGATAAAAGACAAGAATAAATTCGTGTTATGCTGGTGAAATTTCATTATCGGCGGTGGGCACAATCAATCGACCTGTTGCCGGGTATTTTTGAAAACTTATTATTGGGTCTCAGATGCTTTTACATGACGCTCGTCTATCTGTTACAATGCATATACAGGCATCGTAGCCAGAAAGGACGACTTCTCCGATGAAGATAGACACACACGTTACATTACCTGCCGGCGTGACTCTTAATGGGCAGACCTTGACGGTTCCAGAAGTGCTGGCCGTCGCCCGCCACTACGCGCCGGTTGTTTTAGGCGCAGAATCTCTCGATAGCATTCTTGCAGCCAGGGCGGTAATCGATAAACTGGCGGACGAGGATCAAAAAGTATATGGCGTAACCACCGGATTTGGTCACTTGAGCCGGGTGCGCATTCCCCATGAGCAACTGGTAGATCTGCAGCACAATCTTTTGCGCAGTCACGCGTCAGGGGTTGGAGAGCCTCTGAGCGAGGAGGTCGCGCGAGCCATCATGCTGCTGCTGGCGGCAAGCCTGGCACGCGGCAATTCCGGCGTCCGCCCGGAAGTTGTGCAGCTGCTCATAAGCATGCTCAATACCAGAATTTATCCTCGCATTCCCTCGCGTGGATCGGTAGGTGCGAGCGGTGATCTTGCCCCGCTTGCGCATCTTGGCTTGATCATTATAGGAGAAGGTGAGGCATTTTATGACGGCCACATTGTTACGGGAATGGAAGCTTTGCGGCATGCTGATCTCGAACCGCTGCAACTGCATGCTAAAGAAGGTCTCGCGCTGATCAATGGAACGCACCTGATGGAGGCGATTGCCGTGCTGGCGCTTGCCGATGCGCAGGTGCTGCTGCGAGCGGCGGAAGTTGCAGCTGCCATGAGCATCGAGGGTTTGATGGGCAGCCACGTGCCTTTTGATGCCCGCATCTCAAAGCGCCGTGGTCAACTGGGACAGCAGGAGAGCGCCGCACGTTTGCGCCATTTGTTGCGCGAAAGCGAAATCAATCTTAGCCATCGCGATTGCCCGCGCGTGCAAGACCCTTACACGATGCGCTGCGCGCCGCAAGTCTTCGGAGCGATACGCGACGCTATAGAGTATTGCTCCAACATTTTTGAGCGCGAACTGGACGCCGTGACCGATAATCCGCTCGTTTTCCCAGAGGATGGCGTTGTGTTGAGTGGGGGCAATTTTCACGGGCAACCACTGGCGATGGCGCTCGACGTACTGGCTATCTCGCTCGCCCAACTGGCAAGTTTTTCCGAGCGCCGCATCTTCAATCTATTAGGCCCACACGATTGGGACGAGGGTGGCGCGCCGCTCTTTTTGACGCCGAATCCCGGTCTGAACTCCGGCTTCATGATCGCGCAATATGTCGCGGCGGCGCTGGTCAATGAGATCAAAATACTGGCGCATCCTGCCAGCATTGATTCGATACCGACCTCTGCCGGTATGGAGGACTTCAATAGCATGGGAGCAACGGCAGCGCATAAGGTTCAGCGCCTCATTGAACAGGCGCGCCAGGTTGTCGCCATCGAATTGATGTGCGCCGCCCAGATGCTGGAATTTCGCAAACCGCTCAAACCCGGCCAGGGCGTACAGCAGGCATTTGAGATTGTGCGCTCATACGTGCCAAAACTGGAACATGATCGCACGCTGGCGCCAGATATTGCTGTCTTAGTCGAAGCAGTTAAGGTGGGAGCATTTGAGAGTATAGGGTAAGAATTGGTTCCACAAATATGTTTCACGTGAAACATGGTATTACCTCAGCTTGTTTTACCCTTCCCAATATGCTACACTCTGTAGTAGTCGCCGGTCAATGGAGACCGGCATCTAGCAAGCTACGCCGGTGTTGCGTAACCGAAGGGAGTAAAACTGGTGATTACCCACGATCAACCACCTGTGGATTCGCCCGACTCACTTGATGTATCGTCACCCTCGTTTCAAGAACAAGCTGCTATCATCCGGCAGCTCCGCCAGCAGGCAGTTCCTCACTATCGCCCCCTTGTCCAGGAAGGCTCGAGTCCCATCCGCGTAATGGCTCGCATGGTGCATGAATTGGAACAGCATTGTCGCGAACTTCACCTCTCGGAGGAAGTTATCCAGTCTGAAATTGTCAACCGCACGATAGGCGACGTGAACCTGCGCAACATTACGGAATACGAAGGAGAGCCAGGAGGCCCGCGCGATTATCGACTCCTCGCCGACGAGCTGGGAGTCGCTCTGCCGGGCGAACCACTGCATGGCTACGTGGCCAGCGGCGAAACCTACCTCTGGCTGCGCGAACAGATGCAGGTATGTGAAAGAGAACTGCTACAACAAGGCATCGATCTGCGGATTTACGATATATATGGCAACGGCAATATCGTCCTGCGTGGCTGGCTCGCCGGGGAAACGCGAAAATGGGGCATTGCTGCTACAGCAGAACAGCTATACCTGGGGTTAGGCGCGATGGACATCATCGACAAAGTTTTGCGCGGGCTGGCCGTACTCTTCAAAGATCAACGGCATAGCGATATCGCCGTGCTGTTCCCTACTCCAGGCTTTAATGTACCGGAGTGGCAGGCACAATCGTATGGCTATCGCCTGCACAAATTTCATACAGATGCCGCCAATTACTTCAAACTTACGGCGCAGCAACTCGATGACATACTCGCGCAGACGCCGGATATTCGCGCATTTTACCTTACCGTTACAAACAATCCGACCACCTTTGCCTATACACCGGATGAACTCAACCGGATCTTCGCTGTGCTGAGAAAGTACTGGGAATCAGGCCGTGAAATTTATATCCTGGCGGACCTCGCCTATATCGGCACCGGCATACAGGAAGAGGACCAGGCCCGCATGGCTACCTTCAACGTTCCCGATGTCTATGCGCATACCTTTTTTATCAGCAGTTTTTCCAAATCGTATACGCTGACAGGCGAGCGTTTCGGCTGGGTTACGATTGGCAGTCCGCAGGTCGCATCGAAAGTGATTGTTTGTTGGGCGAATAGCATGGCATCGCTACCCGCCGAATGGCAACTACGCTACATGGCATATACTCGTTTGATACAGGCGCGTCCCTGGTTGCTTGAAAAGTTGCGAGCTTTCTATCGCCTGCGACGCAACCGGCTGATTGCACAGCTGCAGCGCCTGGACGAAGAATTTCAGATTTTCAACCAGATACATGTTGGCGACGATGCGACCGTTTATAATTGGAGCCAGTTGCGGCCAGGAGAGGATGCATTCTCCGCTTTCGAAAAAACGGGTATCGCAGGAGTTCCCGGCAGCGGGTTTGGCTATACCGATGACTACGTACGTTTCTCAATTGGCGTCATACCTGTTCCGGTTATCGATAATCGACCTTGACCGTCCCACAACTGCGGTGATACTCTTTCTTTGTAAACCCATTGTGATCTTCCTTCTCATTTCTGTGATCGTTTTGTGACTTCACAATGCTACCCTGGGAGGGAAGAAAAAGGTTGGAAGCAAGTGAAAGGCGGGCGACCAGGACAGCGACGAGCCGCTGTCCCTACAGATGGATGACAGAGTCCTATATATGTTTCACGTGAAACATATATATTTTTCGCCTCATACGGTCAATTTCATCTTAGCAAAAAAGGAGACTACGAACTATGACTACTCGCGTAGGCATCAATGGTTTTGGACGTATCGGTCGGCAATCTATGAAGGCCATGCTTGAGCGCTATCCTCGCGACCTCGAAGTTGTCGCCATCAATGACCTGACCGACACAAAAACCAATGCCCATCTATTAAAATACGACTCTACCTACGGACGTTTCCCAGGCGAAATAGAGACGACACCTGACTCGCTGATCGTCAACGGACACAGTATCAAAGTGCTGGCCCAGCGCGATCCTGCGCAAATTCCGTGGGGCGACCTGGGAGTGCAGATCGTCATCGAATCAACCGGATTTTTTACCGATGCGGATAAAGCCGCTGCGCATCTCAAGGGCGGTGCAAAAAAGGTGATCATCTCCGCGCCTGCTAAGGGCGAAGACCTCACCATGGTGCTGGGCGTCAATGATAATATGTATGACCCGGCCAGGCATAATATCATCTCCAACGCTTCCTGCACCACTAACTGCCTGGCGCCCGCGGCCAAGGTCATCAACGATACCTTCGGCATTGAATATGGCTTGATGAACACCATCCACTCGTATACGAATGATCAGCGCATCCTCGACCAGGTTCACAAGGACCTGCGCCGCGCCCGCAGCGCCGGAGTCAATATCATTCCTACCACCACGGGAGCAGCTCGCGCCCTGGCGCTCGTCATTCCCGAACTGAAGGGACGCTTCGATGGCATCTCCTTGCGTGTTCCCACCATTACTGTCTCGGTCGTCGATTTTGTAGCCACCGTGCGCCAGCAAACGACGAAAGAGGCGGTCAACGACGCCTTCAAACAGGCGGCAGTCGGTTCGCTCAAGGGCATTCTTGATATTACCGAGGAACCGCTGGTTTCGATGGACTTTCGTGGTGACTCGCACTCGTCAATCGTCGATGGGCTTTCAACTATGGTGGAGGGCGGCAATATGATCAAGATACTTGCATGGTACGACAACGAGTGGGGCTATTCCTGCCGCGTCGCCGACCTCACCCATTTCATCGCCGAAAAAGGGGTGTAATGAAGGAATAGCCATGAATAAGAAGACTATTCGTGACATCGATGTTAAGGGCAAGCGCGTACTGATGCGCGTCGATTTCAATGTGCCGTTGGACGCCGAGCAACACATCACGGATGATACGCGCATTCGCGCAGCCCTACCCAGTATTCAATACCTGCTCGACCTTGGCGCGGCTGTCATCCTCATGTCGCACCTGGGCAGGCCGGATGGCAAAGTCGTTCCCAAAATGAGCCTCAAACCGGCGGGCTATCGCTTGAGCCAGTTATTGGGCAAACCAGTATTGCTGGCAACCGACTGCACCGGGCCTGAGATCGAGGCGCAGGCCAGAACTTTGCGGCCCGGCCAGGTACTGCTGCTCGAAAACCTGCGCTTCCATAAAGAAGAGGAAAAGAACGATCCAGAATTCGCGCGCCAGCTTGCGTCGTTAGGCGAAGTCTACGTCAACGATGCCTTTGGTACAGCACACCGCGCGCATGCCTCAACCGAGGGTGTTACTCATTACTTGCCCGGCGTGGCAGGCTTCCTGATGGAGAAGGAGATCAACTTCCTTGGATCAGCGCTCGAACATCCAAAGCGACCTTTCGCCGCCATTATCGGTGGCGCCAAAGTCTCCGACAAAATCGCCGTTTTGGAGCGCCTCATCAGCATGGTCGATACGCTGCTCATCGGCGGGGGTATGGCGAATACCTTCCTCAAAGCCGAGGGGTATGAAATCGGCGACTCGCTCTTTGAAGAGGGTAAGCTCGACGTGGCACGCGATTTGATGGCTAAGGCTCGCCAGCGCGACCTGAAATTTATGCTGCCTGTAGACGTGGTGATAGCGGACCGCTTTGCCGCCGATGCCAATTCCAGGGTGGTTTCTATCAAGGATGTTCCCACCGGCTGGCGCATCCTCGACATCGGCCCCGAAACCATTTCGGCTTTCGACCAGGCCCTGGCGGACGCGCAAACTATCGTGTGGAACGGGACGCTTGGTGTAGCGGAAATGTCGGCCTTCGCCAAAGGTACTGATGCCATCATCGACATGCTCGCGCAGCGAACGGCAGCGGGGGCTACCACCATTATCGGCGGCGGTGACTCAGCCGCGGCGGTTGAACAGGCACACGCAGCGGAAAAAATGACCCACGTCTCGACCGGTGGAGGCGCGTCACTTGAATTTCTTGAGGGCCGCGTCCTTCCCGGAGTTGCAGCCTTACAGGATAAAACGCCATGACTACTCCAACGCGTACCGCAATCATTGCCGGAAACTGGAAAATGCACTACGGCCCGCGGCAGGCTTCCAGTTTCGCGTCCGAGATTGTGCCGCAATTGGGGATGCTGCTACGGCAGTACCCCAACATCCTTTCTATTCTCTGCCCGCCCACCATCTCGCTCATTTCAGTGCGAGAGGTGCTGGATGCTCATCTCTTCGAACGCCTGGAACTGGGCGCTCAGAATATGTATTATGAGGAGAAAGGAGCATTCACCGGCGAAACCTCTCCAAGCATGGTACGCCAACTATGCAGCACCGTCATCCTCGGTCACTCGGAGCGCCGTACCTACTTCTGCGAAACCGACGAGTCCGTGAATAAGAAGGCCCTCGCGGCTTTCGATCATCGCCTGCGTCCCATCATTTGTATCGGCGAGCGCGAAGATGAACACGATGCCGGAAAAACAGAAGAGGTTATTCACTACCAGGTGCAGCATAGCCTGGCGAATTTTCCGCAGCAGCACACGAAAGAGGTCGTGATTGCCTACGAACCAATCTGGGCCATCGGCACCGGCAAAGCAGCCACTCCCGAAGGCGCGGGAAAAGTAATCCAACTTATTCGACAGCTCTACGGTAACATGTATGGTGTAGAGGTTGCCTCCGCCATACGCATCCTCTACGGTGGTAGCGTTACTTCGGAAAACATCGCAGAGTTTATGGCTCACCCCGATATCGATGGAGCGCTCGTTGGGGGGGCGAGCATCAAACCTGATTTCGTGGAGATTGTGCGTAAGACAATTGAGGTGATGCAACAGTAAAAGTGTAACACTAGCTATGTTACGTTTTTACCGTAACATAATTGCGTTTTTTTGTAGAAGCATCTTTCTTTATTGGGGAAGAGGGTTTGCGACGCTCCAGGGACGTGTCATTCTGAGCGCAGCGAAGAATCTCTGCCGGGGCACCGATTCTTCGCTGCGCTCAGAATGACAGGCCTGAGCGACAATGACAGGCTCCTTTTGCCAGTTCGCCAGCCATCCTTGACAGGTTCATCTTTCTCCCCGTATAGTAGTAAAGTATTCACTCGTTTTTTGAGGAGGTTTTGAGATCTATGCCGGTGTGCTGCTAACTCCATCCTGGTTCCTGTTCAAACAGTGAAACAGATATAACCATTCTTGCTTCCATCTCTCGCGTGTCTCTCATCAGGCATGGGCGCTGAGTTGTTTTGTGCCGGGAATGCTGTAGGGCCTGCTTCTTGCTCGACAACCTTTCTGACAAAGCCTGCGCGAGACGGTGGATAGTAATAGCGCAAGCAACAGGATGGTGCGAAAGTGGCATGGCATATCCGATCATGATGCAAGCGATGAGCCTTTTCTCTCCGCTCCCTCTTTGTGCCCCATCGTGTCCTTGCGCTTGTCGATACGATTGTGTTGTTTTTTCTCTCAGAAGAAAGCAAGGAATACCTATCATGACAGAAGAACATCAGCTTTCACTTTTCCCTTTCTACAGCGGATGGGGTATCTACCAACAGCGTCTCGTCGCGGCCATCGCGCCTCTTACCGGAGAGCAGCTCGCCTTGCGCCTCACGCCACAACACTGGTCGATTGGTATGTATGTGACGCATATTGTCGCCAATCGCGCATGGTGGTTCCACGCGCGGATGGGCGAGGGGGGCGACGATCTGACTTCCCTTGAATTATGGGCTTTGGGAGTCTGTGAGGCGGACGTAGATCCATGCCACCCGGCGGCAGAACTGGTTGCCGGACTGGAGAAGACCTGGCAGATGATCCAGCAGGCACTTGCCCGTTTGATCCCTGCTGATCTTGAGCAGGTCTACCCGCCTCTAGATGAGGCGGAGCGGGTGCGTCACGCGAAACAGGTCGAGCCTGCGCTCCAGCCATACGCCCGGATGTGGTTGGAGAGGGAGCGGCTAGCAGGAGAAGTGAAACCGACACGTTCGCGCCAGTGGATCATCTGGCATGTACTCGAACATGACATCCATCACGGTAGCGAAATCTCCACCACTCTCGGTGTCTACGGCCTGCCAGTAGTCGAGTTGGATTAAGAACAGGAACATCTTCAGTTTGCCTGTCTCATGAGTGGACATGTTGAAATGATGCGGTCGCTGAAGCTTCAAGGTCGCTTCTGGAGCTTCAGCAGCAGCATGAGTACGAGCAGCGGTATACGCAAGAGGGCGGTGGCCAGCATCAGTCCGCGACTATACGAGGCGCGCGAGGATAACAGCGTACCACTTGTAGGAAAGAGAAAGTCCATTATCAATCGCACCAGCGTCGATTTGCCGGCACCGTTCTCGCCCAGCAGGCCAAAGCTCATGCCGCGCTCAATCGTCAGCGTCAAGTCCTGAAGCGCAGCTGCGCCCGTTTCATAGACTTTAGTCAGATCAAGGCATGCAATTGCCGCCGTTGTATCAATTTTTTCGGTCATACATTCGCCTCTTTCATGCCGCAATCAATCCTCCGGCAATTCGGGCTGCAACAGGTCCGAGGGAGACATTTCTTCTACCAGGAAGCGGCGGAATATGGCTTCGCGATCCTCCTTTTGCAGCCATGATCGCACCAGTTGCCTGCCATAGTAGTAGGTAAAAACATAGCACTCGTGCCAGGAATCATCTAAAAGTCCTAGATTGGTCCCCTGCAAATACTTTGCCATGTAATCCATGATCTCATCTTCTGGCCGTCCCTCGCGCATCATAAACAGGGCATTGCAGCGCACGCCCTCCAGTAAGTCTCGTGCCCTGTTCAGCTTGATTGTATCGACTTGCGTGATTTTATTCACCTCGATGCCCACTGCCGGGTAAATGTATTCGGCAAGCCACTGGTCCATCTCGCCGGGCGCAAAAATCATCTCGCCGGCGTTGTTCGCAATCCCCTCGCTGATCATTGCTTGAGGACTGATAATCATCCCAATTGCCTGCTCCATATATCCACGCTGCCGGTACAGGTGCCGCTCTTTCAATACATACTCTGTGTGATGCCCCGGATATCCTTCGTGACACAACAGGTCCGGCAACGAACGCAAATTGCTGAAGGCATTGCTAATCTCGATCTCTGAGCGATAGCCGCCCTTGTACCAGCACGCCGCACCCATATCCGTCTCCACATTCACCCGGACTTCTATTGTCTCTTCGGGCGGAAGCTCCACCAGGCGCTTCGTGCGATTGCGCACCCCGGCAAATACGCGCTCTACCAGTTGCGGCAGCATGTCCAATTTTTGCCAGGGAAGTTGATACTGCCTGCGCCATTCGAATAAGCGCCGCGCTAGCGTACCCTTGCCGGGAAGCGCCTCATTATACAGCGCCAGCGCCTCCTCAAACTGCTCTTCCAGTATCCAGGATGGCCGAATATCGAAACAGCGCTCCACCTCATCTTCCAGGGAGAAGCGTTCTCCATTCAGCTTGCGGCTCATCGTCTCCATCGCTCTTATGTGTTTATGAAGATACCGGCTTCGTCGAGCCTCAAATCCCTGTTCAGGCAATGCAGCGGCCAGAGCAAGAGCGTTCTCCACAAGCTCACCGGCAGGAACTTCCGTCTCTGCCTCAACCCTCTGTTTCAATCCGGCAGGACCGTAATAGTAATCGATATAGGGCATATCGCTCAACCCACGCAGCAGCTTATCGATGCGCAGGGCGAGCAGCATATAATCTTCAAGCCAGGAGTTGTACATTAAGAAGCTTCTTCTTCAATACTATTTACGTGAGCCATAGGGGTAGTATAACACCATCTATGGTTATCATCAAAAATCGGGACCAGGGTGATTGCCCTGGTCCCGATTTTTGATGGCACTCCCTCTACCTTGCCGATGCCGCTACCGTGAAGCAGGCGGGGTGAACGCCTTGCGGCTCAAAGCTGCCCCGGAGCTTGCCCGTCTTTTCATCAATTCCCATATCAACATAGTGATAGATGCTCTGGAGCTTCACCCTGTCTCCATCATCTCCCTGTACGGCCACAATTTCAAGCACTTTACGCGATCTGTCGCTGGCAAATCCTGTGTGGATGATCAGGTTCAGGCACCGGGCAACCTGTTTTCGTATCGTCGCGAATGGCAGGTGCGACTCCTCCATGAGCCATAGCATTTCTAGCCTGCCGGCGCAATCCTGTGCGTGCCTGGCGAAGATGGTTGTCATAGAACCATCGTAGCCGGAATGCATGGCAGAAAGCAGCACCGCTGTTTCAGCGCCGCGGCACTCGCCAACTATTATTCGCCCCGGCTGCATGCGCAAGGCATTCGCTACCAGGTCTCGCATCGCGGACTTGCGAGAGTTCTCTTCCTCAATTGAATGGGCCTCCAATGTCACGACGTGTTTCTGGTTCAGGCGCAGTTCCGCCAGTTCCTCAACCGTCACAATACGTTCGTTTGCCGGGATGCACGTCGCCAGGGCATTCAATAGCGTCGTCCGCCCGGAACGTCTTTCGCCACAAATGATAATGTTCAGCCGCGCTCTTACGCAAGTGGCAAGAAAGTCCGCCATCTCCTGAGACATCGAGCCGAGCTGCGCCAGTTCGTTCAGCCCATGCCGCACACGGGATGGTTTGCGCATCGTGATCGCGGGTCCTTTGATAGCGGGTGGTGGCATCACGATGTTCACCAGCGTACCACCGGGCAGGCGCACATCCAGCGCAGGGCGACCAGGTTCCATAGAACGGCCCGCGTGTCGCAACATGTTTCCAATAATGCGCATCATATGCTGTTCATCTTCAAAATGGCAATGTACCTCTCGAATCTGCCCTGAACGCTCAACAAATGCCAGGCGAGGTCCCACAACCATAATCTCTGTTACCTCGTCATCGCGCAGCAATCCCTCCAGCGGCCCATATCCCAGCACCTCGTCCACTATGCCACGTAAAACCTGTTCTACCTCATCGAGATTGTGCATGTGGCCGGCCAGAGGTGGTTCATTACGCAAAAGCGCGAGCGCGCGCCTGCGCACAAAATCTACCATACCGCGCCTCTGGCCCGGCACCTTGCCCTGCACGTGCATGATTTCCTCCCAGATACGCGTGCTGAGTTGCAGCACTACGGGCCAGAGGCGGTGCCCGGGGCAAATACCGGTTCCTGGTTCGGGACTATCTTCAGGCTCGCGCACTTGCGGAGATTGCTGGTGAGAGATTGAGGTATCCGGGGGCATCTCAGGTTCTGCCGGTTCTGCTTCATGCTGGGGGCGCTTCAATGCGGAGAGCGGTGGCATTACATCGTTAAGCCACGCATCTTCCTCACCAGGCTCTGAGCGCCGTGACTCCTGTATCAAGGTGGGAAGGGTATCTATATCCTCAGGTGAAGCCTTCTCCTCTTCTCTCTGCTGAAGAAGAATGCTCTTATCTTCTGCATTGCGAGCAAGAGGCGGCATGGTACTCCGGTTATCGATACGTAGAGCAGTGCGCATACCTGTTCGCGCGCGCGGTGTATTGAATGGTATGGAAGAAGCTGAAACTTCAGCATTCAGTTGATCAACTTGCATAGACATCTCGCTTTATGGACTATGAATGTTCGAATAATTTCCTATGTCCAGTATAGCGAGTAGGCAATGAGGGCCAAAAATAAGGGACGCGATATCGACTATCGCGTCCCTCTCTTTACTACGTTAACGCTTAATCCAGGTAATCTTTCAGCTTGCGGCTGCGGCTGGGGTGGCGCAGCTTGCGCAGGGCCTTGGCCTCGATTTGCCGGATACGCTCGCGCGTGACGTGGAACTCCTTGCCGACTTCCTCAAGCGTGCGGCTGCGTCCATCGTCCAGGCCGAAGCGCAGTTGCAATACCTTACGCTCGCGCTCCGTCAGGCTGTCGAGGACATCCTCCACCTGCTCCTTGAGGAGCTGGTGGCTGGCTGCATCGGCAGGCGCCAGGGCGGTGTGATCCTCGATGAAGTCACCCAGGTGGCTGTCTTCCTCTTCGCCAATCGGCGTCTCCAGGCTGACCGGTTCCTGGCTGACCTTGATGATCTCACGCACCTTCTCCGGGCTGATCTCCATCTGAGCGGCGATTTCCTCGGATGTAGGCTCGCGCCCCAGGTCTTGCAGCAGGCGGCGGCTGATACGAATCAGGCGGTTGATGGTTTCCACCATATGCACCGGAATGCGAATCGTGCGCGCCTGGTCCGCGATGGCGCGCGTGATTGCCTGGCGAATCCACCACGTCGCATACGTGCTGAATTTATAGCCTTTTGTATAGTCGAACTTCTCCACGGCCCGGATAAGGCCGATATTACCCTCCTGGATCAGGTCCAGCAGGCTCATGCCGCGCCCGATATACTTTTTGGCAACGCTCACCACGAGGCGCAAATTCGCTTCTGTCAGGCGCCGCTGCGCCTCCTCGCCGTCATCGATCAGGCGATAGTTCCGGCTCGTCACCGGCTTCAGCAGCTCAGCGCGCCCGCGCTCCATCCGTTGCGCCAGGCGAACCTCCTCCTCCGCAGAAAGCAGGGGAACGCGCCCGATCTCACGCAGGTACATGCGGACGGGATCGTCCAGGCTGCTCTCCAGGTCGGCAACAATAATACCCATACCATCGTGCAAGTCATCCCACCGTGAGTGCCCCATTTGCTCCACATCGACCTCATCTTCTGGGCCGGGCTCCCAGTCAGCCGGTGGCTCCTTGCTTGGATCCAGCGCATCCATACCTTCATCATCCTGTAGCTTCGCAAACAGGTCAAATGACTCAGGCGTATCGACAGGCGTCACCAGACTCCCGCCCGTTGTCGCGTGAACATCATGACCCAGATCGCCTAAATTGCCTGTCTCCCGCATATCACCCATATCCCCGATGTCGCCAATGCCGATAAAGCTATCATCCTTGCCTAATAGAGATTCCTCGAATGGCGCTTCAAACTCGTTCTGTCGCACACTGCGCGCTGCATAGGCGTCAACCTCATTTGCATACATATTTCTCAAAGGCTCCGTTTGTGGACGCTGCACATTCTCAATCAGATCTTGCATTTCTGAGATTTTGTTGTGGCGCCGGGTACGCAGCGTCGCCGCACCGGCGCCGTTCTTATTGGCTTCCATATTCACCATTCTGGCATCCCCCTTCAGAAAACAGGCGATAATAATAACGATAATTCCAGTAATTTCCTCTCGTCCAGATCATCCAGACGAGCAAAGTGTGACTACTTCCTCCTCACTTGGAAGAACGCCAGACACCCTGACGATATTTCCAAATAAACGTAATGGCTCGCCCGCTCCTGATCATTTCATTAACAGAAAAAATGATACCGCTCACTATTCTCTTCGACCGACCCATCCCAGGTCGCAAAGCCTCGCATCCCCACTATTAGCTACCATGTAGAGCGCGGATTCATCCAGCACCGCTGCGATTATCTGCTTCCCTACTCGTCCTCATCCCTGTAAATGTGTTGCCGAGTCAATCGTGCGCAACTGCCGGTAGCATTCCTGCAATTGCTCTTGATACTGCCGAGTCGTAGCAATATCGCGCGCGCTTTCCGCCTCTCTTAGAATGTTCCCAAGTTCTGTAATCTTTTTTCTCAGAGATGCGCGTTTGAGGCGAAAAGCGCATTGTTCCGCATCTCTAATCAACCCCTCACCATCTAAAGGCGATCCTGCTTCAATGTTCTTCCGTGCTCGCGCCAGCGTTCCCAGCAACACAGAAGGCACATATTCTTCAAAGGGTTGATATAAGGGGGAAGAACCACGTTGATACACCGTGTTGATTATGCGGTACAACTCTCGCGTGTCTGTCCCGGCAAAGTCACCATCTGTTATTATACCACAAATATGTTTACTTAGCCCAGGATTCTTCAAGAGTAGCCCAATCAGGTAGTCCTCCCATTGTAACCTATTACGACTATACCTGTCAAGTCCAAATGTTCTTGTTTTTTCTCGCTCTCGCTCCTCTCCCCTTGCTTGCCCCTTCGCCTGGCCTCCCTGCTCCTTTTGCCCCGCCGCCAACTCGTCTTCATCGCCCGCTCCATGCTCTGCCGGCTGCGCTCGTCCGTTCTCACTTCCCAGGTGCTGACCACCGCGCTCTTTAAACTCCGCCCGCACCCCGGGTGATCTCTGCCTGCTCAGGAGACGCTGCAACTCATCGTTGAGGCTGCGCTCGTCGATACTGATCATTCCCGCCAGTTTTCTCAGATATGCGTCTCGCTTGATGCGGTCAGAAATCATACCTATTACTGGTAATAGACGTTTCGCGGCCTCACTTTTGCCAGCCGGTTCGCGTAAATTCAGGTCCGCCGTCTTCACTACAAAGTAGTAATCGACCAATGGCAGTGGATGCGCTACCGCGTAGGACCAGGCCACGAAGTCACGCTGGATCACCTCATCCGGGTCTTCTCCCGCCGGCAGTTGCAGCACATTGATCTCCGCGTCTACCTGCTCTTCCAGCCGAATCATCCCACGCGGCTCAGCGCGCCGGCGCCATCGTGGCGCCCCGGAACCCTCCTCCGCCAGCGGCACAGGCACAACCTTGCGATCAAAGCCTTTCAAAGCCTCCTGTATGCCATGCTCGGTAGCTGCTGCTCCGGCGGCATCCGGGTCGAGCGCCAGCGTTACCTGCTTCGTCAGCTTCTTCAACTGCTGGATATGCTTCTCAGTTATAGCGCTGCCGATACAGGCTACTGTCTGTTTCGTGCCATACTGGTGGGCGATTATCGCGTCGACATAGCCCTCGACGATAATCACCTGCTTCTCAAGCTTGATGGCCTCCCTTGCCAGATCCAGGGCATACAACACCGTATTTTTTTCAAAGAGCGCCGTCTGGGGCGAATTGAGATACTTCGGCGGCTCGTCACCCAGGGCACGGCCACCAAAGCCAATCACTCTTCCCCGTATATCACGGATTGGAAAGATGATACGATTGCGAAAGTAATCATAGACCCCACCACTTTTCCTACTGCCGCCCTGCTCCGCTTCATTTTCTTCAGTCTCACCGGCTCTCTCGTTATGCCCATCCATCGGCTCCCACACACTCGTATTGCCGCGCACCCGCGCCAACCCACCATTCACCAGCTCCCGTTCGCTGTAGCCAAGGCCCAGCAGATAGTTGCATAAGCCATCCCAGCGGTCGGGCGCGTAACCGAGGCCGAAGGCGATCACCGATTCGGTCGAAATGCCGCGCTTCCTTATATAAGCGCGTGCCTCCGCTGCCTCCTTTGAACGCAATAGCAACTGGTGAAACCACAACTGCGCATCCTCATTGAGCTTGCGCAATCGCTCCTTCGCGGCGTGTGTCTCGCGTTCCTGCTCCGGGTCCCTGTCACCTTCATATCCCTCGACCGCGATACCGGCTTTTTCCGCGAGGTAGAGCAAGGCATCGCGGAACTCCAGCCCCTGCTGCTTCTCGACGAACGAAAAGATATCGCCGCCTTCGTTACATCCAAAACAATGCCAGGTCTGTGATTCTGGGAACACATAAAATGACGGTGTGCGCTCGTTGTGAAAGGGACACAGCCCTTTCAAGGATTTCCCTGATTTCTGCAGGCCTACAACCAGCCCTACCTCGTCCACCACATCTACTTTCGCTTTGATCTCCTCGATTAAAGATGCCATTACTGTTTCAATCCTCCAATCGGGGAATCGGCCATAGAGCCGACAACACGACCGGCGCCGAATGGTAAAATGTGGTGCTACAGGGTTGCTCTGTTTATCTTACAACACATATAACGAACCATATCTCAGAAAGTCGCGCTATTCTACATAATTCTACATGGTTACAAGTAATATTACGCCAAATGTACTACTCGTTACTAAATACGAACGATAAGCCCCAATAGTATTGCCATAGGCCATCTGGAAAAATCTCCTATAAGGCACTTATCCACATATCCACTTCCCCTAATTACTATGATTCTTTTTTCTTTTTATTACAAAATATAATCTCGTAGCAGTAGTAGGGAGCGTGGAAAAGTGGATAAGTGCCTCGTAACGCCGTTTTACTCTGATCTGGATTGCCTGCGCAGGAGCCTGGAGAGCCACTCGAACACACGTGGATAACTTATCCACCGGGAATAGCGCGGTGTATTCTATGGGGATAAATGCAGTTGGCGGGTGGATAAAAACCTGTTCATTGGGGATAACCGGTACCTGTTTATCCACCTGCGCCATGCTATGGGGATAAGTTATCCCCAACTGCTGTGGATAGTAATTTGTGGTTATCCACCGCTGCCCCGGCCTGGGGATAACTTGTCCACAAAAATTGTGGACAATAACTCATCCCTTTGGACAGGTAGAACAAGCAAAAGGTAAAGCAGGCACTTTTACACAATTTCGTGAAGTTGTCCACAATTTCGGCCCACTTATCCACTTTTTCCGTACTCCGGCGTGATTAACCCTAGAATATAAATGAGTTCCATAGTATCTATCTCTTCTATGTGTGTGGAAAACTCGCCCGCAAGAAATGGGAAAGTGGCGCGCCTGGATGTTTGCTGTGTGGATAGTGTGGAAAACTCGTCCACAATTTTTGTGGAAAACCGCTTACCTGGCCGCCTGGTGTGTGGATAGTGTGGAAAACTTATCCACCACAAATGTGGAAAACCAGAAGCACCTGTGATTACGATGTGGATAGTGTGGAAAACTTATCCACCACAAATGTGGAAAACCAGTATGGCAGGGCTATGATGTGGATAGTGTGGAAAACTCGTCCACAATTTTTGTGGAAAACTGCTTATCTAGTCGCTTGCTGTGTGGATAGTGTGGAAAACTTATCCACCACAAATGTGGAAAACTCGTTTACGGGGTAGCGCTCATAAATTGCGGGATTCATCAATATATGCTCGCTTTCATTCCCCTCTTCATGTGAAGAGAAGCGTGATTGCGTTCATCTTTTCAGGGGGTTCCGGCAGCCAAAAATAGCGAGTTATCCACAATGAATGTGGATAACTCGGTGGAAAATTGTGCAGAAGTACCTCTTCGAGGTACCACAAAGGCTCAAACCGAGAAAGCGGTATCGAGATGGCGCATTCCTGTTTGCGCTAACAACTTATAGACACGCAGGAGTTCGCCAGTACTCAAGGCCGAAGCCACAAGTTGTGTCCCATGAGTTTCAGAGTTCTCTTTCGCATCACCATCATAGATATTTCCAATCATGCCTAACATTCCGTGGTCAAGTTGCCTGCGGAAAGACTGGAGCGCGTGCAGCCCTTTATGCCAGGTCTGCTCCTTACGGGAGCCCGTGTCCTCACTCGATTGTTCGAGATGAAGCATTGCGTCCACATATGGCCCGACCAGCCAGGGCCAGACACTTCCCTGGTGCAGCGCTTGCTGTTGCTCGCGCGCGTTCGCCGGAATCTGAGCTGCATACCCGGCTTCATCCGGGGCCAGGGTGCGCAGGCCGAAAGGCGTTAGCAGTCGCTCCGTCACCAGTCCCATCACCAGGCGCGCAAACGATGTATCCAGCACCGGATAGCGCAGCGAGAGCGCCAGCAGTTGATTTGGCCGGAAGCGCGTATCATCACCTTCCGGTCCGTCGATTACATCATACAGGTAACCACCAAGCGCGTACTGGAAACGCCGGTTAAAGCTGTGCTTACAGCGCGTACTTTCCTCTATATAGAAGTCAGTAGTATGGCTAAGGCGGCCCAGCGAGAAAAGCCAGTGTGTCCACTCATCCATCAGGCGTAGCGCGTTGTACCACAAAGCATTTACTTCGACGGGTTTGCCGTAGCGTGGCGTTACCGGTTCGCCATTGTCCATGGCATTCATCCATGTCAGGGCTTTTCCGGTCGAGTGTGCCTGCAACAGGCCGTCCCCGCTATCGACGCGGATACCATTGGAAGTACCGCGCGTGTATGCCGAGATACAATCGGCGAGCCGGGTATAGAGATCATCCAGCAATTGATGGTCCCGCGTCAGCCGCAGGTAGGAGTCAAGAGCGTAGAAGTACCACAGCGCGGTATCTACGCTGCCATAATCCTGCTCTGTTAGTGGCGCGGCGCGTGTTGGCAGGTGGTCCGGCAACAATCCATACCGGAAATGGCGGGCCAGGCTGCGCAAGATACGCCGGGCATCGCTATAACGCCTGGTAGCCAGGGTCAATCCTGGAAGCGCAATCAATGCCTCTCGCGTTGAAGCGTGCAAGTCATAATAGCCGGGTACAATAACCGGAACGTGCTCTGTATTACTAAAGAACGCGGAATTGTTGCCAAATTCGTTGTCGCGGGGCAACGCGCGCTGCGCGATAAAACGATCTCCGGCCTGGAGCAGCAGCCGTAAGAACTCTTCGCCATCAATCTGCGCTTCGCGGGAAGCGGCGAACGGCAGCACCGGGAGAGTTTGCGCCGTTTCACCGCCCTCGCCAAAGTAGCGCTGCGGTTGTAAAAAACTGCGTGCCCGCTCAACGGCGGAAGTGCGGGAGCGTGCAATCTGGCCTGTATCGAACGTCAAAGACGACAATTCTTCGGTAGTCGCAATAATCGTCAGTGTGGCATCCTCGCCGGGCCAGAGTTTAGTCTTGATGACTCCCGGAAGGTAGAGGTCGTCTATCGCGGTCAGGCCTGCCGCCTGTTCCTGCCTGCGCAGGAAGTGCCAGTACCAGACTCCAGTTGGTAGAAAGGTCGTTTCGCTTTCCGGGTGGCCAACGACAAAAATCGAGAAAGGTACAGCTCCTTCCCAGGCGCGAATAGTACAGCCGATCACGCCACGGGGAAGCTGTAGGGGCCGATTGATCGCGCCCACCGCCGATTCACCGGCCCTTTGCGATAAACCGCTGCTATCCACTTCGTCGCCTGCTTCCGGCGCGTGCATTTGAAGCGAAAATTGCCAATCGAGGTTGCCATATTGCGGCTTATCATAAGGGCGGTAGGAGGTGAATGGCAGCAACGTCAGCGTCAGGGCAGACGGCTCCGTGGCGGCGAACTCTTGCGGGCGCCCGTTATTGCGCCCATATCCATACGACGACGTATCTTGTAAGAAGCTATTTCCCTGCATCCGCCCATTGCCGGGCGTTCTATGATTGTAGGCGCGCTCTTGTGGCATTGCGCGCAGGACGCGATACTGGATATAGGTCGTATGCAAACCTTGTGGCATCCAGATACGTTTCTCCAGCGTAATGCCATGAATCCCGCCCACGCGGTAGGTGAAAACAGGGAAGCCTTCTTCAAGATGGAATGTTTCAAGATGGACAAAACCCGCGGGGTTGAGCGTTCCATCCTGGTACTCGTTAGTGCCAAGATAGTAGGTGCGCTGATCGAAGACGACCTCTTCGTCGATCTTCGCGAGCAACACATGAGGTATGGCTTCGTCATGGAGAGGCGCTACCAGGAGGCCGTGTTGCATGCGTGCCAGCGTGCCGGCGACCGTGCCTGCAGCGTAACCTCCCAGGCCGTTGGTGATCAGCCATTCCCGTGAAATTGTTTCGTTGAAATCGCAACAAATACTGCGATCTAAAATAATGGGCATAGCTCCTCGCCCTCTTGTTCATTATCAATGGAGGGGACACGATGAATCCCGGACCCCTTTTTTAAGCGTGCTACGCGGACGAATTTCGCTCTTTATTACAAGACTGTCACAGGGTCTTGCCCTTGCCAGGCAACCTGATTTATCAAAGGTCATTTTCTCTCCCCCACAAGTTTATCATAATGCAAATGGAAAAATATAGTTCTTTCTATGGATTTTTATACACCGGTGCGTAATTGCGATAAATTGTCAGGAAGTGTGACCAGATTGTGATAGATCGTTCAAAATAATAAAGAGATCAAATTCGGCCAGCGGACGTGATATAATAGGGGGCAAATTTTTTTATCTGGCGAGAGAGGAAACGCAATTATGGCAATGTTTGAAAGCTTATCAAATCGTCTCGAAGGGGTCTTCACAAATCTTAGTGGCAAGGGCAAGCTGACCGAAGCAGACGTTGATGAGGCAATGCGCGAAGTGCGACTGGCGCTGCTAGAAGCGGATGTCAGCCTGAAGCTTGTGCGTCAATTTGTTGAACGGGTGAAGGCGAAAGCCGTTGGCACGGATGTCCTGGGCAGTTTCTCGCCGGCGCAACAGGTGCTTCAAATCGTCAATGACGAACTGATAGAGATGCTGGGTGGAACCGAGGGCAAGAATAAGCTGGACCTTGGTGGAACGCCCCCGAACGTGATTATGCTGGTCGGCCTGCAAGGGTCTGGTAAAACTACGACGGCAGCCAAGCTCGCGAACTACCTGCGCAAGCAGCAGGGGCAGCGCCCGCTGATGGTCGCGGCCGATATGTACCGTCCCGCTGCTGTTCACCAGCTGCAAACGCTAGGCAAGCAGCTCTCGATACCGGTTTATTCCGAGCCGACGGGCGCCAACCCGGTCGATATCTGCGTACACGCGATTGACTATGCGCGCGAGCAGGCCGCGACGGTGGTGATCCTGGACACGGCTGGTCGCCTGAACATCGACGAGCGCATGATGCAGGAGGTCATCAATATTCGCAACCGCGTGCGCCCACGCGAGGTGCTGCTGGTGGCGGACGCCATGACCGGCCAGGAAGCAGTGCGCGTGGCCGATGACTTCAATAAGGCCGTCTCATTGACGGGCATGATCCTGACCAAGATGGATGGCGATGCTCGCGGCGGCGCGGCGCTTTCTATTCGCTCGGTGACGGGCGTGCCAATCAAATTCATGGGTGTGGGCGAAAAAACGGATGCCCTGGAGCCGTTTTATCCTGATCGCCTGGCCTCGCGTATATTGGGAATGGGCGATGTGCTTTCGCTGATCGAGCGCGCCCAGGAGACCATCGACCAGGAAGAGGCGCTCAAGGCCCAGGCCAGGATGCAGCAGGGCAAGTTCGACCTGGAAGATTTTCTCACCGCCATGCGCCAGTTGAAACGCATGGGTCCGTTGCGGTCGGTGATGGAGATGCTGCCGGGTTTCAACAAGCTGACCAGTATGCCTGAGATGGAGGAGGCGCTGGAAGGCGATCACCTGAAGCATATCGAGGCAATTATCCTCTCGATGACGAAAGAGGAACGGCGTAATCCCGATATTATCAATGGCAGTCGCCGGAAGCGTATCGCTCGTGGCAGTGGCATGACGCCGCAGGATGTCAACCAGCTGCTTTCTCAATTCAATGAGATGCGCACGATGATGCGCCAGGTTAGCACCGGCAAGGGCCCGTGGGCGAGAATGGCGCGGCAATTCGCCGGAAGTGGAGCTCTACCCGGAGGCTTACCGGGGATGGAGGATATGCCCGACATGCGGGTACCGGCTTTGCCGAGGCCAAATGGGTCAGGTGGGAAGAAGACGGGCAAGGCCGCACGTAAAGAGAAACGCAGGCAAAAACAGAAATCACGCGGTGGCCGGAGGTAATCGTTGACATTGCCGGCAACGGCGTTGACCTGACAAAAACAGAAATCACGAGTTGGACGGAGGTGACCCTCTATGCGCGCAAAGCGTTCTATTCACCTGGCTCACTCCCTACTGGCGGCGATGCTGGTTGGCTTTATGCTGGTGACGAGCGGCTGTGGAGGCTCCAGCCAATCGCAGCAGCAGGCCAGCCAGAACAAATCGCAGCTGGATACCGCGCTGCAACATGCTGAGGCGAGCGGTGTTCCTGCTTCACAACTCGCACCTATTGTGAAGCAGGAACAGCAGCTGAGTTCCACGAGCGCGCCCTTTACCCTCTTCAATGACCAACCAGATACGGACTATTATCTAAGTCAAGCCAGGCAATATCACCAGCTCTATATTCAATTGCAAGGTATCATCAGTTCCGTGACCGATCAGTATGCGACACAGGCGCAGATGGATATGCAGGATTTCCAGCAGACGCTGGCGGTCCAGGCTACGAAAAAGGCCGGCAATATTCAGGCTTTTTTCGAGCAATATAACAAGGATAACGCGCTCTTGGCCGCTGCTGTGACGCCAAAGGATTACATCGCCATCAGTCGCGACGCCGGAAGCGCGATCCAGGCTCTGCACTTGCTGGCAACGACATATACGCAGCTTACGACGTTCAAGGACACTATCAATCAGATGCAGAAGGCGCGTCTCGATGTGTCCGCCATGCAGGTTCAATACCAGGGCGACCTTGTCACTTTCAACAACGCGGTGAGGCCGGCAGATTTCCAGAATCTCAGCAGCCTGGTTGACGCGCAGTATTCGATGGCGGTGGCAAACTCGATGCTGGCCCTGCCTTATGCAGGCGCTGCCAAGCTCAGCGAGTTCAAGACGCAGCTCGGCCTGTTGAAGACCTATGGCATGGATGCGAGCGCTTATCAAAAGCTGTATGCGGCTGACCAGGCAGCGATGAAGAAGGTGACCAACATCGCGGAATACCTGTCTGTGTCCGCGAAGATCGACGCGGATATTGCCACTATGCATGATGACCTGGTGCAGGGCGCGGCCAACTACCTGGTCGGCGAACTGGACCGCGAGGCGCGAGCATGGGGCAAAGCGCACCTGTATCACGATACGTTCGATGGCAATAACTACATTCTCGATGCCGGCTACACCTCGGATGGCATTGGCTACTGGATCAGCCGCGACCTGAGCTGGGCTTATGCTCCATCAGACTTCCAGGCCGTAGTCGATGAGGAGAACAACGAGTTCTTCAACCTGCAGATGCTGGAGCAGGATTATTACGATCACACCCCCTACAACAAGGTGCATCAGACCGACCTGGAAATGTTCCAGCATTATCCGAGTTTGAAGCAGGGTATGGTGTTGATGGTCTCATTCGTCGAGCAGGCGATGCGCGTCTACGATAACGGCAAGCTGATCAATGCTTTCCTGGTGACGACAGGCCGTGTCGAGCGTCCGGCGCTGCCCGGTGTCTGGACGGTACAGGATCGCAAGTCGCCGACGGAATTCAAGTCCGATGATCCGCCGGGTTCGCCTTTCTGGTACCCGCCGACGCACATTAATTATGCCATTCTCTATCACTGGGGTGGTTTCTTCGTGCATGACGCGTGGTGGCGCGTGAACTTCGGTCCCGGCACGCAGTTCCCGCACTATGATGTTGGCGGCGATGAGGCTTTTGCCGGCAACGGCAGCCACGGCTGCATCAATATGCAGGAAGACCAGGCGGCATGGGTATACGCCCATACAGATTGGAACACGCAGATCGCGGTGTATTAGGGGCCGCGTAGTTCAGGATTTTACGCAATGAAAAGCCCATCCATGGATGGGCTTTTCATTGCGTAAAATCCTGAACTACGCGATATTCTCTTCTTCTTCAGCCTCTTCCGTTGGCGGCAAGGATAATGGCGGCAGCAGGTCGGGGCGCACGATGGGCAATTGCCGGTAGATGTCCGCGCCTGTAAGCGAGCTGCGCCAGCTTCTGGCCGCGCTCAGGTCGTTGACGAAATCCGGCTGCAGATCGATGCCCAGCGCCTGCCAGGTGAGGCTGATGGCGCGGCGGGCAAAAGCGATGTTGTTGCGCGGCTCGATGCGGTCCAGGTCTTCAAAGAAGAAGCCGCAGCTGGTGAAGCTACACTGTGTGTAGTATTGCGCCTCGAGCAAGAGCAGGGTGCGCTGTTCCATCAAGGGATCGGCCGGCGGGCCGGAATGCCTGCCCTGGTTCGCCCAGAAGCTCTCCGGCGTTTCCCAGCCGTTGCGAACGGGCAGGTAAGCGTTGCGAGCGGCCCAGGGGTTGGCGAGCGTTTTAGAGGCGTATTGCTCGAAGAGCTGGTCAATATGTCCGGCCAGGCGATTCAAGGCCGAGCGCAGTTTCGCTTTCCAGCTGCTGTCGCCCTCGGTACATTCGCAGCCAGTATCCCAGCGCGCTACGCCATGGCTGCAGCTCCAGGCGCTTGGTACGCGCAGCTCAACCTCTTTTGTCGCCGGGTACATACGCATGTAGCGTTCCAGCGTGCAGACCTCGAAGCCGTAGGATGGCGCGCCGGTATGCACGAGATGCTCCAGAAATTTATCGCGCCAGGGTTTGTGATGTCCATAGAGCTCGCCATCCGTGGCGATCAGGATCAACTGCGCCTCTCCGTTCTGGCGTTTGCTCTGTACCAGATTTTCGGGCAGGTAGCTGGCCGCGAAGAGGTCGGCATTGCTGGTGGTGTCCCAGTCGAAAGAGACGCCGCCGGACAGGGGCGCATTGTAGAAGAAGACGGTGATGCTGCGCCCATCCTTCAGGCGCACGATATAAGGCTCGCTGGGATCGATAGGCGCGGCCGCCTGCCAGGGAGCCAGCACGGTATAGCGGACGCCGTATTGCGCCAGCAGGTCGAGCGTTTCGATGTCTACGGCCGTTTCCGCCAGCCACATGCCGGTGGCGTCGCGCCCGTAGCGATGGCGAAAGTCGCTTAAGCCCCATTCAATTTGGGTGCGTTTATCACGCGTATTGGCCAGCGGTAATATGGTGTGGTTGTAGGCCTGCGCCATGGCATTGCCTACGCCATAGCGGGCCATGTGATGCCGGTCGGCATCGATGATGCGGCGGTACACGTCGGGATGGGCGTCTTCCAGCCACGCGGCCAGCGTCGGACCAAGATCATAGTTGATTTCATCAAAATTGCCGGCCTCGGCATTGGGACGATAACATTCGGCGGTAATCTTCTCATTGAAGTTGGTATAAGGCGTGGCTCCGGGTTCAATGGGGAGCAATTCGGTAAATGGGTCCTCGCGCGGAGGCTGATAAAAATGCCCATGCAGACACAGGTATGCAGGGCCGAGTTTTGATCCCTCGCCAGGATCGGCAGTGTTCTTTTGATCAAGCATAGAATCTAATCACCTTTACTGGTAAAGCAAACAGCAAAATCAGCACTGTCACTACCAGAACGACACACAAATTCCTCTCTACTTACTGTAACGGTCTAAGCATAGTATTCCGTTCCAACGCAAGCTAATATAAATCACGACAATGACATACAGTTATTATACCTCATCAGAGTGGAACTTGCTAAAAGCGCCTATTGCTGGTGATTACCTATAAGGGGCGAGAGATGCTTCGTTCCACTCAGCATGACAGGCCCTATTGGCCGTCTAAGGGGCGAGAGATGCTTCGTGGCCCTCAGCATGACAGGCCCTATTGGTCGTCGTCTAAGGGGGCGAGAGATGCTTCGTTCCACTCAGCATAACAGGCCTTATTGGCCGTCGTTACTGCACCGGTTCCACTCAACTGGCGAGAGATGCTTCGTTCCACTCAGCATGACATGGTGGAACATGTCATGCTGAGTGGAACGAAGCATCTCTCGCCCCTTTTATTCACAGGAGCAATCAAGATGGAGACCTGAGCAAGTTGCAACGGGTCGCGACCTTTCGGGAGTTCAGCGCTGGAAACAGCCTGTTGAAAGGTACTCGAACCTATTACGCGCTCAATTCCTGCCTTGTGCCTGTGCCGACCTGGGCACTGAGCAGGAATTCCTCGTAGGCTTCGCGCAGCTTGGGGTAGCGCAGCAGGAAGAAGCCGGCATATTCCTGCGTGAGCGGGCGAGGTTGACGCAGGAGGCGCATATTCACTTCTTTGAGCAGGCGGTTGCCCTTTTTTCCGTTGCAGGCTTTGCAGCAGGCTACCAGGTTCTCCCAACTCGTTGTGCCGCCGCGCGAGCGCGGAATGATGTGATCGAGCGTCAGATCGCGGCTGCGCTTGCCACAGTACTGGCAGGTCTCGTCATCGCGCAGCAGGATATTTGAGCGTGTAGGCTGCAGCGCCACGCGGGGCACGCGCACATTGGCGAGCAACTGCACAATGACGGGTCGTTCCAGCTCGAGGCGCCGGGCTTGAATGCTCTCCTCGATCAACTGGCGCACGCTATCATCGACGAACGTGACCTTCTGCTTGGACAGCAGCACGATCAAACGGCGCTCAGGAATGACCGATAGAGGTTGGAGTGAGGAATTCAATACAAGAACTGCCATGAAATGGTTTCCCTTCCTCTCTGTCAGAGCCGATAGCGAGAGCAGACAGCGAGGAAGAAGCGTGAGGTGCGGACAGGGGGAAGGGAGCAACTCCCAATCCCTCAGCTTCTACCGCCGCCTGCGACGACGACTGGACGGATAGGGACGGAGGCGACTTGCACGTCCAGGTAGATTTGGCCCGGCGGGTTGTCCTCTGCCTGCCCATTGGTCGGGTTGTTCCCATTGGGAATCTGGACAGGGAGTGGTCAGACTGCGGCACCCGTTTAAGCCGGATGCCTGTAGCTGAAGTGCCCGCATCAATGTCTCCTCTAATTACCTGTGAATACTGTATGTGCGTGTGCCATCCTGGTCGGGGTGAGAGGACTTGAACCTCCGACCTCAGCGTCCCGAACGCTGCGCGCTAGCCGACTGCGCTACACCCCGGTTTTTACGATCCGTACAAATGGACTCTATCGCCCTATCCTACAATGAACCGCATTACAAACATGTGTCAAGTGTCCAGTTTTGCTCAGTTCGCCTATGAGCGTAGTTGTCAGGCGTTTCTAAGCGCATCCGCGACACCTCCCCTGTTTCATCCCTAGTATAGCATACGCAAGCAAGATTTGACAATAGGAATTTTTTAGGGATCAGCATGCTTAGAGGGATGGGATCGGCTGATCCAGAACTGACGCTGGTATGGCTTCGCGACTACCCACAATCCCACCCTCTTTTCCCATCCTTTGATGGGTCATAACCCACCCAGGTGCCGGGTATAGTTGTCTCAACAAGACAAGCAGCCTCTCTTCGCTCGCGTTTGTCTGTCTAAAACGGCTCGATTACATCAGACCAAGGATTCACCTACAAATGAGAAAGGAAAATCGTATGCATCACCTCCGCCTGCGTGCTGTTGTCCTGCTGAGTGCGTGCTTGCTCATGCTGCTGCTCGCCTCTGCTCCCAGCGCGCTCGCCAGCAGCTTTCAAAGCGACCGTGCGGCAAGTTGCCCTTCGATTACCAGCTTCAGCCCCACCAGTGGAGCGCCCGGAACCAGCGTCGTGCTGACCGGTTGTGGCTTGACCGGCACGACCAGCGTTACCTTTCACGGCGTTGTGGCCAGTTTCGTCGTCAATTCGGACACCCAGATCACGGCCATGGTGCCCGTTGGGGCCACCAGCGGCGTGATCGCCGTTTACACCCCAACGAAGACCGTCAAGAGTCCTGGCAAGTTCATCGTGCTCAAGACCTCGGCCTCGATCACGCTTTCGCCGACCGCCGGGCCGCCGACCAGTTCGATCACCGTGACCGGTAGTGGCTTCAGCAAGAATAAGGCGGTCGATGTCTACTTCGACACCTCTGACGAAGCGCTAGCGGGGACCGACGGCCAGGGGGCGTTCTCCATCACCATCACCGTGCCGGCTGATGCCGTACCCGGCACGCACACGGTGAGCGCGGTGCAGCGCTACACGGGACTCACGGCCCAGGCCTCGTTCCTGGTGCAGACCAACTGGGACGAGTTCGGCTACAACCTCCAGCACAGCGGCACCAATCCTTACGAGAACGTCCTCAACCCCTCCAACGTCTCCAGCATGCTGCTCGATTGGACTGCCCCGACCACCTATGAGATATTCTCCTCACCGGCGGTGGCCAATGGGATGCTGTATGACGCTTCCGAGGACGGCAAGCTGTATGCCTATACCTTACCGCTCCAGGATCGGGTGCAGCCGCCGGCGCGGCCCAATCCGTCCCGGTTGTATCCCAACCTCAACCTGCCGCTCTCGCATTGAGTTGGCAGGTTGGAGAGCGGTGCGAGTGGGGAAAGACGGCGGGCAGACGGCCTCTCACATTTTGACGAGTGGCCTTTCTGAAAGGCGACAAGCAGGGGACGCACTACCTTGCAGGCCTTAGCGGGGGCGCGCTCGCACAGTCTCCCTGAGAGGGATGAATTAACGCTGCATCTTCTACAAGGCTCATAGCCGTTGCGCCTACGCCTTGTGGTCGCCCTGAAAGGGATGATGAATTACCCTCCCAGTTCCCGCACGAGCCTGTCCGCCAGCGCGAAGGAATAGTTCTGGCCGCGATCATGTGGGTAGACCTGAAACATATTGGCGACCCACAGGCCCTGCAAAGGCGTGCGCAGCGGGGGGATGTGCTCGCGGTAATCAGTCGTCACAATCGGCTGGGCGAATGGGGCCTGGAAGAGCCAGCTTTCCGAAACCCATTCGTTGCTACAAGCCGGGTTGAGGCGTTTGAGGTAGGGCAAGAACTCGTCGATGATCTGCTCCTTGCTCATGCTGAAGAGTGGGTCGTCCATGGGGCGGTAGTTGCCCAGGTAGATGAGGTGGCGCCCTCCATATTCGGAGGGCGGGCGGTAGTTCGTATGCTCGACCAGGCTGGTGAAAGGAGAGCCGGGATCGCAGGGATTGATCCAGTAGCTATCCGTCAGCTGGTGAGTGAGCGCGAGGATGAGGCATTGCGCGCCATAGGCCTGGCCCCAGTCATAACGCTGGCGATAATCATCTGGCAGGGCCGGGATGAGGCGGCAGGTCAGGCGCGTTGGCAGCGTGGAGATGACGCGATCAACCGTCCAGCTTCCCTTGCCGGTTGTGATCTCCCAGCGCCCGTCGTCGCGCGGCGCGGCCTTTTCCACGCGCGTGCCGAGCAACACTTTTCCTCCGGCCTCGCCGATACGCTCTACGAGTCGTTCGTAAAGCAACTGGAAGCCGCCGCGCAGGTAGCCCAGGTAGGTTGTGCGGTCGTGGAAACGCGCCCAGAACCAGGGGAGCGCAACCTGGTCATGCATGGCGCCGAACTTGGCCTGAAAGAGGGGCTGAAAGACCATTTCATAGGGGCGTTTGCCCATCCAGCGTGCGAGCCATGGCTCCGCCGTTTTGCCCTCGAATATACCTGAGCCACTCAATTTGAGAAAGGCGGCTACGGCGGCCACGCGGACGCGCTCATCGATTCTGAGAGGGGAAAATTTGAGCAGCGTCATTGGCGAATCCAGTTGTTGGAATTTGCCATCGATGAGGCAGACGGTGCGTGGGTGAGACCATTCGAGGCGGTCGCCGAGGCCGAGTTCCTGGATCAGTTTGATGATGGTGGTATCGGTGCGAAACAGGTGATGATAAAATTTCTCCAGCCAGGTGTCGCCGACGCGAAAGCCCGCGGCCAGGCCACCCGCGATGGGTTCCTGTTCAAAGACCATGACCGAATGGCCGGCCTGAGTCAAGCGATACGCTGCCCCTAAGCCCAACGCGCCTCCTCCAAGGATGGCATATTCCATGTGATTGCTCCTGAGTTCGTTTGTCAAATTCATAAAGTCTTCAGTAAATCGAGTACTTGCTCAGATTGAAGCAAAACAGTCATTGTAAGACCGGCTAAATTGGGGACAGTATCGTCATAATCTGCTTTGTTTCGCGCCGATCGTAGATCGCGCAGAAATTGCGCTATCATTTGACGATCTAAATCACTGCTTCTATTGAAGTGATTAATGACATTCTGATGTGTATTTCCCTGCAAGAGAACATTAAGAGGCAAGCCATCTTTATCACGTAAGTGGTTCCGCGCCATGCGAAAAGCAGCATAGTAAGCCCGACTAATTGCGCACCGTAATTTTGCCTCATCAAGAGAACGTTTACGTACTTTTTTGAAAGAAATGTTGTATATTCGCTCAATAACTTTGATTAATACCAAGTTGATTTGTCTTTGTGCTTTTGAGGAGGCAGTTGTCTGGCTTACAAGTTCTTGTGCTACTAACAGGTATTCTGACCAATCAAAACTCATACACACTCCAAATTAAAGCTGAAAATTTCTTTAAGTTTCGGAAGAACTGGAGTTGTAAGCCACCAATCTTTATAAAATTGTTTCAGCCTCTCGAGAGCTTCACGAGGTCGCGAATGTGTCACAATAGATATAACCAGGCTTTTACTCTCACTGTTTCCTTCCAGGTAATCATCAATGTCGGGATCAGTAATAGCTGCCAGAACAAACTGAGCATTGGGAAAGTAGGGTACAATTTGTTTATGTATATCTAACAATAATGTGCCAAGCGTGGTATATTTCTCGAGCAACCGTACAATTTCATCTCGTCCTCGCAGGTTATATCTTTGCTCTATTAGCTGCAATTGCAGAGTGAATAGAAAGAATTTTTTCGCTTTATTTTCCTGCCATGGGTATGTGCTTGTAGAAATTCGTGGCAATTCTATGCTGGAGGCTATCTCCATGCTATCCTGTACAGCTTCTTGTAGGTGTGATGAATATTTGCGCACGTTTCCTACAGAGGCTGCCAGGTCTAAAACAACTCTCGGTGTTTTATCTGTATCCCTGGGTCTATCTTCATTAAGAGAATGGGTCGATGGGCCTTGAGAAGCCGAGAGAGTTGTGTGATCTAGCATTTCTTTACCTCCTCGAACAGGTTCCTCAGTTGGTCACTAATACAGGCTTCAAAAGCGTTTTCAATATGATTATGCGCGGTAGCCAACCATTCAATGAAGCTATCAACTTTAGTATCTTCTAACTTTGTCCAGGTGTAGGTGAGATCGAGCATCATAGCAACGCTATTTGGAGACCCACTATCAATACTTGCCAATTGGATACTCAAAATATCTCTTGCCTCTTCACGTGGTAACTGAATATTTAGGGTAAATGCGGAAAGATCCTGGAGTATTTTTTGCCCTGTAAAGGGCCGAAATTCAAAATAATCTTCTAAGCGAATGCGATTGCTGGCGAATTCAATGCGGTTAATATAACGTAAGGCAATACGATGAATGGCCTTCGGCTTTGCAACTTCTTGATATGCATTAAAACTCATTTCAATTAATGAAGAGAACTCTTCCCATGAAGTATATGGCCTTAATTGGTTGATAGTTAACAGATTTTGACCTATTTGAACGAGCGATTGTTCGGTAGCGCTTTCAAAGCGCACTAAGGGAAGTAGCTGCTCGATAATCTGGGGAGTGCCCGCATTATCAACGTTGATCTGGGAGGCCTGAAGTTGTAACCGGTATTTTTTAGGGAAGTTAGCCTGTATTTTCTCATAGAAAAGATTTACCAGGCTATCAAAATCTTCGGCCACCGGAGCAAAATAAAACTCGCACAGAGCTTCAATGAGTGGAGGATTCTTATATTTTTTTCCCATTAATAATTTCCTTCTCCTCAACCTTCTAATCTGGGCTTAACAATATCATATAGTAATTAAAGTTACAAGGTTTCTCTGCCGCAAGGCCTGGACTTGTTTTAAGTTTATACTTAAGAAGACGATAAGCCAAAACCTATCTTGTCTCCCACCTGACCTTTCATTCGTACACCAAATAGAACCACCTGGCAATTTCAGAAAGCTGCCTGTACCAATATATAGCCAGCATAAGGGGCTGTGTTGAAGAGGAGGGGAAATTCTCTTCTGGCTCAATGCGATACTTTTGACAGCAATGAAACTACCCGCGCAAACCACAGATCGCAAAACATCCTGGAAAGTTTTTTTAGCATGCCTGAAGAAGAGTATCAAGACAGGACAAGAGCGCAAGAAATAGATGTAAACGAAATCAAGCCCGGCATGGAAGTGATAGATACAAAAAACTTGCTGGGCCAGAGCGACCTTACTAAACCGCGTGTGGAAAAGGTTATCCACCATAGGACAGGCCCCATTAAAAGCCTGCTCGTTCGTAAGGGGCTGATTTTCAAGAAAAAGGTCGAGTTACCGGCTGACCTTATCGAGATTGAGAAGGTTGAAGAGAAATTGGAGCAGGGGAGAGAGCCGGGGGAAGTCGTGATTGAAATGACTCCACAGGCTGAAGAGGTACTCGCGGAGCAGGGCCTGGATATTCCTGCTAATGAACCGGAGCCATCCCAACCTGCTGAAACCGGAACCGGAGCAGTGGAAGAGCCGGAAAAGATTACGGTTCGCCCGCGCTTTTTGCAGATGCTGCGCGCAATCGGCCCTGGTTTTCTGATGGGTATGTCGGGCAACGATGCTACCGCCATCACCACTTACGCCATCGATGGAGCGACAACTGGCTTTGGCCATCTCTGGCTCATGGTGCTGACCACCCCTATGTACCAGGCGGTCGAATATACCTGCGCTAAAATTGGCCGCGTGACAAAAATGGGGCTGGACGATGTCCTGCGGACGCATTATAGCCATTGGGCGGCTATCTTTGCAGCGGTTGTCCTCATTATCGCCAATGTCGCGCTGATCGCCGGAAACCTGGTGGCTATCGGCAGCGGCCTGCAACTGATTACCGGTGTCAACTGGGCCTGGTTTGTGATTCCGGTAGCCGTGATCCTGTGGTACATTACGGTCTTTAGCAATTTCAATATGATCAAGAAAATCTTTATCGTTATGAGTGCGGCCTTTATGACGTACATCATTACGGCTTTCATTTCGGGAGCCGACTGGAGAGCGGCGCTCATCAACTCGTTTGTGCCGCATTTGAGTTTTGACTTCAACGGTATCAGCGCAGCGCTGGCCCTGCTGGGCGCGACGATTTCTCCCTATAGCATGTACTGGCAGACGAGTTCAGAGGCAGAGGAGAAACGCACAGGGACGATTACACAACAATTGCGTAGCGCGACGACTGACGTTGCCAGCGGCACTATCGGCGGCAACCTGGTCTCGTATTTCGTCATTATCACCACCGCCTCAACCCTTTTCGTTCACCGCCAGTCCATTCAGACAGCGGCGGATGCAGCCAACGCCCTGGGTCCGCTGGTCGGTCCTTTCGCCAGGTATCTCTTTGCCATTGGACTAATCGGCTCTGGCCTGATCGCTATTCCGGTCATAGCTGCCAGCACCGCCGATGCCGTGGCCGATACCTTTGGCTGGCCCGCCGGACTGACCGACCAGCCCTGGCAGGCCGAAGGCTTTTACCTGGTGCTGAGTTTTTCACTGCTGGCCAGCCTGGTGCTGGCGCTGCTGCGTATCGACCCCATCAAGCTCATCTTCTACGCCAATATCCTTGTAGCCGTCCTCGCGCCAATCCTGGTCATCTACCTCATGATCATCGCCAATACGCGCAAGATTATGGGTATGCACAGGGTTGGCTGGCTCACCAACTTCTTCCTGGGTCTGACCGCGCTGGTGCTGATTGCCGGTTCTCTTCTCTTCTTCATCGCGCTGTTTAGCGGCCAGGGAGGAAGTTGATGGGTGAGACAGGTTGAGCAGGAACGTACTTTAGCTGGTATAATAAAGCCGGAGGAGCCATCTACATGCAACAATGCAATGAAAGCTCAAACGGGCAGGAATTAGACCTGCAAACCGGCCAGAAATTTGAAGTTCGCCTGCCTGAAAATCCTACCAGCGGTTTTCGTTGGAAATTGGTTTCCAGCGGTGAGCCGGCCTGCGAAGCGCTAGAAGATGTATATGAGCCGCCTGATCCTGGTATACATGGGCAGGAGGGTATGCATTACTGGCGCTTCGAGGCGGTGCAGGCTGGTTACGGGCAGATTGAACTTGCGTACCGGCGATCATGGGAACCCGCGGAAAATGCGGCGCGGCGATTTACGCTGGAGATCAGAGTTAAGGAATGAGTGGGCGCCCAGGAGTGCTTTACCCCGTAGAGGGAGACCACAAGAGCTTGCACGGGTAGGGTTTTTGAAAATGGCAGCACGCGCTTGCCTGCACCCGCTCCTACTGAACCCTACCCATGTTTTTTACTGTACGAGGTTGACTACCCAGAAGTCGCTGGCCAGATTGCTATTCGTCACGTAGTCATAAGGGAGCGTGAAGTAGCCGGCCATGCCCCAGCTTGTTCCCCAGGAATTGCGCACAATGAACCAGCTATTGGCGTCGTCATAACCAACCGCCATGACCGCGTGCCCGCCAAGTACCGTCTCATCAGGCCCAGGCATGGGCGCGTGACCGGTCTGGGCTACCGCCGGGCTTTCGAAACTCTGGTAGACGGTGAAACCAAAGACGAACGGAAGGCCCGAGGCCAGGCAGCCTTTCATCTGGTCAATATCCTGCACAACTCGCTTGTAAACAATGGCACGATGCTGGAGAGCCTGCTGGTAGCAGGTATCGGGCGGCTTCTCCTCGAATCTGGTGATATCGTAGGGCCAGCAGTCTTCGGAACAGGCCCCTAGATTTCCTACGCTTTTCATGCCATCGCGAATCTGCGCGCCGCTGTCCGAGTTGACGGTTCCTTCGATCACACGCTCATTGTAATAAATGAAGAGGCGCGATGGAACGAAAATCGGATTCTCGTTTTCTTTGATCTGGTCAAATTCGAGGGCAGCGGCGATGGCGTTGGCTGTACAACTTCCCAGCTGGCCCTGGTCATAAATCGGGGGGCAATACGGACGCAGGTCGACGCCTGGGGGAAGGGGCTGCCCCACCTCAAAAGGCGCGGCGTAGAGTAAGTCACGCCTGTCGGGTAGGTCCGGTATCCAACCGTAATGTTTAATCTGGTAAGGCATCTGCCAATCTCCTTCTACTTGAAAGAATTTTTTCTCTGTTTCTCAATCTGTGTCTAATCGCTAAGACAGTGTAACAGGTTAACCCTACAATTTTCAATATAATAAGAAGCGCTACGATACATTTTTCATTGTTATCTTTCAGGTTTTTGGACGCGCAATGATCTGTTTTTTGGTAGGTGAGTTTTGGAAGAACTAATATTGAGAAGGCAGGAGATCGCCAGGCACAACGAGAGCGCAGCCCGGGCTGCGCTCTCGTTGTGCCTGGCGATCTCCTGCCTTAGTGCGTTACCTCCTGCCCCGGCGTCCAGCGGAGGTTTGGCTTGCGGGCCGCGAGGGCCTGGTCGAGCCTGCCAACCGGGGTGGTATGGGGAGCGGTTTTAACGATTTCGGGGTTGGTGCGCGCCTCCTCCGCGATTTGGTGCATGACGCTCACGAAGTAGTCCAGCGTCTCCCGCGTCTCCGTTTCGGTTGGTTCGATCATCAGCGCCTCGTGAACGATGAGCGGGAAGTAGACGGTTGGCGCGTACATGCCAAAGTCGAGGATGCGCTTGGCAACATCGAGCGCGGTAACGCCCGATTCCTCTTTCTGCCGCCGGGCAGTGGCGACGAATTCGTGCTGGCATATCTGTGGGAAAGCAATCTCATAGTCGGCTGCCAGTTGCTGCTTCAGGTAGTTGGCATTGAGGATGGCGCTCTGCGAGACATGCAGCAATCCATCCGGGCCATAGGTGCGAATGTAGGTATACGCTCGCACCAGCACGCCGAAGTTGCCCTTGTTAGCGCGCACCTTGCCGATGGACTGCGGCCCGGCATCTTCCCAGTAGTAGCCGTTTTCGCCTTTTGCCGGCAGCGGCCCCGGCAGGAACGGTACGAGATGCTCTTTGACGCCGATGGGACCGGCTCCCGGGCCGCCGCCGCCATGCGGGGTGCTGCACGTTTTGTGCAGGTTGAAATGCACCACGTCGAAGCCCATATCGCCGGGGCGGGTAATGCCGAGCACGGCGTTGGCGTTAGCGCCGTCATAGTAGAGCTGCCCGCCTACCTCGTGTACCAGCGTCGCGATCTCGACGATCTTGCTGTCGAAGAGTCCCAATGTATTGGGGTTGGTCATCATGATGGCGGCGATATTGGCAGCATTCGCGTCCAGCAAGGCTTTCAGGTGCTCCATCTCGATGCCGCCCGTCCTGGGGTCGGTCTTGACCTCGACGGCTTTATAATCGGCAAGCGTGGCGCTGGCGGGGTTGGTGCCGTGCGCGTTATCGGGAATCAGCACCAGGTTGCGATGTCCCTGCCCGTTGCTTTCGTGAAAGGCCTTGATCAGCATCAGGCCGGTCAGCTCTCCATGCGCGCCCGCGGAGGGCTGCAAGGTGACGCGGGTCATGCCTGAAATCTCGGCAAGATATTGCTCAAGCTCGTAGACGAGCTGGATCGCGCCCTGCACGGTGCTGTCCGGCTGCAAGGGATGGATGTGGGCGAAACCGGGCAGCGCGGCCATGTCCTCGTTGATCTTGGGATTGTATTTCATAGTGCAGGAGCCGAGCGGGTAGAAGCCGGTATCGACGCCGAAGTTGCGCTGCGACAGGTGCGTGTAATGGCGCACGATCTCTATTTCGCTGACCTCCGGCAGTGGCGCAGGCTCTTCGCGGATCATGCCTGCGGGTATCATGCTCTCCAGCGATTCCGCCGGCACATCCATGGTTGTCATGGTGGCGGCCCTGCGACCAGGCGCGCCCTTCTCAAAAATCAATTTCTCGACGCTCATGCCTGCACCTCCCTTAAAACTTCTACCAATCGATCAATGTCTTCTTTCGCGCGCGTCTCCGTGACGCAGAACAGCATGTCGTTCTCCATACCGGCGTAATGCTCGCCCAGCGGATAGCCGCCGATAATGTCTGCCTGCTCTAAATGCCGCGAGAGCCGCTGTGCGGAAACGGGGGCTGTGATGACGAATTCATCGAAGAACGGACTGCTGAATTTCGCGCTGAAGCCCGGAATGGCCGCGATCTGGCGGAATGCGTAATGGGCTTTTTGCAGGCAGAGCTCGCCGAGTTCGCGGAAGCCCTGCTTGCCGAGCGCCGCCAGGTAAATCGTCGCGCCCACGGCCAGCAGCGATTGGTTGGTGCAGATATTGGAGGTGGCACGCTCGCGGCGGATGTGCTGCTCGCGGGTTTGCAGCGTCAGTACGTAGCCGGTCTGCTTCTCGCCGCCCTCTTCGACCGTCTGCCCGACGAGCCTGCCCGGCAGCAGGCGCATATATTTGCTGCGCGAGGCCATGAAGCCCAGCGCGGGACCGCCATAGCTCATGGGATTACCGAAACTCATCAGCTCGCCCACGGCAATGTCCGCTCCATACCCGGCAGGAGGGGTCAGGATGCCGAGCGAGGCCGGTTCGGTGATGGTGGCGACGAAGACGGCTTTGCCTTTGTGCGCGATTGGTTCGATTGCCTTCACGTCTTCGATGCAGCCGAAGAAGTTCGGTTGCTGAATCACGACGGCGGAGGTGGTTGGTGTTACGGCTTCGTTCAGCGCCTCGATGGAGGTGACGCCGTTCTGAGTCGGTACTTCCTTGACGCTGAAGCCGCGCGCGTGCGCGTAGGTGCGCAGGACGGTGCGATACTGTGGATCAACACCTTCTGAGATGACTACCTCGCCGCGCCCGCCGGGACCGACGGCCAGCAGCACGGCTTCAACCATAGCTGTGGCGCCATCATAAAGCGAGGCGTTCGCGATGTCCAGTCCCGTGATCTGGCAGACCATGGTTTGAAATTCGTAGATAGCCTGCAACATGCCCTGGCTGACTTCGGGCTGGTAAGGCGTGTAGGAGGTGACAAACTCCGAACGTCGCTGCAAATGAGGCACGACACTTGGGATAGCATGGTCATAGGTGCCGGCGCCTAGAAAAGATATGACGGTATCCAGATTTTTATTTTTAGCGGCCATACCGCTGATAAGACGTTTGAGATCGGGTTCAGGAAGGGCAGGCGGCAGATCGAGGGGACGCCTCAGGCGCACATTCTCGGGAACCGGTGCCAGCAGCGCTTCCCATGAAGAAAGCCCCAGCGTCTCCAGCATCGCCTGCTGGTCTTCAGGTGTATTTGGAATATAGCTCATATAAAACTCTCCCTTGAGTTTACGTGCGGGACAGTAAACGGTAGATAGACATAGGGGCGCAATGAAATGTCGATTCATCGCGTCCCTACATTTTAGCACCTCTGTGCGCGGTATTGCCAATGAGAAATAGGATGCAGGTGGCTCTTTATCTCCCCTGTAAATATGCCTTGTACTCGTCAGCGCTCATCAGGCTATCCAGCTCGGCGGGGTTGGCCATCTTGATGACGACCATCCAGCCATCGTCGTAGGGTTTGTCGTTGATCAGCTCCGGCGTGTCCTTCAGGGCTTCATTGACCTTGATGACTTCGCCGCTGATCGGTGAAATAAGTTCTGAGGTGGCCTTGACCGATTCGATGTCGCCGAACTTTCCTTCATGGAGGATGTTCTGAGATCCGTCCCAGGGTAATTCGACGTAGACGATGTCGCCCAGCTGATCCTGGGCATAGTCTGTGATGCCAATGGTGGCCTGGTCGCCTTCGACGCGCACCCATTCGTCGGTCTTGCTGTACTTGAGGTCGGAAGGGTAGTTCAGGTTTGCCATAAATACGAAAGTCCTTTCCTTGTTTGTAGAGACGTTATGAGGGGAAGGGTACATAAATGGCAGGCCGATACATCGGCGGTGGGCGTGATCAATCGGCCCCTACGGCAGAGCCGTGGCGATGGCATGCTCATACCTCATTCATGTGTTCATCCCCCCTGCTCCTTATTTTTTGCGTTTATAAAATGGCAGCGCGACGATCTGCGCCGCGGTGCGTTTTCCGCGGATGTCGATCTGGACGGGTTTGCCAATGACGGCGTCTGCCGCGTCGACGTAGCCCATGCCGATATTTTTGTTCAGGGTCGGGCTGGGCGCGCCGCTGGTCAGCGTGCCGATCTGGCGGTCATTGTCGTAAATCGCGTAGCCGCCGCGGGGGATGCCACGTTCGATCATCTCGATGCCGATGAGCTTGCGTTTGAGGCCTTCTTCTTTGACTTTCAGCAGCGCGTCGTGGCCGATGAAATCGCCCTTGTTGAGTTTGACCGTCCAGCCCAGGCCGGCCTCGAGCGGATTGGTCTGCTCGTTCAGTTCGTGGTCGTACAGGCAGTAGCCGGCTTCCAGTCGCAGCGTATCGCGCGCTCCCAGGCCGGCGGGCAGCAGGCCCTTGTCTTTGCCGGCCGCCAGCAAATCTCGCCACAATTTGACGACATCTATGGGAGCGCAGTAGAGTTCGAAGCCATCTTCGCCTGTATAGCCGGTGCGCGAGATGATGCAGTCGACGCCGTCGACGACGCCCGGCTCGAAATGGTAGTAGCGAATGCCGGCAAGGTCTACTTTGGTCAGTGGCTGCAAGATGGATTGGGCGTCGGGACCTTGCAGGGCGAGCAGGGCGGTGGTGTCCGATTGATTGATGACCTGGACATTGAAATTTTTCGTCTGCTCCTGCACCCAGGCGAAGTCTTTGTCGATGTTGCCGGCGTTGACGACCAGCATGTAGTGGTTTTCGGCAAGGTGATAAATAATCAGGTCGTCGACAGTGCCGCCATTCGGAAGACAGAGCTGCGTGTAGAGCGCCTGGTGAATGGCGAGGCGGGAAACATCGTTGGGGACGAGGTGCTGCAAGAACGCAAGCGCATCCGGGCCTTCGACTTTGAATTCGCCCATGTGACTGACATCGAAAAGGCCAGCATGCGTGCGTACCGCGCGGTGTTCTTCGATGATGCTGGTATATTGAACGGGCATCTCGAAGCCGCTGAACTCTACGATGCGCGCGCCTAGCGCGCGGTGTTCATCATAGAGCGGGGTGCGTTTCAAGGTGGTCGAGGCCGCTGCTGTGTCGTGTGCTGTCATAGTTGTTCACTCCGGTGTGATGGTAGGTAGGTAGGTACGTTTATGCCTTTTTACTATATCAGATTTTAGGGTGAACGACAATGAGAGCAAAGCCTGCTGACACGTTTTCTCCTGTTGAACGTACCATTTATTAGGTGCAGGTAAATCAGATTGAATACTACCATGAATTCTGGCAAGGACTGTGAAATACATAAAAGGAGGGAAACTGTGCCCAAAAGACATCAACAACGACCCGCTGAAGAACGCCGTGGCCGCAATAATCCAGATAAAAGCACGCCGATTACGACCGGCACCTATAAGAAACAAGAGACTTACGAAGAACAGGCGCGAGAACACAAAAACCCGGGTAAGTTGCCGCAGAAATCTAAAGTTCCGCCTGAGCGCGTGATGCACCCGGAGGCGACAACGAATAGAGAGCAATCCGAGGTCATGATGGAAAAGGGTGAGCGCCGCTCGGGAAGCGATTCGAACGCTTCCGGTGGTCGCAAGAATTCTCGCATGCATGAGAAGGCACAGCGCCAGCCAGAAGGCCATTCCACCCAGACCAATGATTTCGAAGAGGACTTGAGGCCGGACGATTTCGCGGGCGCGAACTACGGCCTGCGCTCCGAGCCGGTCGATATCGGGCTGCGCGCCAGCGATATCAAAGAACTGTACGGCAAGCTGGGCGACCTGACCGACGACGAACTGCGCAACATCGAGATCATTCCGCTGGGAGATCGCCTGGAGCAGGGCGCGAAATATATCGATCTAATGCACCTGGAGCAGGGCGAGTTCGTCGCCACGGGTGGTATGGTTGCTGACGAGGGCCATTACTACGTGCCCAAGAAGCATACCGATTACGTCCTCTGGAATCGCCTGAATCAGGTGGATAATCCGGCGCGGCTCGATGAGTCGGGAACCGGGGGCGAATAAGTTCATCATCACCTACAAATTGGCCTGAAAAGTGTCGATTTCGCCTCTAAAATACAGATCACAGATGCGATGTGCAAATCCGATCCACATGGCCTGGGTCGCCTGTTCGCTAAAGTTGTCGCTCGCTGCCGGGTTGATGACGATTGAATTGCCAGCAGGCTTGACAATTCTCCCCTCTTCGCTGTTATACTTAAGAGGAGAAGTACAATACTTCCAGTTTGTCATAGACAAGGATAGATTCACGATGGTTAGTCTCGTATTTTCCGGTTCACCTCTTCATTGTTCTCCTCCTCCCGTTGCTCTTCGCTAGGGCAGGGAGAATGATTTTATCCTCTTTCTAACACACTCTAGAATAGTTTGTGTGTTGTTTGTGTGTGTGCTTATCCTGCCCTCTTTGCATTGTTTCAACGTTTCTCTATGTGCATCTGAGGAAAGGATACGTTCATGTTCTCTCAAGATACATCTCGTCGTGACTTCTTGCTCATTGTTTGCGCCTCGATTTCCTGGGGCACGGTCGGCATTGCGAACCAGGCGCTGTATACCTCTGGTGTCACCAATGCCCTATCGTTGAGTTTTTTACGCCTGGCTATCGCAACGCCCCTGTTTTTTCTCGCGTGTTGGACGCGCCTTGGTCGCCGCCTCTTTCGCATGAAGCGCCGTGATCTGGGGGTGATGATGCTCATGGGCAGTATGATAGCATTCTCCCAGGCCTGTTATATTGCGGCTCTTGCTTCCGATGGTGTAGGTGTCTCAACACTGATTGCCATCTGTGTGGCTCCCGTGATTATCACTGTCTTCACTACCTGCATCGCACGGGAGCGCCTGACATTGATAACCCTCATTGTCCTCGTCGCCGCTCTGAGTGGAACAGTGCTCCTTGTTGGGACGCGATCTCACACGGGTGAAGGAATGGCCTCACTCGTTGGGACGGGACTCGCGTTTCTCTCAGCCTGCGGCTATGCGGGATTCATCCTATGCGGACGATTACTCACCGGTAGGTGTCATCCGTTGCAGATAAGCGCTGTCGCGTTCGGAACTGGAACGCTGGTGTTGCTTGTCTGTGCTGCATCAACCAGGTTGGTACTTGTGTATTCAGCATGGGGATGGTTGATATTGCTGTACCTGGGATGCGTTCCCACCGCTCTTGCCTATGTCCTCTTTGACACCGACTCATATGATGGGTGACACATATTGAAAGTATCCATTGCGATAAAATTGTGACTTCGGACAAATTTTCCTTGTCTGTACAACAGAAACCGTGTAATATACTCTTCAGGGGGAGTTCATCATATCTCTGCAACCTGAGAGGGATCTTCCATGCCCAGACGCCGATATGAGCGCCGCGAACCCACCCATGACTGGCAGCAGATCCAGCCACTACTCAAGGAACCTGGCAGGTGAAACAGTCCAGGTCGATATCTTTCAAGATGTGCTTACTCTTGACTACCACCAGGAGCGGCTCTCACGGTACTCTGTGGAATGGCAACCGGACGACCGCCACTTTAGCCGTGTTGGTTCCCCTCGTCTCTATGATCACCGCTATCAGTCTGTACAATTAGAGCTGTGGCAACCCGGCGAAGTCGAGTGGTTTGTGATCATTCGCGAGTCGGCCCCTGTGCACCAACGGAAACGCAGAAGTCGCATTGTGGTTGTGCAGATCCCGCTGTTTCACGACGGCATACAAGGATACCCCCCACTTTCTCCAGGTTTGACCCGGCCCAGGCAATCTTGTATACTGAATAAGAAGAACTTCCACACAAGAAAGTGAGAGAGACAGATGGCTTGGCTCCAACACCCTCATTAACTGCTTCTAAGGCTGCCAAGAATATCTCTGCTTCTCCGTCTCATCACAAGAAGTGATGAGCTATCTATTTGTACCAGTTTTGCTCCTCTCCACGCTTGCAAGAGTGCAAGTGCTCGTTTTCCTCGTGCCCCTCCATACGTTGTCATTCCCTGAAAAAAGCGTTGTTGACAAGAATCGCAAATTATCCATGATTTCTGATGCAGAATAGATTGGAACTGCCATGAATGTAGAACGACTCTCCTTTGCAACTCGTCAGGAGTACGCTCGCTGTTTCACGAACCCTTCCTATTGGCAGGCGTATGTGGCTGCCATTTGCACACGTCACGAATTGGGGGAGTGTACCACTGTACGCGCAGGGTTTCCAGGTACGAATCCTGTCTTTATCGTTAATGAAACCTATGTTATCAAACTCTATTCCGATCTCTTCGATGGAGAACGGAGTTTCCTCGTTGAGCACGAAGTCTATCGCCTCATCGCCACTCAGCCAGACCTTCCAGCGCCATCTCTGGTCGCCTCTGGGGAGCTCTTTGATGCACACGATGGCTGGTCCTGGCCCTACATTGTCACACAGATTATCCCCGGTCTGAGTATGAGTGAGTCGGAACTCAGTGATACAGATCGTTTAGCAATCGCTACATGGCTGGGACCGGTGGTACGTCGTCTTCACGCTCTTCCACTGGTGGAGGCTGGACCATTACTGCCAAGATGGGAGCCGTTTCTGCAGTTTCTCGCGGAACAACGGGCAGAGGTGGTCAACAACCATGTTCGTTGGGGCGTGCTACCCGCTCATCTCGTCGCACAGATCGAGAGGTATCTGCCAGATCTGACAGAATTGATTGACACAGATGAAACGCCTGCTTTGATTCACTGTGATCTCACTAGTGATCATGTGCTAGGAGAGAGCATTACTGGGCACTGGCAACCATCTGGCATTATTGATTTTGGTGATGCCAAAGTTGGTGATCGCATGTATGAGCTGGTGGCGCTCCATCTGGGTTTGTTTGACTCGAACAGGCAATTACTTTGGACATTTTTGGATGCCTATGGGTTTGATACGGCCTTACAACGCGACTTTGTCCGGAAGGCCATGAGCATGACGTTACTGTTTGAGTTCAACGTGTGCTCACACATTTTCAAGAACATTCCTGCTGCGGCCTCGGCTAGCACACTTGAAGAACTGGCTGAGTTACTATGGGGGCGTGCTCTCACGTCCTGCGGGTGCTCTGAAGTTTTCACTGTATGAGAGGGATACTGGCTCTTGAGAATGAAAGGACCGCATTGTATCCCGGTCCTTTCATTCTCACAAGCCAACTTGCGGATGAACTTCTATTTTTATCGCAATGGATACTTTCAATATGTGTCACCCATCATATGAGTCGGTGTCTGCTCGCCCCAAATAAGCCTCTCGCGAAAGGAACATGAAATATTCCTTCCTCTTGACAAACAGTTGTCGAACGACTATACTCATATCAAACGAAAAACTTCGTTTGATATGAGTATAGTCGTTCGATATGGAGAAATGGTATGCCCGGACAGAGCAGAACTGATCAGCAAGCTCCCCTGGTCGCCGAAATCGAGGTCAGCGCGGCCCATGAATGCCTGATGACGCTGTATGTGCTGAGCGATGAGGCGAGACGGGCCAGCTATGAAGCAGGGCCCGGCTGGTTCGACAGCGTGCGCCAGCTGGCTTCGCCCGACCTGCTGGCAACCATCGAGCAGTTCAATTTTCGTACCAACCAGGTGTGGGAACATCTACTCAGTCTCGTATACGATTGCCCGGAGCCGCGAGACGTTCCTACCTTTCTTGGCTTCCTTGAGCAGACCGATGCCCTCGAAATACGCCTGCACCTGCTGGGGTATTATGTACGCGAGCATCGCCGCGTCACGCCGCCTGATATCATCTTCCAGGCGGCGCAGGGAGATGCTGGCGCGCAAAAGCAATTGCTCAAAACGTCGTTCCCCAACGATGCCGACTGGCAAAGAACGCTGCGCTGGCTGCTCGCGCTCGACATTGAGGCCACGAAGCGCCTGCTGATAGACATCCTGCGGCGCTGGTACGACGAGGTCTTTCAGAAGCAGGAGCCGCAAATCTTGCCTATCCTGGCGCGAGATGCCGAGGCCAAACGTGCTTTGCAGGCGAGTATGGCGGCGGAACAATTGATCGAGGCGGCTACCGGGTGGGAATACGTCCCGGAGCCGGGCATCCGGCGCGTCGTACTCATTCCTTCCTATATCCTGCGTCCCTGGAGCACTTCCGGTGAGCGAGCTGGCACGCGCATCTTCTGTTATCCCGTCGCCGATGAGAGTATTACTGCCGATAGTGAGACGCCCCCGGCGCGGCTGGTGCGTCTTGTCAAGGCGCTGGCCGACGAACGACGCCTGCGCGTGGTAAAGCGGCTGGCGACGGGCAGTTATACGTTGCAAGAAATCGCCGATGAGTTTGGTGTCCCGAAAACGACTATGCAGCATCACCTGACAGCCCTACGCCAGGCCGGCCTTGTTCGCATGCGTATGAGCGATCACCGCTACAGCCTGCGCAACGAGGTGCTGGAGAGCGTAGGTGGGTTGTTGAGCGAGTATGTCAAAAAAGTATGATTGATCGGCCCCTGGCACATAACATCACGAAAAGGAGGTCATTCATGAGCAAGTTACTTTCCGCGCAACAGGAGCGTGTCCGCTCGCCGTTGTATCGTCCCGCGTTCCTGCGTTTATGGCTGGGGCTGATGTTTTCGCGCGTGGGGGATCAACTGACCGTGGTGGCGCTGATCTGGTTCGTCTTGCAGTTGACGGGTTCAGGTATCGCTATCGGCCTGATCGTGCTTTGCTTCCAGCTTCCCGCGGTCGTCGCCAGCCCGTTGATGGGCAGCCTGCTGGATCGCTACCAGCCGCGCACCATTATGGCGGTGGATAATTTTGGCCGCGCCTGCATTATTGCCGCCATTCCTTTGCTCTACCTGACCGGTGCTTTACACCTCTGGATGGTCTATGTACTGGCCCTATGTTCCGGCGTGCTTTCACCTGCCTCAAGCGTAGGTCTGAACATCATCGTTCCTAAAATCGTACCTGATGGCGAGCTTGAGCGCGCCAATTCGCTTGCCGCGATCAGCTGGGACTTCTCGGCGCTCATCGGCCCGGCCATCGCGGGCTTCCTGATCATTTTCATGGGAGCGCCGCTCGTTCTGCTTGTTGATGCTCTGTCCTTCCTCTTAATGGGCGCGATGGTGCTGGCGCTTCCTCGTATTCAGCGTTCCCATACTCAGGATGAAGGGGTAGGGGCGGGTAAACGAGCTGGAAATCTCTTCGGCTTCGGCACGCTTTTCCGCATGCAAACTGTCTTCTTGCTCTCTACATTGACGCTGCTCTTCCTCTTCATGCAAGGACTGACCGAGGTTGCCATTCCGGTGTATAGCCAGAAGACGCTCGGTGCGGGTTCAGCGGCCTATGGCCTGCTGATGACCGCGTTCAGCGCTGGCTCATTGCTCTCGCTGGCCTTGATCAGCCAGCGCTGGACGAAGAGTCGCCGCCAGGGCATCACGCTGGCCGCGATTCTGCTGCTCAGCGGCCTGACACTTGCTCCGCTGGTCGTTATACATACACTTCCTCTTGCCCTGATTGTAATGGGCCTGGCGGGACTGGCAGCCGCGCCCTATTACGTGATGGAACAATCGATCACGCAGCGCCTGGTTCCCGAACGGGTGCGCGGGCAGATCTTCGGCGCTCGTGGGGCATTGAATGTCGCGGGCTATCCGCTCGGAGGGATGGTTGGCGGTGTATTACTGGGAACGCTGGGTGTGCCGTTCGCATTTGCGACGGCTGTGCTGCTCTGCCTGTTGATGGGAGTGATTTGCCTTATAGCGCCTGTGATTCGAGGGCTACGACAGCTGTAGCAGCTGATTGGTTGTACCCACCCCTGACAATGAATTTTCACAAGGGGGATGGCCTCCCATTACCAATGGCTCAGTAAAACTATCTTGTTCCGGTTACATGATAAAGATAAAGAGAGGAAGTACAGTGCATGAGAGTTCTCAGGCCTGATTTTTATCAGGTTGATCTGGAGGTAGCACTTTATTGAGCCTCGGAATTATACTCCACCCATAGCGGTCCTCTATCGCTTTCAGCTCTTTAGACGTGATCTCGCCACGCATATAGCGACGCGCCGCCGTCCATAAAATGGCTTCGCGCTCGGCATACGACAGCTCTGATGGTGGTAGTTCATTCAATGGCTGCATTTGCATTGCATATCCCTCCTCATTTGTAACTTAAGTATAACAGCACAATGACGTAAAAATCAATGCACCCTCCTACCAATCTCATCACAGCTATTTGATGGCGTTAAGTTGCTGGTAGATCAACAGTATCGAGGCGATGCGGGCGCCTAATTTTAGCAGCATGGCCTGGACCTCTGGTGAATCAAAGGCTCCAGTATTCTCACTATCGAAGCACATGACTCCCAGGCAATCGGCAGGATTCTCCCCAATAATAAGCGGCACACTTACCAGAGCGCGATAGGGTGGGAAAGGCCGTTTTTTGTCAAAGTCTATGTAGCTGTCATTATCAGCGCGCCAGGCATGACTTTCCTTAATGATATGACCAACCAGAATCTGGTGTTGAATGAAAGCTTCGCCCGCCAGTCCTCGTTTCCTATCTACTTCCTTTGTTCCCACATAGAATCGTGTTCGGAGGATGCTCTCCGGCGGCATCTGGTAGCCCTCCCAAAAAGTCAGGTATTCGTTGCCCAATTTCGGGTCGGGGAGGTAGAGAGAAGCGCGATCCACATCGCCGGCGAACGTTCCACAGGTGTCTTCCAGGAGCTTCTTGAGCAGCCTGCGCATCTCGTTCTCGCGGTCTTTCGCTGAGACCAGGTTGGGCAGTAACCGGAGTATGGAATCATCGAGCTTCACCACTTTGTCGAGGGTATCGAGCGTATCCCGTTCTTTGCTGAGGGCTTGAATCTTTGCATCTTTCGTTGCCACTGCGCTGCTGAGGCTTTCGCGCTGCTTACTCAGAGCGGCAAGCTGGCTGTTCATGAGCGTGGCGTTCTGTCGCCAGAGGTAAATGCAGGCAGCCAGCGCCAGGGCCAGAACGATGACGATGATCCAGGGCCAGGAGTTTGCCGTGAAAGATGCGCTGACTATCATCCATAGTGCGACGAAGAGCGCATCAGCGCGTCCCCCGATGATGCCCCCAACTATCATTGTTAGAATAGTACCGCCGAGAGCAATGAGCGCGCCGGTACGAATTTTTATGCCCCGCGACCGGCCCTTAACCATAGTGATCTCCGTACAAAGCAATGCTAGTTTTGTTGTTCTTGCCGGTAACCGGATAGATAAGCGCCAAACGTATAAAACGTGACAGGTTAGCAAAAAAGAGGTAACTGGCCTCAACAATAATAACAGAAGCGAATAGCTGTGGCAAGCTATTGAAAGCTTGCTGCTAATAGTACTAACGCAATGATTACGAGGAAATACAAGCTTTCATCAAAATTCGTCAAGGATTTGCCTGATTCAGGCTATTGTGTTGGCCGAAACCTGGCCCTTAATCATCCGTATTAATTAAAGAAAGACAGGTTATTATCTGAGGAGTTATGGCTTAGAGAACGCGCTATAGTGCGACAAAAGGAGGAAATATATGCCTGTAGGCCCGCTTGAATATATCGTGATCGGAACGCCGGGCAATCAGTTCATGAGCGAGATTTTGCCTGAACTCAGCGCCATTCAGGAAAACGGGCTTATCCGTGTCGTTGACCTGGTTTTTGTCAGGAAGAATCCTGATGGCACGATCTCGGCACTGGAGGTACACGATTTGAACGATGACGAAGTATCAAATCTCGGCTCCGTTAAGGAAAATCTGATGGGGTTGATTACGCCGGAAGATATCGTGACGCTCAGCAATGCAATTCCCACGGACACAGCGGCAGTGATTGTACTGCTGGAGCATCCATGGATCAATCGCTTGCAAGCAGCTGTAGATCGCGCCAACGCGCAGGTCTTTATTGGAGGAATGGTGCCGCGTGGTTCTATAGAGCAACTCGAACAGGAACTGGCGGCGGCCCGGCAGCAAGCGCAGCAACAGTAGGATCAAATTGACAAAAAATAAATAAATCGGAAGGAGGAAAAAGCATGTATCATCACAGGCATGGAGGGTTCATGGGAGGCCCATTTATGGGAGGGCCGTTCATGATGCGCAGGAGAGGTTATCCATTGTTGCCTATTGGTGGTTTAGGGGGTTACGGCCTGGGCGGCGGTATGGGTGGAGGATTGGGTACCTTGCTGGATAGTGTGATGGCGGGCGGCCTGGGCTACCTGGTGGGTAGAAACACGGGAAGCTCCGCGCAGCAGCAATACCAGCAGCAGTATCCGCAGTACCAGCAGCCATATCCTCCGCAATACCAGCAGCAACCCTACCAACCCCAGTACCAGCAGCAACCGGCCCAGCAATATCAACCATACCAGGCGCCCGCAAACAGCCCGGCAGACAATAGAATCGCGCAGCTCAGGCAACTCGGCCAGCTACGCGAATCCGGCGTCCTGACCGACGAGGAATTCCAGGCCGAAAAGCAGCGCATTCTCAATGGGATGTAGGTCGAAGTGGTGATCTTATGAAAGGAGGACAGCAGCCAGAACTTGCTGCCCTCTTGAAAGGTAATGGTTGTGAGTTTATAGAGAGCCAGCCAGCCGCTGCTTACTCAGAGGCGGGCCAGGTGACGGAAATCGGGACGCATGGACGACCTGGGACGAGAGATGCTTCGCTGCGCTCAGCATGACATGGTTGGGATATGTCATGCTGAGCGCAGCGAAGCATCCCCCGGCCTGTACGCCTTGCACGCCCGGCCTTGTCTACTTCTGGGGAATCAGCGGCCAGCTACCTCTTGACACATGTGATATTATATCTATGCATGGCGGTGTAGCTCAGTCGGTAGAGCATCGGACTCATAAGCCGAGCGTCACAGGTTCGAATCCTGTCACCGCTACTCTTCCAGTTCGTAGTCTGAAGCTAAATGTACTCCCTTTTTCTGATTGTTCTTCGAGGGGAGCATCTGTCCCCGTATGGAAGCAGGATATTGTAGCCTTTCTCAAGGAGCCTGGCTATTACATGCGCCTGACTCAGCTCTCCCAACTTCTTCTTATCAGAGCTAAGCTGTTCCATTGATATCCCACCTTACTGTTGCCCGCCGCTTAACAGATGTATTGGGGATGAAAGATATCCTCCAGATAACTACACAAAGCAAAAGTTGTGTTGCTATCAGCAAGGTATAAATCCCCTCTGGAAAGGAATACAGGGTAGCTTAAGGACAGGCGGGTCGCTTTTGCTCTGTAAGCAGAGCCAGGCAAAAAAAGTAGCGGGAACAGGATTCGAACCTGCGACCTCCGGGTTATGAGCCCGACGAGCTAACCACTGCTCTATCCCGCGTCATTAATTACCGGTCTTACCATCTTTTAGGGGTCTATAGTAGCGGGGGGAGGATTCGAACCTCCGACCTTTGGGTTATGAGCCCAACGAGCTAACCACTGCTCCACCCCGCGCCGGTTCTCATATCATACAACAACATTTGCGACTTGTCAACTCGATGGCACCTGGTGCAGGGCGATTGAAAAGTCCTGCGTGCAGCCTATCAGGGCCGGCGCGCCTTCCTGCGGACGTGGTATACTGTATTGATACGATTCATATACATTTTTCCAGTTCGCTACGTCCTATAATTAGAAGCATACGACATTGCAGGCTGAAAACGATAGGCGAATTAGCAGTCTCGCCCGGAAATTGCCAGAAGGGGTAACTTCTGGTAATCTGAAACGTATCTTTAACGTACCTATAGTATACATGCGGGATTTTCCCACTGCATAACAACTGTTGAGGTGCTCTGGCACATGCGATACAATAGAACATTACTATGGTTTATCCCCGGTGGTCTTCGATCACAAAGAAAGCAGGTCTGAATCTATGGATGCTCAGGCTCTCTATATGTACCAACGGAACCCCAATAATGGGGGGCCGAATCCTATGCCTCCCAATAATGGGGGCAATAGCAATGGAAATGGCAATAATAATCCGCGCAAATCAAGCATGTCGCTTATTGTGCGTTCGCTGATTATCATTGGCGTATTACTGGTAGGCTGGTATCTGTTTCAATACTTCTTTAACTCAGGCCCCAGCACGAGCAATCCCAACGCGATTGAAATTCCCTACAGTACCTTCTACCAGGAGGTGCAGGCGGGGAATGTCAGGGACGTGACTTTCCAGGGGCAGGATGTCAATGGCGATTTTAAGACGGCGCAGACGATCACGGATGCGAGCGGTGCGCAGAAGACAGGGACCAGCTTCCACTTCACGCAATTGCCTAACGGCGACCCCAACCTGGTCACACTGTTGAACAAGTATCACGTGAGTTACAAGGCTGTTCCACAGCCTGACAATTCAATCCTGTCCAACATCTTGATCGATGTCTTGTGGATTGTCCTGTTTGGCGCTGTCTTCCTCTTCCTCTTCCGTCGCGCCTCCGCGGGGCAGCAGAACATCTTCAGTTTCGGCAAGAGCCGGGCGAAAGTTGTGTTGGAGGATAGGCCGGGTACCACATTCGCGGATGTGGCGGGCGTGGATGAGGCGAAAAATGATCTCATCGAGGTCGTTGAGTACTTGAGGACGCCCAACAAATTCCAGCGGCTCGGCGGCAAGATTCCACGCGGCGTGTTGCTGGTAGGCCCTCCGGGAACCGGCAAGACATTGCTTGCGCGCGCGGTTGCCGGTGAGGCAGGCGTGCCTTTCTTCTCCATCAGTGGCTCCGAGTTTGTAGAAGTGCTGGTGGGCGTTGGCGCCAGCCGCGTGCGCGACCTGTTTGAACAGGCTAAGAAAGCGTCGCCCAGCATCATCTTCATTGACGAAATCGATGCCGTGGGTCGCCAGCGCGGCTCGAGCATCAATAGCAACGATGAGCGCGAGCAAACACTGAACCAGTTGCTGGTGGAAATGGATGGGTTCGATGTACGCCAGGCCGTAGTGGTGATCGCGGCCACCAACCGCCCGGACGGTCTTGATAAGGCGCTCCTGCGCCCAGGTCGCTTTGACCGGCGTGTGACGGTGGACCGCCCCGACTGGAATGGCCGGCTGGCGATTCTGAAAATTCATACGCGTAACGTGCCACTGGCAAGGGATGTTGATCTGATCACCATCGCTCGCGCGACTCCTGGTATGGTCGGCGCCGATCTTGCCAACCTGGTGAACGAAGCAGCTCTGCTGGCGGCCCGCCGCAATCTGGATGCTGTGACGCAGACCTGCTTTGATGAGGCCCTGGATAAGATCCTGCTCGGCGCGGAACGCCCACTGGTGTTGAGCGACCAGGATTTGAACGTGGTGGCCTATCACGAGGGCGGTCATGCCCTGACCGGCCTGCTGACGCAGTATGTCGATCCTGTCAGCAAGGTGACGATTGTGCCACGCGGCCAGGCGCTCGGCGTAACGCAGTATACGCCACTGGATGATCGCTATAACTACTCGAAGGAGTATCTCGAGGCGCAGTTAGTGACTGCCCTGGGCGGTCGTGCCGCCGAGGAAGTGGCAATTGGTCATATCACGACGGGCGCGGAGAACGACCTGCAGCGCGTCACCGCCATTGCGCGCCAGATGGTCACGCGCTGGGGTATGAGCGAGCGTTTGGGCACTATCTCCTTCAGCGAGCGCGAGGACCCATTCGCGGGCACGGCGCTGGCCAATGGCTCCCGGGAGTACAGCGAGAAGACCGCGGCGATTATCGACGAAGAGGTCAATCGTATCGTGAAATGGGCCTATGATCGCGCCGTCGGTTTGCTGTCGGAACACCGCGAGACGCTGGACCGCATTGCCCGTGCCCTGCGCTTGCAGGAGACGCTCGACGCGAAGCAACTGCGGCAGATCATGGAGGAGACGGGCGCCATCAACTCGGCCCCGGCCTCGTACAGGTAACGCAGGGTTGTAAAAAATCGCGGGCTGGTTGACCAGCCCGCGATTTTTTTATACACACCTGTCTTATGTGCTGCTGCCGGTCACCTGGGCAATAATCTCCTCGTCACTGACGTTTGATTTGATTGTTGCCTGACCAACAAAGAAGAGTACCGCGCCTATCAGCAGCGACAGAACGCCGATACCCCCAATCCACAGGTCCCACTGGCTGTTGGTGAGCAGACCAGTCCAGGGATTGGTAAACGTCACATAGACCCCGAAGCCCGTCGCGAACAGGCCGACGACCGAACAGACATAGAATACCCAGTCGGGCGCGAGCCGGATGCGGCTGAAAACATCGTGGTATTTGTAGCGAATGATGACCACGTCGATGAACAGCATCACCATCGATACACACCAGATGACTGTGACTGCCGCTTGCAGGATATCATAGACGACAGTTGAAAGATCAGCGGGTTTGAAGCCGGTCTTCAGAGTATACGGCATAATGATGAACGCGAGAGCAGTAAAGAAGGCGGAGATGATGCTCTGGATCAGTACTGCTACCCAGGGAACGCGGTTGGCATTCACTTTGCTCATGACCGTCGGCAGGCGGCGGTCCAGGCCGGAGACGAAGAGCAAGCGGCCAAACGAATAGTTGTAGACGACGGTGTTGAAGATGAAGAAACCGATGAAGATCAGGTTGACAAGCACACCAAGTACTTTACCGGCCCCACCGAAGCCGAGTTGCACGGCTTCCGCGATGGCCGACGGATTGGGCTGATCTTTGATGGGCACAGCGATTTGCACGCCGAATGTGCCGATCAGATAGGCGGCCATCACGACCACCGATCCCCAGAGCAGGTAGCGAGTGATTGAACGGGAATCGTTGATCTCAACGCCCATGTTCAAGGGTACTTCGATGCCCAGCAGGGCCAGGATGATCAGGCCGTAGAGCGAGGCGGTCGAACCGCTGGGCAGCCAGCTGGTTGAGAAGTTCGTATTTGAAGCGTGGCCCGTCACCAACCAGAGAACAGCTGCCAGGCCGATCAGCACGATCGCGCCCCCATAGGCGACGAAAACGATGTTGACGAAGTTCTGCGTGACCCGGAAGCGCAGCACGGACATAAAGAACGAGAAGGCGATCACCAGGATGATCACCAGTCCCTGCGACCAGGGGTCCGCCAGCAGGCTTGCGTTGAACTGACCACCAAGCTGCTGGATCAGTGAGACGACGACATCACCGGTGGCGATCATCACCAGCACGCCCGGCCACCATGCGCAGAATCCGGCGAAGAAGCCCAGGAACGCTCCGAAAGCTTTGTTCGTCCATACATAAATAGAGCCTTCGCCGGGGAACATCAAACCAAGTTGCCCGGTAACGATGGCGCCGGGGATGAGGAAAGTGATAAAACCCAGTATCCAGTAGACGTAGGCGGCTCCTCCGGTGGGAGACCCATTGATCGCGGTCGCCACTGCCGAGTTACTGATAAAAAGGACGATTGCTACGAAGATAGCGACCATGTCGAAGGAATTCAAGACCTTGGGGAGAATACCGCCTGCGATGCGCTCGGAACGCAGGACTTCGCCGCTGCCACTGCCGCTTTCAGCAGTTGTTGCCATGTGTGAAACCTCCTGAACAATTCCGTAAAGCTGACAAAATGTCATTAACGCTCAAATGAACGAAATCAATACACGCGAGATTGACACAGGTAGATGAAAAATGCGGGGTAAGGTTTTTCGTCTCTCCTTTCTAGCTAAGCTGACGTGTAAATGCTCCATTTCGACCGGTACCCGCCGGTCGAAATGGAACAGGCAGAGATATTATTCCTAATGGTAACTTGTGTACTCTTGTAAGTCAAGTAGCGACAGTGGCCTGTCCCTGTTCCCTGCCTGGTGCCTGTCCTGAAACTCCGGAGAGGACAAGGACAGGCCATTGTCCTTACAGTCCTGACGTAGAACCCCGAGGGGACAAGGACAGGCCATTGTCCCTACAGTATTCTCCTTGAGTCGGAAAATTTCATCCGCGTAGAGAACGGGGCGCTATTTTTTAGGTGTCGATGAGGGTTTTGGCGTTACAGTTGGAGTCGCCTGGCTGTTGAGGAGCGCCTGCTCTTGCTGGAGCTTTTTCTGTAAGGCTCGCAAGTAAGACTGGGCGCCGTCCAGGTCCGTATCCGTAGCAGCCTGCCAGTGCTGAGGCAGGTTGTGGGCTTGCTTGACCCAGCTATCGACGACCGTTTGTAGCGCGTCGAGCGTTGCGCTGCCGTAATTGATTTTATTCAACCAACCCCGGCCAGTCTGGAGCGCCAGGCTGAGGGCTGAAAGAAAATCTCCGGCGATGGTGGCGGAAAGCGTGACGATGGGAGAGACAAACACATCATACGCGGTGCGCGTAAGTCTGGCTGCTCCAATAGCGGCATCGAGGGAAACACCTTCAAGATCATCCAGGGCATTGATGAATTCTTTGCGCACTGCCTCTCCACCGGCGGCGACTCCACGATTGAAGGCATCCTGAATCTCGTGTTCAATATTTGTTCCAGCGTTCTCAAGTGCGGTAGGTATATGGGGCGCCAGTTCGTAGGCCGCGACGGCAGTCCCGCCAAGCGCGATGGCGCCGATCAGCAGTTTGCGCCTCGAGACTGACTTCTTTTTCTTTTTGCGAGGTGCTGGCCGGTCTTCTATCTCTTCACCGGCGTAGTCTTCTTCATACTCGTCGTATTCAACCGGTGCGCTGCGCCGTCTTCCTCGCTCGTAAGGCTCAGGCGCATACTCTTCATCGATGCGGCGAGAAGGTGTCCTGCTGCGCTGCGACTCAGGCCGCATCAGGCGGCGTTCAAGCGGATCTTCATCTCTATATTCGTCTTCTTCGATACCAAGGTCAGGGTCAAGATACTCAGGGACGCCAGCATCATACTCGCTCTCGACCATATCCTGCCTGGTCTCAACGTAGCTTCCGGCGCGAGGATGAGAGGGATATACCTGAGCAGAACGGGCACGGCGACTGCTATACAGCGTGTCGTCCTGTTCATCGTCGTACATATACTGATTATCATTCGGCGAGAGATGATGAGTCTGTATGTCAGGGACAAGCTGATCCGTTTCAACCAGCGGGGCCGATTTTGATTTGCTGGCGAGGATATTCTGGCGCAAAAGCTGGCGCGTGCGGCGCGGATCAGGACGGGGAGCCAGTAGTCCCGTTGTGCGAGGACCGGCGGAAGCGCCCGCAGCTGCCTGAGAAGACCATGCATCGCGTTGTGAGAGAACATCCGTGTGTTCTATTTGACCGGAGCTATTCTGCCCGGAAGAATGTAGTGGATCATACTCGTAGCCATATTGCCGGCCCGGACTTCTACGATACATTCTTCTCTCAGCGCGATCTCTAATCATGGGGTCCTTCTCCTCAGAGGTAAAAAAACAGCCAGTTGAAAGTTAAAATACGCTTTTTACGTATTCTACATTACTTCCGACAGAATTTCAACTGTTTGCCACTGAAAGCCAGTTCGGACTTGTCATTCTGAGCGCAGCGAAGAATCTGAAGCAAGTCCCTGATCGACGTGGCTCCTTGCAGATTCTTCCGCGTTCGCTGCGCTCAGGGCTTCGGCATTTTTCGCTCAGAATGACATGCCTGCGGCTGGTCGCGTGCCTGTTCAGGCGGTGGGATAGAGATTCTTCGCTGCGCTCAGAATGACATGCCCCGGAGACAGCCGGCTGTCTCCGGGGCATGTCATTCTGAGCGCAGCGAAGAATCTCCGGCCAACTTCCGTGTAACTAGCAGTTTAGCCGGATACATTTGTGTCTCGTGGCGAGAAGCATAAGCATTTCGTTACCTATTTTTCGCCTTAATCTTTGAAAAAAACCCTTGATTTCTCACTTGACTAAGCCGGAGAAGTCTGTTGATTGCCTCTGCCCGACCCAAAAAGCATACCCACACCTCCATTTTATATAATCTCTTCATTATGAATCATATAGCCTATTTCTCCTATTTTCAGACTGCTTCATTGTGTTTCATCGTGTGTATGCTACTATATGCAGCGTTGTCTATGCGACGCGATTGCGGGTTGTTGGAGTTTGTATCCTGTAATCGTGGAGCAGAAATGCAACAGCTTGCGGGTGCAAGTTGTAAATCAAAGGAAAGGTACAATGCAAAAATACCAACAATGGTTGGGGCTATTTGTCAATCGTAGTGCGTCGAGTTTTGTAGCAAAGTGTAGTGTAGCAGCTATACTGGGACTGCTGTTTCTGGGAGTCACGCTGGGTGCGAACACGGGTAAAGCGCATGCGCAGTCATTCGCGACCTGTGGCAGCGGTGATCGAACTTACATAGTCGTTGGGGGAGATACCCTTGCAGGGATTGCCGGCCGGTATGGCACGACCTATATGAATCTGGCGTCCTACAATCATATCTCCAACCCCAATCTCATATATGTCAACCAGGTTATTTGCATTCCTGGTGCAGGCTCAAATGGCGGAAGTTCCTCCAATCCGCCGGTCAGTCAACCTCCCACCTATAGCCAGCCGTCGAATAATAATCCGCCCGTGGGTGGTTCGTACAACGTTTTCCCCTATGGTAGCTGCACGTGGTGGGCAAATGAGCGATATCGCCAGATGCATGGCTACTACGTGCCATGGACCATTAATTCCGAAGCCTGGGAGTGGACGGCGCGCGCGTACCAGTTTGGCTGGCACGTTTCCAGCCTGCCCACGGTCGGCGCTATCGTCGATCTGCAGCCGTGGGTAGAAGGCGCTTATGGTGGCGGCCACGTGGCAGTCGTCGAGCAGGTGCTGCCGGGCAATCGTGTCATAGCCAGCAACATGAGCTGGGGCAGCGATCCCTGGCAGGTCGTCGATGTCCAGTTTACGCCAGGACCTGGCGTGACGTTCATCACCCGGTAGCGCAATTTTCTGACTCCATCTGAGCCAGAATCTCCGGCCAGTGAGATACTTACGTACTTGAGCAAGTACGTCCGGCATCCGTAGGGACCGATTGATCGGCTCCGGTAACCGGAATCTCGTCACAGTACATAAGATCGTTAAGCAGGCACCCGTAAGGCAAGGGCCGGCTCTCCATAAGGGGTAGCCGGCCCTCCTACATTTTTGGCAGAGGTACTATTAAGTTATGCAGCGTTTTCGAGTGAGGAAAGCATCCCTCATTTGAAAAAGAGCGATTGACTACAGTTGACAGTAAGCACATCATCAAAGAGCTGGGCGAATTTTTCAATTGGAAGTGGCTTTTTGAGTTGTCCGGCCTTTGGCTCCCAGAGCAAGAGACTGCCATCTTCATTGATTTGAAGGATGACATACTGGTGGCTGTCCTTAATCTCATACGCTTCATCCAGGAAATTAGTATCGTTCTTGCTTTTAATCAAACTTCCTGCGACGAGGATAGCGTCGGCATTCTTGCTGGCTTCGCGTAATACCAGCAAGAGGTCCGCCGGGTCTACATTTGGCAACTCCGCTTTCATCTTGTCTTTCATTTCGTCTTCTTGCTCTTCGAAAGCAAAGGTTCTATTATTCCATGTTATTTTTGCCTGCTTTGTCGAGGTGGGATTCCAGTGCAGAGAACGTGGCTCCAGGCCTGTGAGATGAGCAATCGCCCGTGAACAGGCCTGGTTATCTAAGCCCTTGTATCCGTCGGGGTCCCACTGAGCATATGCCTTTTCCAGAACGGCTGGCCAGATAGGAATGCTCGTATCGTGGATTGGCTTTGCGGGACAATAAAGAAATGTTGCTGGTTTTGAGTTGTCGCTACTGGCAAGAGGAAACCAGCTATCTACTATCACTGAATCCTCTTCCTGGTTGAGATACACTTTATTTTTAGAGTTGATGTTACAAAATGTGACTTGAAACAGACCCGGAGCCTTTGGTCGGAGCATGGCCATTATGAGTTTTTTCCCATCAAGCGTATTCGCTATTGCTGCCAGCGGAGCGAGAAAGTAGCAATCGCCGAGGTTCCCTTGCCGCACGTCATCCGGGTCGGGGGCACCATTCTTTCCGTAAAGAGGGCCATTGCTCTTCGACCATGTAATCTTTGTCTGTGCGGGTTGAGGTTGGAAGGCCACGTGTGCAACAGGCATCCATCCATTGAACTCTGGCCTTTGCACCTGGCACCATGCTTCCTGGATTTGCGAAACCTTGACTGCCTGTCCAATCGAAGCCTTCGTCGCTGGCTCTCCTTGTCGACGGTCATAGACAGGGACCTCTTTTGCTTCAGGGTGCTCTGCATCGCCCACTACAATGTAGTAGCCCGTTTGGGGAGGTGCGTGCGAACCTGATACTTTCGTTGGTTGCTGGTTGATGATGCCTTTCTTGTCGTCCATTATAGGTCTCCTGTCTATGCTCTGATAGCTGTTTCAATCATGGAAGTGGACAAATATCCTGATGACTACCTCGGCCTTTATTCCTTCATCAAGAGTATAACCGGGAATCCCAACAAAGATCAAGTAAAAATCAAACGAATAACTTGAGCATCTGAAAGAAGGTAGCGAGGTGCTTCGAGCAGTACTTGCGCATGCAGGTAGAAATGTGGATAAGTATGTGGACAAATGTTCTAAATTGTGGAAAAGTACACACATTGAAGCAGCGTTGACTTCTATGGTAAAATTGTGGTGCCGGGGCTGTAGCTCAGTGGATAGAGCAACGGTTTCCTAAACCGTGTGCCGGAGGTTCGAGTCCTCTCAGCCCCACTTGTCGAATCCAGCACTATACTACCTCGTTTTACCTTTGAGGCTGATATTACAAGTAGCGGCCAGACAATCTGGGATATCAAAGTTTGAGAAGCTGGGAAGATATGTAGCGGAATGTTGCAACCTTATTGAGCAACATCCCCATAAATAAAGGGTCGATGAGCGTTATAGAGGGGATGCGTTCACCGACCCGGTTATCGTAAATGAGTATGTGATAGTATTGCTTAAAGCTCCTCGTATTCAATCCGATTAACCACCTCCAGGACTTCCAACCCCGGTCTCTCCATCACGACGAACGACGGCATCCCTAACCCTTTCCAGAACGCAAACGACTCTATCTGCGCGTGAGCGGCCACGAACAGCGTCATCACGGTCCCGTGTGCCACAATCGCAACGTTGCTATCTGGGTACTTTTCAAGCACACCCTCGATGGCTCGCGAGAAGCGTTCCCGCGCCTGGGCAGCCGTCTCGCGTCCGAAGACCAGTTCCGTGGGTTGCTGGAAGAAAGTGGCAACCGATTGCTCGAATACCTGGGGAGAATAGAAAGGCACGTTGCTTCGATCATGCTCGTGCAGTCCTTCGACGATCTCGAAAGGCCTTTGTAAGCGTTCGGCAACGATCCTGGCGGTCTCTACCGCTTTAGGTTCGGTACTGGAAACGATCACGTCCGGCTCGTATGCCGCTAATTTATTCGCCAGTGTCCGGCAGAGCAGTTTGCCTTCTGGTGAGAGAGGCCATTCGCGCGCCGGCATAAAGGGGTCAATTTGTGGTTGGGCATGTTTTACGAGTATCAGTTTTGGCAATTTGCTCTCTATCTTTTCTTAGAGGGATACAAACCAGGGCAACCACCAGGGGCATCCCCTGGCGGTCGCCCTGGTTTCTGTCGACCTTAAGTATCATCAGGTTACAGGCAATAACTTTCCACTTTTCACGTCATAGATGAAGCCGCTGATGTCGATGTTCTGAGGAATGAACGGCGAGTTTCTGAGAAACGCAACGTCATCGCGCACCGACTGTTCCAGGTCGCTAAACGGCAGGAAGTCGATGTTGCCGGCATCGGCGTGCAGGTCCTGTTTCACTTTTGCCTGCAGGTCTGCATTGCTGAAAGTGAGCATACCACAGTCTGTATGGTGAATAACGACGATCTCGGTAGTGCCGAGCAACTGTTCGGAAATGATCAGCGAACGAAGCGCTTCTGAGGCACGCCCACCGGCGTTACGGATAACATGCGCGTCTCCCTCTTCAAGACCGAGGGCGCGGGCGGGATCGATGCGCGCATCCATACAGGTAAGCACCGCTACATGCCTGGCAGGCGGCATAGCTAAATCACCTTTCTGGAAATTGGCGGCATAAGATTCGTTTGCTTTCTGAAATTCCTGCGCTGCTGACAAGTTATTTCTCCTTTGCTAATCGAGACGAACGAAATAAAACAGCTTCCCGGCGCTATTCCACTCACGAAGAGGCCTGAAAGCCTGTCTTGAGATAGAGCCATCTCATTTACGAGGCCGAACTTCTGTGAAGAAGGCTTTGCCTCTCAGATAACAATACCATAGTCTGTTACATTCTTTCAAGTTATTGGTTATATTTATTTTTGTTATGGTTAAGATTATTCTTCCCTCACTATCCTCCCCTCCACCAGTTCCCACACTTTCCCCCCGAACCGCTGTATGAACCAGCGATCATGTGAAACCGCGATTACCGGACCGGGAAAGATCAGAAGCGCGGATTCGAAGGCTTCCAGCACGTCCAGGCTGATGTAGTTGGTTGGTTCGTCGAGCAGCAGCACATTTGGGCCTTCGGCCATCAGGCAGGCGATCTCCAGCTTGCGACGCTGGCCGGCGCTTAACTGGCCGACTTTCTTTTGCATGTCCTCAAGCCGGAACAGGCCATAGCCGATCAGCCTGCCTACGAATTCGGCCTCGTAACCTACCTGGCCGTAGCGATACGTCTCGATCACCGTTTTGTTGAGGTCCATCTCCGGGTCCTGGGGAAGGTAGCCGATGCGGGCGCTGTCTACTACACGCACTTCGCCGCCGTCGGGCTGTTCCTGGCCGGTGAGTATCTTGAGCAGCGTGGTCTTGCCCGCGCCGTTGGGGCCGAAGAGCAGGATACGCGCATCAGAGGCTATCGTGAAACTGACATCGCGGAGAATGCAGTTGCTGCCCCAGCATTTCGTGAGTTTCTCGGCGCTGATGACGACCTGGGATTGCAGCGGCTCCACGTTGAAGTTCGGGCTGACCTGCATCAGCTTCGGCGGCTTCGGGATGGGATTGGCTTCGATGCGCTGCAGCTGTTCCTCGGCGGCCCGCACGTTGCGCGAGATGGTGTTCTGGACGCGCCCGCCGAAGAAATCATAGGCCATTTTATCGCCATCCCGGGGTGGGCGATTATGAGCAACATTGCGCGCCGTCTCGCGGATGCGTTTGCGCAATTCTTTGATTTCTTCCTGCTGCCGCTCGTAGTCCTCCTCCCATTTCGCGCGTTCAGCCGCCTTCGCCTGTACGTAGGCATCGTAGTTGCCCTCGTACTTTTTCAGGTGGTGCGAGTATTCATCGATTTCGAAAATCGCGTTGACGGCGCGGTTGAGGAATTGCCGGTCGTGCGAGACGAGCAATATACCACCTTTGTAGCGCGCGAGATAGGACTCGAGCCATTCCAGGCTAGCGACATCCAGGTGGTTGGTCGGCTCGTCCAGTAATAGCAGATCCGGCGATCTCAGAAGTAGCGTTGCCAGTCCTACCCGGGCCTTCTCGCCGCCCGAAAGCGTCTGCATCTCGCGATTGCGCGGCAGGTAGGAGATGCGCAGCCCATCCAGGATAGTGTCGATCTTGTGGTCAAGTTCGTAGCCGCCGCGATCCTCGAAACGCCCTGAGATGAGGGCATATTCTTCCATCAAGGCGGCGAGTTGCTCTTCGCCGGCGGTGGACATAGCGGTTTCAAGCTCGCGCATGCGCTCTTCCAACTGGCGCAAATTGCCGACCGATTCCAGGATCAAATCCTGCATCGTGTGCCCGTAAAATTCGGGCGTTGTCTGTGGCAGGTAGCCAATTTCGGTTGAAGGCGCGAAAGAGAAGGAACCCGAGTCGGCGCTTTCCTGTCCAATCAAGATTTTGAGCAGCGTTGATTTGCCGACTCCGTTGGGGCCAACGAGACCGGTGCGCTCGCCTTCATTGAGGACGAAGGAGACATCCTCGAGTACGGTGATGGCCCCGTAGAATTTTGAGATGTTGCGCGCCTGCAATAGCATAGCATACCTCGCATATCAAAAAGTTCGTGCGTATGCCATGCTACTGCTGCTGAAAAACAACAAGGGTTTCCTGTTCAGGAAGCAGCGGGGGATGCGCGGGCCGGGGCAATTGGTCGATGAGAAAGGAAGGAGCCTGCTCAATCCCACGAGCACGGCATACGGCAGTAAAAAGAAAATCTCGCAAATTGCGGCGAAACTATGATCCGCTTATCTATAAAAGCGGTCTACAAGTTTTCCGCCATGAAGTGATAGCGTTACTGCCTGTATGATGTGCCCGTGTCTTTCAAGGGTGTCTCCTTTTTGGTGAGATGTGATTGTTTATGATTGGAGTATAAATCATGCAGGATGGGGAAGTCAATGAAACTTTGTTCTGCATGTAGCGTGGGGCGTGATTGTCAAAGAATGGTTCCCAGGAATTTGTGGGTGGCATAGATATCTCAAATTTTATAAGTTATTGCCAAAGAGTTACCTCTTGAGCAGGTAGCTCCTGTTGTACTTTAAAGCAGCCCCCCCCCATCTGATAAGATCAGTATCAATTATAGGGAAGGCAGAAAAATCCTTGAATAGAGAAAAAGTTACGATCTGGTTGAGATTAAATAGGAATCTTAATGGTTTGAGTGATTAGCCTGGGTTACCACCCGAATCATACAGCGCCCGCCCCGTCTTCGCCACAATCAATGACAGCAACGCGCGCAAGAGAAACCAGAAACGTTGCGAACGGAGCGTTGTTAGAGCAGGATTGGCAAGAAGTAGATTTCTATCACGAGGAAAATCTTTACTATCCACGTTTCACCGGTCCGCATTCAAAAACAAAATATACAGCAGAGGCAATATATGCTGCCTCTGCTGCTTACTACAACATTTAATCCATGCCAAAAATCACGCCTGGATTATTCGTCGGCGTGGCATTTGCTGGTGGGGTGATCGTCACGGGTGTGTTGAAGTTGCTCAGGTCGACGATTGTATCGAGGGTAATCGTCGCGTTCGACGGCAGTTTAACGCCGTTCTGGGTATCGGGAGTAGCCAGGGAACTCAGGTCGGCATTCGCGTTGACCTTCAGTTCCGTGCGATGAACGTAGAAGTGAGTCTCGTCAATCCAGAGGTCCAGGGTCGAATTGAACGATCTGGTGGAGTTGAGAATTTTATCGATGTTCTGCTTACCGATGGCATTGCTGAGCTGGCTGTTGGTGGTCAGAATCTGTTGCAGCGCGTTTTTGTCGAGTGTCGCGGTGATGTGGCGCAGGCTTTGCCCGTTTAGCATCTGATCGCCGTGGTCGGTAAGCTTGACCTGCTCTAGAATGGACATCAAGGTGTTCATGTTGAACAGATTGCTGCCGTTCAACAGATCGCCCGATTGACCTTTCAAATCGCTTTTATTCAGCACATACCACTTTCCCTGTGTATTCTGGACGTAGACCTTGTCGGCTGTCACGACTTCAGCTATGTTCATCATATTGTTCAACGAAATTTGTGCCTGCTCATTCGGAGACTGCTGGTCGCCGGTCGCCTTCAAGTTGACGGTGATAGCGCCTGGAGACGATGCGGATGACGATGATGAGCCTTGAAAAGAGGCCTTTGTCGTTGTATTAAAGTGGACGGACTTGAGATTCTGCATCGCCTTCGCGCTGTTCTGCAACACCTGCATTACAGTGAGCGAACTACTGTTACTACTACCGGTGGTACCGGGCGCGCTGCACGCGCTCACTACCAGCAGTATTATTGCCAGCGCCAGGCCGATAAAAATCGAAGAGATTTTATATGTTTTCAACGGAACCCTCCTTTGTTCTGCAAAGCACACAACAACAACTACCCACTACATGTTATACGAGCAGTCAGGGTTTCAAGTTGCTGAATTTGGTGGGAATGAGGAGCGAGCGGGGCGCAGCAAAAAATCCACCCGTGTAAGGCCCCATTGTGGCCCTCTATGAGAGAAAGCTAGCGGCCATGAATTATGCTCGTACTGTCTCCTTTTGACCGCGTTCTGTGGCTGGAGCATTCCCGCCAGGCGCAGGTGATGCGGGCGTTCTTGTCCTGAGCCGCCCTGTCATGTACACGAAGAAGGCCAGCATGACGAGCGCCTCCACGATATTGATGATCTCGTAAGCGGGTATTGGGTATGGGCCGACCGGCACGTTTGTGTTGTTGAAGTAATTGCCGATTGGCCCTGGGATGAGTACCAGGCCCCATGAGCCGTTCCAGAGGGCATGTTGCAAGACGGCATAGAGCCAGCAGAGGAAAGCCAGCAAGAAACGGCGGTTTTTGCCGTGGATCAGGTAATACCAGCCAAGGGTGACCATGGCGGCGCCAAAGCCATGCAGCAGTCCAGAACCGGTACGAATCAGCGCTACACTGAGCCAGTCATTGTAGCCGGAACTGATGTAGCCCGTTGTCTCGATCAGGTTAAAGCCAATGCCGCAGGCGAGACCCAGCGTGAAAGCTTCGGCAGCGCTGCGAATGCGGCCCATCAACACCAATGCTCCTATGGGCTTGACCGTCTCTTCGACGATGGGCGCGATGACTGCCACCATGATCAAGAGCAGCGTATAGACGCCTGGATTCTGGCAGCCGGGCGCGTTGGGCTGGTCGGCGCAAATTAAAGGATTTGCGGTCTGACCATGCACCAGCAGCACGCCTGCCACAAATTCTAGCAGGCCCGCAATGATAATGCTCAGAGTAGCCCCGCTGAGTAGTGCCAGCGTAAAACGCCGCCAGGTCGTCGGCCAGGCAGCGCTTCTAGGGAAATGCAGCCGCCTTACGCCAAGCGCCAGGACAGCGAGCGCGGGAAAGAGGCCCGCGAGCAGGATCAGCACGACGGTGAGCGCGGGATACGCTACATCCTGTTTTTGAGTATGCAGCAGGAAGCCGGCGCCAACGACTATCAAATACAGGATCACAAAAATCCAGAAGCGCGGTAGCGAAAAGTCCCGCGATGGTTTTCTTAAAAATACCTGGCGAATACTATGGTAAAGGCCGGCAATGCCACCGGCAACACCCGTGATGGCGAACGCGATGAACAGCACGACACTGGCGAAAATGCTGCTCGGACTCAAATTCTGCTTTGGCGCAATGCTGAACAGCGCGAGCAGTCCGAGGCAGCCAAGTCCGGCCAGCAATAACAGGCTTGAACCAACCAGGGCCGCGATGCCAACGCTTAAAAGATAGGGGTCGCGTTTTGGTTGCGGCGGCTGCCATGCATAAGGAGCATATGGATAATAGCCGGCCGGTGGATACGGTGGATAAGGCGCATAGCCGTTATAGCCCGGCGGTGGCCCATAGGGAGGCGCGTAGGGGCCATAACCTTGATAGAATGGATACTGCGGATTCCCCGGATATGCGGGATAAGCAGCTCTCTGAGGTGGATAGCCCTGCCCCTGTGGGGGTGGCGGCAACATGGGAGACGATGCCTGCGCAGGCGGATTAGCAGGCCGCTGTCCCTGTTGTAGCGGAATCATCCCTTGAGAGGGGGGATAGCCGGCACCAGGCGTTGGATTTGCCTGCGCCGGAACCTGCCTCTGTCCCTGGGCCGGATACTGATATCCTGGAAAAGGGGGATAGGGGGCATTCGCGGGCCGGAACAGTGGAGCTTCTGATGGATGAGAAGGCAAAGCGCCCGTCACATGCTCGCGGTGAGTAAATTGTGGATCGGCAGGATTAAATTGAGAACCACCTGGTGTTGGCGGTCGCCAGAATTGCGGCCGGGGCGCAGGCTGCCGCGGCCTGGTATCGTCCGGCGTCTCCCAGGCTCCCCATAATTCCGAGGTGGGCCGCTGCCGCTCATTGTCTGGCGATGGTTCCCTGTGCTCTGAACTCACGTCTTCTTGATGCCTTCTCTCAAACATGCTTGTGATGCTGTTGAACAACAAAATTGTTCTCAGACAGCATACAGCACAAATCCGAATTTGGGAAGGGTGAGTTTGTGAGGCACCTGTCCCTACAGGACGGGTGGCCCTTGCATTCCCTGATTCGATTGGCAAATTCATCAGGGCTTCTACTCGCTTTTCATGTTTCATGCGCAACGAAAAAGCAGGCATTGCGAAATGCAGAACGCGGAGACAACCCTGGCTCTATGCCTCTGCAGAAGTTGGCCAGAGATTCTTCGCTGCGCTCAGAATGACAGGCCCCGGACGTGTCTGGACATGTCCGGGGCCTGTCATTCTGAGCGCAGCGAAGAATCCCTGGGGAACAAAGGGAAGAATCACGCGCCCTATACAACCACCTTTGCCTCCACCATGCCGGGGCCGAGCACCTCTTCGAGCCTGGCATGGAGTTCTGGAGTGTAAAACATGGTATTATCGCTGGGGGTCAGCAGAGCGTGCCACTCGCCGTTGGAGACCAGGATCTCATAGTGGTCGCGCCCCGGGCGCTCGCGAATATAGCGATGGATGTCCTGCACCTTAATAATATCGTCGGAGATGGAGCGTTCGTCTTTGCCGCTGAGTTGTAGTTTGAGCCACACCTGGTAGCGCTTGCGGTCCATCTCTTCTTCTGCCGCGTGCAATTGTTCGACCGCGTTGCACAGAATGCCCGGTTCGTCGCGCCTCACCTGCACCTCGCCGCGCACGATCACCACCGTATCCTCGTTCCAGAGTTCCGCCGTCTCCTCGTAGACCCTGGGGAAGACCGTGACGCTGACGGAGCCATACATATCCTCTAACTGCACGACGCACATTGTATCGCCCTTCTTGGTCGTAATGCGCCGCGCCTCGCGAATAGTACCGCCCAGCACCACCTTTTGCTTATCAAGTTCCTCCGTAATCTGCGCCGTTGTATGCGTCACGCGCTCCTTGAGCAGGTCGGTGAGGTAGGCCAGGGGATGCTTGGAGATATAGACGCCCACCAGGTCTTTTTCCCATTGCAGCAACTGCTTGCGGGGAATCTCCTCGGCATGGGGATTGAGGGCGAACTCGAAGGCATTCTCAACCTCTTCGATCTCTCCAAACAGGCTGATCATGCCGCGCTCCTTCGCGGCCCGTTCGTTCTTGCCGAACTGCATGGCACGTTCCACGGCATCGAGCAACTGGTGGCGCTTGCCACCCGCCAGCGAATCGAGCGCCCCGGCCTTGATCAATGTTTCGAGCGCTCCCTTGCCTACGAATTTAGGATCGACGCGCGTGCAGAAGTCTGCCAGCGATTTGAAAGGACCGCCCTCGGCGCGCGCGCGCGCGATTTCACCAATCGGGCCTTCACCGATGCCCTTGATGGCGAGCAGGCCGAAGCGCACACCACCGTCTTCGACAGTAAAGCCCCGGTCGCTTTTGTTGACATCCGGCCCCAATACCTCAACGCCCATGCGCTTGCACTCCGCGATAGCGTTAGCAATCTTCTTCGTATCCGAAGCCTCGGTGGTCATGGTTGCGGCCATGAACTCGGCCGTATAATTGGCTTTGAGATAGGCGGTATAGAACGCGACGACGGCATAGCTGGCCGCGTGGGCCTTATTAAAACCGTAGCCGCCAAACGGCAAAATCAGCGTGAAGAGCTGTTCGGCCACGTCTCGCTTCACGTTGTTTTTCACGCAGCCCTCGATGAAATCGTTCTTGTAGCCCTCGACCTCGTCCATCTTCTTTTTACTGAGGGCCTTACGGAACTTGTTGGCCTTGCCCCAGGAGAAGTTCGCCAGTCCGACGGTAATGAACAGCACCTGGTCCTGGTACACGATGACGCCGTAGGATTCGTTCAGCCACTCTTCAAGGCGTGGATCAAGATAGGTAATTTTCTTGCGCCCGTGCTTGGCGTCGATGAACTCGGGAATGCTATCCATCGGGCCGGGCCGGTAGAGGGCGATCATGGCCATGATATCCTCGATGCACGTCGGCTTAAGTTGTTTGATATACTCGGTCATCTTCGCGCCCTCTAGCTGGAAGATGCCGGTAGTCTCACCGCTCGCCAGCAGATCGAAAGCCTTTTTCCGTTTAGCATCCTGCACGGGGTCGCCCACCGGGTCAAGCGGCACCTTCTCCAGAACCACCTCTTCCCCACGCGATTGCTGAATATATTTGAGGGTATTATCGAGGATGGTCAGGTTGGAGAGGCCGAGGAAGTCGAATTTGATCAGGCCGAGCTCTTCCAGATGTGCCTGCTCGTACTGCGTGATGCGTCCCTTGCTGGGGTCTTTGGGGTCGCGCAATTGCAGCGGCACGAAGTTTTCCAGCGCCTCGTTGGCGACGATAACACCGGCAGCGTGTACACCTGTGGTGCGCACCGCGCCTTCCAGTTTCAGGGCCTGGTCGATGATCTCCTGCGCGACCTGGTTCTGCTTGTACAGGTCCGCCAGTTCTTTGATACTATCAAGCGATTTTTGCAGCGTGACATTTGGGCCGGTGGGGATCAGGCGCGTGATGCGGTCCCCCATTTCCTGCTCGCCCATTACACGAGCCACGTCTTTGACCGATGCTTTAGCTGCCATGGTGTTGAACGTGACCATCTGCGCCACGCAGTCCTCACCATATTTGCGTGCGACATACTCGATCACTTCTTCACGGCGGTCGTCAGGGAAGTCCATATCAATATCGGGCATATCGGCGCGTTCTGGATTGAAGAAGCGCTCAAAAGGCAGCTGGTAGCGCAGGGGGTCAACGTTGGTGATGCCCAGTGTGTAGGCCATCAGGCTGCCGGCGGCAGAACCACGCGCCGAGCAGCGAATACCATGCGAGCGGGCGTAGTTCACAAAGTCCCACTCGATCAAGAAATAGGGGACGAAGCCTTTTTCGTTGATCAAATTGATTTCGTAGTCGATCTGCTTCTCAATTTGCTCGGTCAGCTCGCTAAAACGTTCTTTGACGCCTTCCATACACAGGGCGCGCAAATACTCCTTTTGCGAGCTATATCCAGGGGGGATGTTATAGTTGGGCAATTGCGCTTTGTAGGCCAGGGGATCTACGCTGCACTGCTCGGCGATGCGCACGCTGTTCAACAGGGCGTCGGGCAATTCGGGGAAAAGTTGCGCCATCTCTCCCGGGCTTTTGAGGTAATATTCGTGGCTATCGAACTTCATGCGTTTGGGCGTATTCAACTGTTTGCCGGTCTGCACGCACAATAGCACGTCATGCGAGGCGGCATCGTGCGCATCGACGTAGTGCAGGTCGTTGGTGGCCACCATCTCGATCTGCAAGTCCTTGTGCATTTGATAAAGCATCTGGTTGAGCCTGCCCTGTGGCGAGGGCTGGCCATCGTCAAATGTACCGTGATGCTCTTGAATTTCGAGATAGAAGTTTTCAGGGCCGAAGACATCCTGGTACCAGCGGGCCATGTTATAGGCCTCTTCCTGGTGTTCTTTGAGCAGCATCTTGGGAATCTCGCCGGAGAGGCAGGTAGAGGTGACGATCAACCCCTCGGCATACTTCTCCAGGACTTTTTTGTCGATACGCGGGCGCAGGTGGAAGCCCTGGGTATTGGCGATAGTGGTCAATTTCAAGAGGTTATAGTAGCCGGTATTATTTTTAGCCAGCAGCAGCAGGTGATGGTAGTCGTCGCTGTAGCGTTTCGAGTGATCGTGCATATCCTCGGTCAGATAGGCCTCGATGCCGATGATGGGATTGATGCCTCCAGCTTTACAGGCCTTGTAAAACTCGATAGCGCCATACATGACGCCGTGATCGGTAATGGCCAGGTGATTCATTCCCAGGGCTTTGGCCTGCGACACGAGCTTCTTCGTGCGGCTAAAGCCATCCAGCAATGAATATTCGGTATGGACGTGCAGGTGCGCGAAATCGGCCCCCATGATATTCCCTCCAGAAGGTATTCTACATAAAGCATAAGAACGGGTATTCTATCTGTCAAGTGAATAGCCAGAAAATTTGGACATAAATCGGCTTAGTCCAGATATCTGCCTTTAAAACGATCCCGTTTTAAGCAACGCTACTGTGATGCTTTTTAGAGGGACTTTCGGGGTCGCCTGAATAACCGTAGAAAAACCGGCAAAACTCAGGTACAATTGCGACAGGAGGGTATTATTGATGTTTGAGACTGCAAAACGAGGAGGCATTATATGTTCAAACAGGTACTCGATCCGACGGGGAATCTTGGTCTGACAGTATTAGCCGCACTCATTCCGGTCATTGTGTTGCTCGTGATGTTAGCAGTATTCCGCGTCACTGCCTGGCTGGCGACACTGATTGGCTCCATTCTCACTCTCATTGTAGCCATCGCGTTGTGGCAAATGCCGCTCAGTAATGGTATCCAGGCGTATCTCATTGGGAGCGCCAATGGCATCTGGGCGGTCGACTGGATTACCTTCTGGGGGGTGGTGATCTTCAACACGCTGAGGCTGACCGGCCTCTTCGATACCTTCAAAAACTGGCTGGTCGAGCAGGCTACCGCTGATGTGCGTGTCCAGACGATTTTGCTGGCCTGGGCTCTCGGCGCGCTGCTAGAAGGTCTGGTTGGCTTTGGTTATCCGTGGGCAGTCGTTGCCCCAATCCTGGTTGTCCTGGGCGTAGCTGAGCTGGACGCACTGCGCGTAGCGGCGATAGCCAATAACGCTCCCGTTTCCTATGGCGCGTTGGGAGCGCCGATCATCGCGCTGGCTGCCGTAACCAATTTGCCGCTGATATCGCTCTCGGCCTCGGTGGGAAAGATTGTAGCGGTACTGGCCCTGCTGCCGCCCTGGGTGCTGATCTACCTGGTCACGGGCCGCAAGGGATTCCGCGATGGCTGGCCACTGGCGGTGGTAGGCTCGCTGGCCTACATCCTGGGCCAGTTTCCGGTCTCGCAATTCCTGGGGCCTTATCTCCCCGATATTGTTGGCGCTCTGGTTTCCTTTGGCGCGCTCCTGCTCCTGCTGAAGGTCTGGCGTCCCAAAACAGTGTTGGGCTACGGAGGGGTACCGCTGAGCGTGGAAGACCAGGCGATACAGCGTTCCTCTGGAATCGGCGATCCCAACCCGGCATCCCGGCACTCAGTACTGGAAGCCTGGCTGCCATTCTTAATTCTGGTAGTAGTGGTCGTGCTATGGACGGGTCCCTGGTCCAATTTGCCGAAGATCACCGCGCCCAGCCTGGCCGTCAAGACGGTCTCATCCATCAGCCATAAGACCACTTCTGTCTCCTTCGCATACGCGCCCTTTATTGGAGGAACGGCTATTCTGGTCTCCTGGCTGGTCATGTTATTGTTTATCCGTCCCAGTCTAACGCTATTGGGGCAGGTGTTTCGTGATACTTTCCGCCAGATGTGGGGGGCGCTGCTGGTTGGCGTCTTCATCTTTGGTCTGGCATACGTCTTCAATTATTCTGGTATGGGCGCATCTCTGGCATACGGCTTTTCCAAGGTAGGCCCGGCCTTCATCCTGCTCGCTCCCATTCTGGGCTGGATAGGCGTGGCGCTTTCGGGCAGCAATACATCTACCAACAGCCTGTTTGGGCTGGTGCAGGTGCAGGTTGGCAGATTGCTCGGTTTTCCTGTGCTATTACTGCCTTCATTGAACTCGGTGGGAGCCGAGGTCGGAAAGCCGGTTGCTCCACAGACGGCCAGCGTAGGCGTTTCAACCTCCAAGTTTGTGCGTGATGAAGGCGAGGTCATTCGCCATAACATGGGCTGGACGCTGGTCCTGCTGGCCTGGCTGATCCTCATTGGACTCCTCTATTACTTCTTCCTGCCCGGGCTGATGAAATAAATAGGCCCGCTCATACCCTCCTGACGCGGGGAAGCGCTGGTTGAGTTCAATTTTTGTACAACGGTAGAAAAAAAGGTGTCAATGGTCTTGCAAGGCCATCTGGCACCTTTTTAGCATACCTCCAGACATCGTGCTTCCATCTCATTAGCGTTCACCGATTGCAGGGATGAGCGAGTTTTTTAAATTTCTTTCCCGATACGTCTATTATTAGAAAACAATGCCTCATTTTGTGTTTTTGACGAAGAGATGATGATAGTAGAACATGATTGACTAGAATAACAGGAGAGCTTATTTTGCAAAGGAATCTCAATTTCGGCCCACACAATAAAACCATGGCGATTTATACTAAGAGTTTTTTACTGTAAAATCATTTAAAGGATTTACTAGACAAATCATTGACAAATTTATCTATATCGTTTATCTTAGGAGGTGGGTAGAGGGTATATGTAAGATTATTTTTTCGGACTCTTGACACAGGTTTCGCAGAGATGAGAAAGGGAGAACTATGACTGCACTTTCTCAACATGATGCGGCGCATCTCAAATTGCATCTCTTATCAGAAGGGGTTTCCTTTGATAACGAGTTTTTGGAGCAATTCGCCCGTGATCTAGAGCGTATGGAGAAACGGCGTGCCTATGATGACAGCGATGAGGCAGCGTTAGACCGGGCGAAACGCATACCTCAAGAATTGTATATCGGCGATGTTATAGTGGCAGTCAATTACAAGCAGCATTCTCCCTGGAAGCTGATATACGACGCCGGCACATATCGCCTCACAGGCAAGGATGATATCGATGTGGAAGTAACTTTTCCCCGGCGCCCTCATTTCTTTGACTGTATGACGCCCACCGGAATCCGCTGTGACAGGGTTGCCAATCTTTATGGCGGATCATCCCTGGCCTTCTTTACTCCCGCATCCTGTTACTACTTTAACGAAGGTCACGAATGCAAATTTTGCTCTCTCAAGCCGAACCGCAGTTCCCAGCAAATTTTCGTCCCTACCATCAGTCCCTCACTGGCGGCTTCTGTACTTGAGATAGCCCTGGAAACGGATGCCGACCTGCTGAAGCAGATCATGCTGGTGGGCGGAAACCTATCCGATTATGATCGAGGCTTCCAGAGACATTTAAGGATTGCGGTGGCACTTGATAAGAAGCAATCGTTATTAGGTATCGCACATCCCTTGCAGACGCATATTGCGACGATGCCGTCCAATGACTTTGGCCTGTTTGCGGCTTTTGAAGGTTTGAACGCTCGCGTCACTATGAATCTGGAAGTATTCGATGAACACCTTTTCGAGGTGATCTGTCCTGGTAAGACTCAATTGTATGGGCGACGCCGGTTGCTTGAAGCGCTGGAACGGGCTGCTTCTGTAATCAGTGGCAAGCGCGTGCATTCCATCCTTATCGCCGGTCTCGAGCCGGCAGAGTCGACCATTGCCGGAATCAGGTATCTCGCTGAAATGGGAGTGACGCCTATCATCAATGTTTTTCATAACGACCATGGCAGTCAGTTTGAGGATCATCCTCGCCCGTCTTATGACGATTTGCTGGAAATTGCTTGCGTGTTGCAAAAGGTATACAAGGAATATGAACTGACACCTTACTGGAAGGGCTGCGGACGTAATGCGCTGGACTATGAAGCGCAGCAGGGATGGTTTTTTTCGTAGCTAGCTCAGAAAGAGGGGTCTATGACATCTCATCGTATCCTGGCTCTTGTACGCGATGTCTGGCCTGAAATAAGGGCAGCATTAAACACGCCCTGGGAGACACCCAAGGCCATTTCTCATGCGATCTTCGCACAGTTGCGAGCGTCGCGCCTGTGGGAAGAGATGAAGTTCGATGTAGCGGTTGCCGGCTCGCCCGATCAACATATTCTCTGCCTTCAGGGTGATGGGCAGTTGATGCTGTGTAGCCCTGGTATCAGTCTAACCTCGCATCCATTTGTGAGCGAGCTGGTTGACGAGCTTGAAGTAGACTTTGAGGAGCATTCCCTTAGTGTGGCCGGTGATTGCCTGATCGCACCTTTGACAGAAGCCCTGAAAGCCAGGCTTGCGCTGCCCTCTGTTCTGCTGGTAAGCCTGTTCCATCCAGAGATGTACCCGGCGGCGCGCCTCACGCTTGGTATTGCCTATCTGGCTTCCTATTTACGATTACGCCATCTCGCCACCGTCAAGCTGATCGATTGCCAGTTTGATGCTACCGTGGATGACGTGCTGGCGGAGATACGCGAATCTCGCCCGGATTTTCTGGGGGTTTCGGTTAACTTCGGCCAGTTTGATCTGATGGAACAACTGCTGGATAAGCTCTATACAGAGAAGGCCGCCGGCGAACCACCTGTAGTCATCCTTGGAAATATACTGCCCGCTATGTGCTACCGCGAGATTCTGGAAGCGTATCCAGAGGTGGTGATTTGCCGCAAGGAGGGTGAACTTTCGCTGGCCGGTCTCGTCAGGGCCGGAAGAGATCGCTCGCGCTGGAGCCAGGTACCGGGTATCTACTACCTGAGCAAGCAAGAGAAGCTTGTCAGCACGCCTCCGACCTACCTGCCCATGGAACAACTGCCAACCCCCGCGCTTGATACGGTGCCAGAACTTTTCGCGCGAGATGGTGTCATGACGGCGGAGTTCAGTCGGGGATGCCAGTACAACAAATGTAGCTTTTGCCCGCGCTCTCACAAGGGTGGCGTGTGGAGATCGATTCCGGTCACGTCTATGTTACAGCAATGGGAGACCTTTATGCAGGTCTTCCGGCATTTTGGGCGCACTCCACACATCTTCCTGGCCGACGAGGATTTTGTCGGCGTGGAAGATGGAGACGCAACGGTGCGGCGTCTTACCGATTTTTTAGACGGAGCGCGGGAGCGAGGCTTACAGATAACATTCGATGCCTCTTGCCGGGCCGATCAGATCTTTCGCGAAGGTCGTGATAGAGACTGGCACCTCCAGCGAGGCAGGTTGTTCAATCGCTGTGTGGAAGGTGGCCTGTCCCGGCTCTTTCTGGGGGTCGAATCGGGAGCATCCGCGCAGCTTGAACGCTACAAAAAGGGCAGCACAGTAGATGAGATGATATCCGCGATCCGTTATTTAAGCCTGCTGGGCGCGCGCCTGCGTTTTGGCTTCATCTTCTTCGATCCACTGATGTCTGTGCAAGACCTGGTCGATAATATCGAGTTCCTGGGCAGAACAGATATTGTGCTTCCGGCGGCGCGCAATGCGAGTGTAGAGGAGATCTGGGATATCGTTTGCTCTAACCATGGCCAGGTTATGCACGAGGCCTCAGGTAGGCCCATCTATGAGGATGTCTCATACATGGTATCGCCGCTTGAGGTGCTTTCAAAGAGCAAATATCTCTATGATTTGCGCCAGCAGGCACCACAGTTGATAAGTAATCAGATAGATGTCTCTTTCGCGCGCTATCGCACAGACTATGCTATCCCGGAATTAGGCAATATCTGTATGGCTTGCCAGTACTGGGTGAATTACTGTTTTCCGATTGTGTACGCCTTGAAAGGGCTACAGAAAGTCTCAAGTGACGCGGAAAAACAGTTACTACATGAGGCGATTAGCGGTCATCGCTATCTCGGATACATGCTGATTCGCAGCCTGGCCCAGGCCTTTGCGCTGGTCGATGATAAAACTGTACAGCATTGGGAGCAGGCGCATGCCAGTATGGAAGGACACCAGGAAATTTGTGCTAATGCACGCAAGCTGGTTGGGGACGGACAAATTGATAAAGCCATCATTAGTATTTTAATGTGGTATGAAGAGCAAATGCGACGTCTGATGGAGACGGTTAACGAACATGCGTCAACACTGTCACCATCAAAGCAGCAGCACTGGCATTCGGCGTACAATGGCTGGGCAACCTCCTCCCTGGTTAATACGCAGGCGCTGAGAATGGCTTGAAAGCGAGAAGACAATGTTCGACCTGTGCGCAGTAGGCGACCTGAAATGGTTGATTATTCTCTCCGTTTCCTACTTCCCTCGCCAGGGAGAGATGACCTTTATCACAAAAACTGAGCGGCAGATCGGCAATGACGCCTCGATTGTAGCGCTGCTCGCCTCGCGGCTGGGAATGCGCTGCCGCCTGCTGCCCACTAATGCGATTGCTCGCCATGATGGCTCGCCGCTGCTCGACCTGCTGCAACAGAACGGGGTCGATATCTCTCAGATCGATACGAACGGAACTTCTACCCCGAATACCTTTTGTCTGTTGCCGGTTGATGCAGATGAGCGTACCTGGTTGGTGGAAGATTGCCCTTTTCGTGACTTCGCGGCTCTTGATAGGCCCGCCGATTATCGATTTGCCTACCTTGATCTTTACGAAGAATACCTGGAGGAGCGCCTGGCGCTTCTGAACAGGTGGTCGCAGTCAAATGTGCGCTGCCTGGTCAATCTCAGTTCGTCGCATCTTGAAGAGAAATTACAACGGCTTGCGCAACTTTCTTCTGTCGATATCATACAGATGAGGGGTAGTGGAAGCATCAAAGAGGCCATAGCATGGGGGCGGCATGTGCTTCAGACGTGCAGGGCACGAGCAACAGTCATCACCCTTGGGAGTTCTGGTGCAGTGCTGCTGGATCAGCATAATGAGCATGTCATTCCGGCTGAACCCATCCAACCTTTGAGGACAGTCAGTGCCGGGGCAAGCTTTGCCGCCGGGTTACTTTACGCTTTATCAAATGGTTCCAGCTACCTGGATGCGGCAACTTTTGCCAGCAAGCATGCCGCTTCGTTCTGTACGTCCGGCGAGAATCCAGTAGAGGTAAAAAGCATATGAGAGAAGAAATGCTCTTACCATTGACGAGGGCGGAAGAAGCCGGAAAAAAGCCGGTGCGCCTGGTGCGCGCCGCGGCAAGGATTGCGGTTATAGCGCCGTGGCCTGATAAATACAAATGCCTGTTTGTGCGCCATCAGTCAAAAGGACTCGAATTGCCTGGCGGGGCCATCGATCCTGGCGAGACGCCGTTAGAAGCCGGTCTGCGGGAACTTGGCGAGGAGGCCGGAATACAACTTCCCCAGGATCAAAACTTCACACTCATCACTATGACACCTATCAGGGATCATCGTGGCGGAAGCTGGTTGGACATCGTTTATGGGATATTGATAGCGCCTTCACAGATGACGCAACAGCAGGAGCCTGAGTTGCCGGTACGCTGGTTGACAGCCAGCGAGATTGAGAAAGAGGTCAACCGGCAAATGAGCAGCTACGCGGCGGCGCTAGCAGCGTTAAAGGATTGCTCACGGTGGAACAAATAGATGCAATTTAGAACAATATTAGACATCTTGAAAATTTGTACTGTTTTCCAAATCCTTTGCATGGTTTGCTCTAGCATTTGTAATTACCTGTGCGGTACTCTTCTCCATAACGGTAATTCGATGGTGCAGAGTGCCGGACGAAGAGTTAGCAGCACCGGGGCAACCAAAGGAGAGCAGGATGGATACTCAAACAATTATCATTATCGGACTCAGTTGTTTCCTTGCAGGATTGATTCTGGGATTATTGATAATGCGTTCGCACAACTCTTATCCACCCGGATCACGATACTAGTGAGCAAGGCAGAACAGGCACCGCTACGGCAATGGTCTGTAGTGGTGCCTGCCTCTTGTGAGAACAATATTGTATTGACATAACCATGGATTGATTTCGAATTATTCCAAAAAATTCGCATCTTTTTCGAGATAATACGATGTTTCACACTTGTACTTGCAGGAAGAATTATATTAATCTTAATTTGGTATCAACTTTCTCGCATTAGAATTAGAAGATTTGTAAAGAAGGAGAATAGAATGAGCCGTCGCTATCCGCAAAAAGATCTTTTTACCGATGCAGGCAAACTTATTGTCTTGCTCACACATAGCGTGGCAAAGACGCAGGACTGGACGTTGAAACGAACAATGAAGCATATAGGCGAACAAACCGGGCGCAGCAGCGATATGGTGTATCGCTGGCAAGAGGGGCATACGCTACCCAAACCTGAGACTATCAAGGTGCTGGCGCAACTCGGTCACAGCAAAGGCGGTTTATCGCGTGAGTGGTGTGAGGAACTGCTGGATGCAACGCATTATCCCGATCCAATTACCCTGTTAAACGAATTATACGGAGCAAAAGAACTCAAAACCATTCCCCATCGATTGCCGAGTCAGGAGCATACACGCCTGATCGGGCGCGAGGAAGAGATAAAGAAATTATTAAAATATCTCTCACCGCATCATGCAGCCCCCTTGATTCCAGTAGATGGAATCGGAGGCGTAGGTAAAACATCTCTGGTGCTGGATGTAGCATATCAATGTTTGCGAGCAAGCACAGGCGAAATCGTTAATCCGAATATCCCCATTTTTGACGCCATTATCTTTGTTTCCGCCAAACAACAATTACTTACTGCTCAAGGTATACGCGAGCGATACCATACACATGGAACGCTTAGCAAAATTTGCAACGAGGTAATAGTCACGCTAGAACGATATGGTATTAAAGCGAATCCATCGCAGGATCAACTGGAATTGGTTCGGGAGGCGCTAGCCTACCAGCGGACATTACTGATTGTTGACAATATGGAAACGATGGAAGATAAGCAGACAATTATGTCTTTTCTGTATGAGCTACCTCCATCAGTCAAAGTCGTGGTAACAACGCGAGAGCAACAGTCAGTCTATACACCCATCCGGCTTGAACAGTTGGAAGAAGAGGCAGCGCTGGAATTGATCAAGCAACAGGCAGAAGAGAAGCAGGTGAAGCTGAGTCCAAAAGAAATCGCGATGCTCTATGAACGTATTGGCGGAATACCGGCAGCGCTGGTCTATGCTGTTGGTCAGCGAGCAGCAGGCTACTCGATAGAGACTGTGTTGAAAAATGTACCAAAAGCCGGCGGCGATGTAGCCCGCTTTTGTTTTCAGAGTTCGGTTGAGACTTTACGTGGCCAGCCAGCACACGCAATGCTCATGGCATTTGCGCTGTTTCCTCGCATGCCTTTACGTTCGGCTGTGAGCTACGTAGCAGGGCTGGAAGATCCACTGATCGCAGATGAAGCTCTTGCCCAGCTACAGCGCCTCTCGCTGATTCGTGAATTCAACGATCGCTTTCGCATGCTGTCGCTTACGAGGGAGTATGCAATGGCAGAGTTGATGGCAAATCGGGCCTTTGAGGAACAAGCGTATGAACGCTGGATCGAGTGGTATCAGAAGTTCACACGTCAGTATGGAGGTCACGATATGGGAGAGTGGCATCTGAAATATGATCACCTGGATGAAGAGTGGGAGAATCTGCTGGCAGTCTTTGATTGGTGTGCTGCTCATGATCGATATGATGAGATCAAATCGTTCTGGTGTGCTGAAGTGCCTGGTAGTGTCGTTGATTTCACACATCTCTACGGCTATTGGGATGATCGCCTCGCCTGGTTGGAGTGGTTGAGGGATGCGGCAGGAGGGCGAGGAGACTGGCCAACTATGTTGGATGCCATTGCCAGTATTGTCAATACCCACGCGCTAATGGATCATAATGATGATGCTGAAGATCTTTTCAAGCGCGGTCAAAAGTTAAACAGTTATGGGGATCCAACAGTACAGGTCAGGCTGCTTGTCAATCATACCTACCTGTACATTTTCATGGAACGCTTTGATGAGGCGAAACAGTTACTTGACCAGGCGAGGGAACTGGTACCTAAATTGCAGGAGCCCTTGCGAACACGCTACACGGTTAATATTGATTACAACTATGGCGCGACGCTTTATTGGGAAGGCGATTATGCGGGGGCAAGGGCGGCTTTTACCCAGGCCATGAAGGAAGCAGACAGTTTCGGCTGGCAATCGCTGGCGAATAACGCGCGGAACTACCTGGCGGATATTGAGAGGATTGAGGGGCACTACGATGAGGCAGAGCGCCTGCTGGAAGCCGGCCTGACATTGTCCGAGCGCAACAAGGATAAGCGACGCACCAACGCCTACAAGCGTTCATTAGCATACCTGCGCCAGAAGCAGGGTAGGTGGGAAGAGTCGCTTAAATTCGCACAAGAGGCCCGCGAAGGCTTTGAACGCCTGAGTATGGAACACGAAGTGGAGCGAATGGATAAGCTGATCAAAGAGTTACGCTCACATTTTAACTCCCATCGTAAGGAAAAGGAACCTGTTGGTTCGACCAAATAAGGCTAGAAGCGAACGAGGAAGCTGTACGACAACCTCCTCGCTCGCTTCTATTTTTCTACTCTGCTATCTTCCCAATAATGCAATCTGGCCTGCTTCATAGCATTCCACTGGTCCATCCAGGAATCCATCTTACTGGCAAGGTCATGTTCAGGTTCGGAAATAATTGAGAGCGAGGTAATTTTCTCTATATAACCATCGGGAAGAAGCGAGGGGGAAGGTAAAGACTCTTGGCAGGGATTTTGTTTACACAGGCAGCGTAATGCCCCATAGAGATCATCGTTCTTGACCCAGACGACACATTTGATGCGAGCTAAGAGGATTGCGCCGCAGCACATCAAACATGGTTCCAGCGTGGTATAGAGCGTGCAGGCATTATAGTTCGGCTTCTTCATAAGCCGGCATCCTGCATTCCTGATTGCCTCCATCTCGGCGTGCGAAGTATAATCTCCATGATGATAGACATGGTTATGACCTCGACCAATGATCTCTCCCTCCGGATTAACAATGATCGCCCCAACCGGGTATGTAGTGGCTTTAGAAGCCTCTTCTGCTTCTTGCATGGCCTTTTCTAAAAAGTACGATAGCTCTGGATCTGAATCCACAATACGATACTCCCTTACTTCAAAGAACAATGAAAGGATTTGGTTGCTGGATGAAAACAGAATTGCCCAACTCGGGCAGTTGTGGAGTGGCTGATTCCCCCTCGGCCATTCCGGTACCGTAGAAAGCCCTGCCCTTCCACCTGAACTGTATTAAGAAAAAAAGCTCGAAGTCTTGCGTTAGTAGACGAATCGACTGAGCTTTTACGAAGCCGAAGAGCTTATTCTCTCACTCCTGGCTTGTGGCTGGTACTATCAACTATCCGTTCACTTACTCGCTCCCTTCCTTATTATTATATTTACTATACAGTATACTCTTCACGACAAGCTATCTGTATTTTTATTATTCTATTATTGAAGGGATACTGTATAGGGGCCTTTTGTATCATAGGCTCTTATTCAAGTAGTGTCAAGGAAAAATCCCCCCAAGTCTTTTGAAAATGATGCGAATTTTTTGGAATAGCATCATGATCTCCGTTCGCCTGTTTCAATTGTGCTCAGCACGTTTCAATTTGTTCAAGAAAGTTCGCATCATACCAGCAAAGATTTGATCGTATCCCGCTAGCTTCTACTTACTTAATTGCTTAACATTACATCAAGTAAGTGGTGATCAGAAGATTTTTGTGACAGAGAGCGAAAGGCATTATTGATAGGAGTACAGCGAAAACAAGACGAGGAGCTAGATTATGCAATACTACAGCAGAAAACCTGACGGTCGACGTAAGCAACGATTACGACGCTGGTATAGGTACACACCGAGAAGGCGAGTTGATACCTGGCAGCAACCTCCAACTCCAATACGAACACCTACCCCGCCATCCCCTTCTGAGAGCAGGTATGCGGCGGGCTATGCACCTGCCCAGAGGCAGGAGCCAACTACCGCGCCGCCCCTCAGACGAAAGGTGATGGACACGGACCCTGAACTGCCAAGGATAGCCGCCGGGCAGAGCCATGTACCGCCTCGCGCCAATCAGGTACATACACAGAGGTTACCTCCTGGAGAAAATGATGAGTCTTCTTTGGGGACGCAGCTGGAGCGTTTTGCTCTTGAAATCGAGCGCGCTTTCAAGAGGATGGGGTCTAGGGCTCGTTTCGTGACTATAATCATCCTGATTTGCCTATTCCTGGTCCTACATCTATGGTTGCAAGTGTTCTGGCTCTTGTTTCAAGCTTTATGGCAGGCACTTGCTTCATGGATCAATCCCATTTACCTCCTCTTCGGGATAATCGCGTCGGCTATCGTTATCTACGAATTTGTGAGACAATTTTTTGAAAAGAAATAGCGCATCCTTACCTGCCCTTGCTCGGCTGGCCCTATCGTACTTGTACATGAAGAGCAGCCCTCGCGGCTGCTCTCGTTTTTCACCCTCTCATAGGGCTTGCTTCTACCCTACCATCCTATGTTATAATGCCGGAAACGGAAACCTGTTCTAATTTGCCTGCGCAGGGACGGGAGCAGAGAGATGAATATCGGCAAGATCGTCAAATCGGATTCGCATATCAATTATGTCTGTCAGATTTATGGGCCGCTTGAATGCGAGCAGCAGCCGGACCCGGCCGATTACGCCTTCGGTCGCTTTGTGCGCATCGCCATCCGTTCTGAACAATCAGAAGAGGCTGACGATATGCTACCATTCTCGGCCGGTAACCGCTCCGAAAGCCAGAAGTATGCCGTGGGCGTTATTTATGACACCATCCTGGTCAATCCTGCCTTCGGCTCGCTGGGGCCGCGCCTCTCGAATGAGACGCAGGTAGAGCTGTTCTCGCCCGATTATATTTCCGAGAAAGCCGTTATCATCTACATCATGGTGCTGGGCATGATCGAGCAGGTCGTGAGGCCAGCAGGCAAACCTGAAGTACTTTCGGTCATGCATGGCGTGCCGCTGCTGGCGTTGGAACTGGGCAGCGTGGTCGAGACGATGACCGATGACGAGGTCTGCGTCTTCCACTACTTCAGCGATCCCGAATCCACCAGGAAAGGGCCGTATTTGCACATGGGCTACCTGCCGCATATTATTGCCCAGCGCAGCAGCCTGTTGCCCATGGTCACACTGCAAATTATCGACCAGCTAGAACGTTTATTTCCCCAGAATCTCTCGCTGCTCTCGATTGTCAAACGTAACTTTGCCTGGCGGCTGAAGGTGGAGACGACCGGGTGAGGCCGAGTGATGGAGGCATTTATTTATGCTTGATGCAACAGATCGCCGCACAACTTTCAAACCGGTCGGTATTACAAAAGGGCCAGGCGAAAACGCGCACGAATATACATTTGTCTCGCGCGACGATGACCAGGTGCTGAAAAATGGTGAATACGTGTATTATGAACTCGACCAGCAGGTAAGCGAGGGACAGGCGCAGAACGGGGCGATGAGAAGCGTATCGACCCGCAGAGTGCTGGGCCGCATTATCCGCCGCCTGCCCTTGCAGTTGTACCCGGATACGTTCCTGGCCGAGCCGGAAATACCTCCCTCGGATGTCGCGGCCATGGTCGGCTACGATGCGCGCGCCAACGAACTGTTTGAACTACACGTTGCCATCATGGGCTATTATGATGCGCCAACCGCCTCCTTCATCAATCCCTGGATTCCGCCGCAGTCCGGCAAGCAAATTTTTCTGGCCGACGACGAGATGCTGGCAAACATCCTGAGCCGCAAACGCCAGGGACAGCCGGGGTCCGCGACCATCGGCTCGCTGCTGACACGCGCGCCTGGCGCCGTGCCGATTGTCCTCTCCGTCAAAGACCTTGTCAGCACGCATCTCGCCATCATCGCCAGCACCGGCGCGGGCAAAAGCTATCTCGCCAGCGTGATTATCGAGGAGTTGATGCAGCCGCATAACAAGGCCTGCGTCCTGATTATCGACCCTCACGGCGAATATGGTACCCTCGATCAAATCGCCAACTTCCCCCAGTTCGCCGAACAGTACGACGGCACCCATCCCGGTCGATTAAATGCGCTCGATAGCGAACAAAGTGACGATTCCCGTAGGGGCCGATTGATCGCGCCCAGCGCCGATTTATCGGCCCCGGCGCGCCCTAGAGGTGCCAGCTACAGAGCCGAGGTGAAGGTCTATAAGCCCGAACAGGTGAAGGTGCGCATCTCGACGCTGGATATGGGCGATATGCGCCACCTGCTGACCGAAATGACGGAGAAGCAGCAATACCTGCTCAGCCGGGCGCTGCGCAAGGTGAAAGATGACAGGAAAGGCGCTCAGTGGGGTGCGAACGACCTGAAAAATGCCATCAAGGCCGTTTCCAAACAAAAAGGCGACGAGGATAGCGAGGGCGCGGATGACTCCAGTACGGTACATGCCCTGACCTGGCGCATCGAGCAGCGCTTCGTCAACAGCTTCACCTTCGATGATACGCAGCACCTGGATTTGCAGGAGATCTTCAAGCCAGGGCAATGCACCGTCTTGCAGCTCAATGAAATCGATGAGCGCGACCAGCAGGTGATCGTGGCCACGCTGCTGCGCCGCTTATATAAAGCGCGCATGGATACCGAGCGGGGGAAGGTTCATGCGGGCGAATCTTACCTGCCTTACCCTGTCTTCGTTCTGCTGGAGGAGGCGCACCATTTTGCGCCAGGAGGGACCGAGGTCGTTTCAACCTCGATTCTCAAGCAGGTGCTGGCGGAGGGGCGCAAATTTGGTATCGGCGTGGGTTTAATCAGCCAGCGCCCGGGCAAGCTGGATGCCGATGTGCTGAGCCAGTGCCAGACGCAGTGTATCATGCGCATCGTGAACGAGATCGACCAGAAGAGTGTGGCCGCCGCTATCGAGGGCGTCGGTCGCGACCTGCTGGACAACCTGCCGGCGCTTTCCAAGGGCCAGGTGATTATCGCGGGGGCCGCGGTCAATACGCCGGTGATCTGCCGCGTGGGTCAGCGCATTACGAAGCACGGTGGCGAAAGCAAGGATGCGCCCGATATGTGGCAGCAGTATTTCAGTTCCGAAGCCCAGCAGAGCCGGCGCCGCAGCGAGGCCCCATTGAACGGCAATCAGGGCTTTAATTTGTTCAGGTAATCGATGAAACCAGTTGACCAGGTACGCACACAACCACAGAAAATTCGCCGCACCGGACGCCGCGTGAGCAGGCGTACCGCGCTCTATACGCTGGTGGTCATTGCGCCCCTGGCCTGGATTGGATTGCTGCTTTTCACACGCTTTGTGCCCCCGCGGACGACGACGGCTTTTGTTACCGTGTTTGTTCTCCTCTATGTTGCGCTTACCAGTACCATCGCTCCCCTCGCGTATGTCATTAGCCTGCGTTTCCTCTCCTCACGCCTCTATCGTGCGACCGTGCGGCATTCGCTACGACAGGGGGCGCTGCTCTCGCTCTGGGTTGTCTTCAACCTGGCATTACGCGCCTGGCACAGCTGGAGTATTTTCACAGCAATGGTGAGCCTGGGCATCGTCGCTGTGATAGAATTGCTGGCGCTGGCACGCAAATGAAGCAGACTCGTATCCTCGTTATCCGGACCGGCGCCATTGGTGATGTGCTGCTCGCATTTCCTGTGTTGCAGGCGTTAAGAGAAGAATATTTCAAGCCACACGTTACATTGGTGAGCAATGCCGCTGTGCTGCCATTGGCGCAGGCATGGGGAGTCGCGGACGAAGTTTTTGATTACCAGGATATGTGCTGGAGCGAACTCTTCGCTGATGGTGGTATTCGCTCGCCTGCTGTGCGCGAACTGCTGGCCGAAATCGATCTGGCTATTTGCTGGTTGCGCGATCCCAATGGTATCGTTGCAAGAAATGTGCGTGAGGCCGGCGCGAGGCAGGTGATTATAGCCCCAGGACGCCCACTGGAGGGTGTGAGTGTGCATATTGTGGAGTATCTGGCCGGGACGATTGGGATGCGGATTGGGCGGGGAGGGGCCCATAAATCGGTGATGGGCACGATAAATCGGCTATCACGGGATAATACCATTGCCATCCATCCCGGTAGTGGGGGTGCGACAAAGTGCTGGCCGGTGGAACATTTTGTTGCGGTGGTTGAACGTCTATGGCGGCAAGATCGCCCTGTGCTGCTGCTCGCGGGGCCGGCGGACGACAGGCGGTTGGAAAGTATGTTGGGGCGGATTACTCGTGCGCCAAAGGCGGGACTATTACAGGTGCTTGCCAACAGGCCATTATTGGAGGTTGCAAGCCGGTTGCAGGCCTGCCGGTGCTACCTGGGCAACGATTCGGGCATTACTCACCTGGCCGCGCTACTCGGCGTTCCGACCATCGCGCTCTTCGGCCCGAGCGATCCCGCGATCTGGCACCCGGTTGGACCAGCTGTTAAGGTTATTCAGGAAAGGCCTTTAGAGCGGCTCCCGGTGGATACGGTAATGGAGGCAATCGAAGCGTTTTATAAAGATACATAGATAGAAATTCATGGAACTTCTGGCCTATATAACTGTACATAAGATTGAAGATGAAGTATACTCCGTATTATTAGAAGTTACTTGCTTGTAGGAGTACATGTTAGGAGTACGTGCGATGATGCAGTACCCGGGTAATCAAGCGGAAGAACCAGGAGGTAGCACGCCTGCGGGAGCTCAGCCACCACTTGTTTTACCTGCGCCACCCGATTCAGCATATCCTCTGCCTGGGAATAAATATCCTGATTTGACTTCCAGCGGGAAATATCCGGCAAAGATACGTCCTGAACAGCTTGTTCGTCCTGAGCCTGAAGTGGTTCCTAAAGGCGGCCCGCTTAAAAAACTCGGTTATTTCTGGCGCAAGGACCCGGCATACAAGGCGTTCATTATAGCTATCGCATTTGTGCTGGTCGCGGCAATCTTTTTTGTATCACTGGCCGGCATCGCATTTTTCGGCAATGCCGGATTGTCAGGCAATTATTCGCTTTCTCAGAATCCGGCAGGCGGTCCATCTCCTACGGCTACGGTCGATCTGCATCCTGTCTTTCCCACTCCGGGAGGGGCTAACGGCAGCACGCAGAGCAGCCAGCCCCCGGCACAGCAAACGCCTGTGCTGCAACAGACTCCCAGCCCGGCGCCTTCACCAAGTCCAGGCCCAGGCGGACTTACGGTAACGATCACGAATATTCCGAACCACGTCAATAACTTCAGCTTAGTACAGGTGAGTGTCTCCACGAATCAAGGAGGGGTGAACGTCAGAATACATGTCACCTACAATCCACCTTCTTCTCCTTATACGAGCATGACCGTCCAGACCGATGACAATGGAAATGCAACTCTTCCCTGGTATGTGGGAATTTTTCTCCGCGGTAGAAATAGTATCGCCACCGTTGTCGCAGTCGCTATAGATCCGAATGGGCAGGTAGTACGCTCCACTCCCGTTACAGTCATAGTAGTGCCCAGGGGCGGTTGATGGCTGGCTATAGGCGTGAAATATTGTTGACGATGTGCGTATAATTCAATACAATACCACTAGAGTCGGGGCGGAAGTACTTGCGCCGCCTGGAGTTGGGTGCCGGATACTAAAGGGCTTGATTTTTTATGACACAGATAACGGATGAAATCCGCCAGGTGCAGGAGGCTGCTCGCTCCCTCAGGCAGAATGTCAGCCGCGTCATCGTGGGCAAAGAGGCGGTTATCGACCTGCTGATGGTTGCTTTGTTATGCGAGGGGCATGTTCTTTTTGAAGATGTGCCGGGCATCGGCAAAACAACGCTGGCTAAATCCCTGGCTAAATCGCTGGGATGCTCTTTTCAACGTATTCAGTTTACCCCTGATCTTCTCCCTTCAGACATCACGGGCATTACTTTCTTCAATCAGAAAAAGGGAGAATTTGAATTTCGCCCGGGGCCGCTGCTCTCGCAGGTGGTGCTGGCCGATGAGATCAATCGCGCCACGCCGCGCACTCAGTCAGCTCTGTTGGAAGCGATGGAGGAACGCCAGATCAGCGTCGAACGCGAGACGATGCTCTTGCCGCGCCCTTTCATCGTGATCGCCACGCAGAATCCCATTGAACTTGAAGGCACCTTTCCTTTACCCGAGGCGCAGCTTGACCGCTTTTTAATGCGCCTGCGCCTGGATTATCCCAATCGAACGGAAGAGCGCCTGATTTTGCAGCGTTTCAAAGAAGAACAGCCATTGGCTGAGCTGCGACCCGTCCTCGCCGGTGAGAGCTTGCAGGCATTGCAGGCGATGATCCGCCGGGTACGCGTCGAACCGGAAATCGAGAGCTATGTCGTTGAACTGGTTAGAGCGACGCGCTCACACAACGGCGTTGAATTGGGCGTCAGCCCGCGCGGAACACTGGCTTTGTATCGAGCCTCACAGGCCTACGCGGCCATCCATGGACGTTCTTACGTCATTCCCGATGATGTGAAAAATGTCGCGCGTCCCGTGCTTGCTCACCGCATGATCGCCACCAGCCAGACGCGGCTGCATGGTCGCGTGATGGAACAGATCATCGATGAAGTGCTGCATAGCGTGTCGGTGCCGGTAGAATCATGAGCAAACAATGGTATTACATATCCCTGTTGATCTTCCTGATCAGCTTTCTGCTCCGCCAGCCTTTATTGCTGGTGATCGGGCTGCTGGGCCTGCTGGTTGTGGGGATGGCCGATATCTGGATCAACTATTGCCTGCGCAACCTGCGCTATACGCGTCAATTCAGCGAGCGGCGCGTGCTTTTTGGAGAGGACATCACGCTGTCGCTCTCGGTTGAGAATGCCAAGTTGCTGCCATTGCCATGGCTGGAGGTCGAAGATAGCGTTCCGAATTCGCTGAGCTTTTCTGATCCACGCGTGCGTATCAGCTTAACGACTAACAGGGCGCTGTTGGAAAATCTATTCAGCCTGCGCTGGTATGAGAGGGTGACCCGCCGTTACACGGTGCGCTGTACGGCGCGAGGCGTGCATTCATTTGGGCCGGCAACGCTGCGCAGCGGAGACGTGTTCGGGTTTCAGCATCGCGAAGAGACGATGGGTGACCGGCAATACCTGCTTGTCTATCCGCTGGTTGTTCCGCTGACACGATTTGGGCTGCCCGCGCGTTATCCCTTTGGAGACTATCAGACCCCTCGCCGGATTCTGGAAGATCCCTCGCGTGTAATTGGAGTGCGTGATTACACCTATGGCGACGAGCTGCGGCGCGTGCATTGGAAAGCTACGGCACGAGCGATGAAGCTACAGAGCAAGGTGTACCAGCCAACTACCACCTATACGCTGGTGCTTTTCCTCAACGTCATGGCGCAGATGGATGTCTGGTATGGATTTCACCCGGAACTGACGGAACTGTCAATCTGCGCCGCCGCTTCAGTAGCCGATTGGGCGCTCGATCATGGATACGCGGTTGGACTGTACGCGAACACGGTTATGTATATGCCGGAATTGTCTACATCTCTTTCCGCTGCCGAAGTGCAGGCGTTCTCCACAATAGAGGCAGCGGCAGGCGGGCAGGGAGCGACGGCAAGAGAACATAATGTGGATGCGGTCATTGCCGAGCAATTGAAGCGGCGCCGCATTCACCTGCCGCCCGCAAGCAACGAGGAGCAAAGAAAGCGTATAATGGAGACCCTGGCACGCATCCAGACGTATTTTGGTAATGCCATCGAAGACGTGATTCGCACCGAACGCTCGCGGCTGCCTGCAGGGGCGACAGTGGTTGTAGTAACGGGTACCATCAGCGAGGCTTTGTTGGAGACGTTGGAACGAGTCAGACAATCTGGTCATGCTGTCACACTACTCTTCGTAGGTGATGGTCCCGCGCCACGCAAACTGGCGGGCGTGAGTGTCTATCGCCTTGGAGGAGAGTCCACCTGGCAAGAGTTGGTGGCAGGATATACCAGGATGCCGGTGGGTACAACACCGGCGGAGGAAGATGCGGACGGTACGCGTCAACCATTGCCGGCCGGCTTCAGGTTGTGAGGAGAGGCTGGATGCACAATCTCAAAAACAACGATGAGATGGATGATGATTTCAATTTCAAGGACGAGGATAGCAAGAATATACATTTATGGTCTCACTCAGGAACAGGCGATTTTGACGGAGAGAACGAAATAGATGCAGCTGAATTAGACGGCGATGATGATTTCGATGTGAAGATCACCGATCTGCCGCCGGATGGCAAGGTTGACTCCTTGCTGGCTAATTTCAGGGCATGGCGAGGACGGCCCCATCCTGGACGCGATCAATCTGGTTCCTACACCCCACCTGAATCCGGGGAGAGCGATGACGATTTTGAGCTGGAGATTAGCGACCTGCCGGAGGGTGAAAAACAGCCATCTTTTCTGGTGGCGAGGCCTCTTACATCCCTGGTTACTCGCTTTTCACCTCGGGAACGCCGGAGACAGGCTCTGTCGCTGATTACGGCGGTATTTGTCGCAATACTGGTAATTATGGTTATGCTGGAAGGAATGCCATCAGCCTGGAATGGCGCTTTGAGCTTATTGACCGGATCAACTGCGACCCCTACTACAAACAGCAATGCAACGCTGACATCTGGCGGCCCTTCTGCCGTAAGCGGCTCCGGCAGATTCATCGGCTCCTCGCCTGCCAACAAATTTACCTGGCACCAGGGAATCTATTCATCACAGGTAACACCCATTCAAGACCCGCTAGAGGCTGCTCCCCAATACTGTCCCGGTAGTACCGGGTCAAGTTCCAATGCAGGGCCTGAGCCTGGTGCTATTGGACGCCCACCTCTCTGGATCAGCGGTCTCGATAAAAATGGGGCAGCTTTGACGCAGCTCAAGCGCTCACAACGGAGCAGCCTGGGCTGGTACGAGCCAATCACGCTGCTATTGCAATCCAACTACACAAATGTTGTCGTGCTGGAGGGCGCCAGCAACGACAACGATGCGCCGGTCTTCCTTGATAGCGTCCCCTCGGGCCAGGGAGTGACCGCTCTTCTCCTCTTAGATCCCTCTGATCCAACCCTCTCGAGCCACACTATCGATAATGGGTCATGGATCATCATAAACACGAATGTGTATATTCCCGCGGCCGGCTGCTACTCGCTGACGGCGGAATGGGCCGAGGGCAGCTGGACGGTTTTCTTCGCGGCGGGAAGATAATCCGAACGCTTGAGGACCGCGGGGGCCATGTCATTCTGAGCGCAGCGAAGAATCCCTCCCTCCTTACATTAAGCTGAGTCACTTCATCCGAGCTAACGAACTTCTGGTAACCTCCGCTGATGTTCCTCTTGAAAATTCCCCATTTATATGGTAATATTTACTATTATGTTGATCATAATTATCAAGTCGGATCTTTTTTATTAGAACAAAAGTAATAGAGCCTTTGAGGTCGTTGAAAGGATTTTTGTATGCCTGCTACCAACGAGGAACTGACCGGGGCCGAAGAGGTGAATTCAAAACGTCCGAAATCATTGTGGTTAAACCTGGATTATATGCTTTTGTGGAGCGGGCAGATGGTTTCCAATGTGGGCACACAGGTTTCCACGCTGGCCTTTCCGTTGCTGATCCTGGCATTGACTCGTTCTCCTGCCGATGCCGGTTTTGCGGGCGCGCTGCGAGCGTTGCCATATCTCATCTTCAGCCTGCCTGCCGGCGCGCTCATTGATCGCTGGGATCGCAAACGGGTCATGATTCTCTGCGATACGGGTCGCGCAATTAGCCTGGCAAGTATTCCGGTCGCGCTCGTGCTGGGGCACCTGACAATTTTCCAGATTTACCTGGTGTCGCTGATCGAGGGCACGCTCTTCGTCTTCTTCAATATCGCCGAAGCTGCCTGCTTACCGAGGGTAGTGCCGAAGGAGCAGTTACCTGCTGCCACAGCACAGAATATGGCGACCGATGGCATTACGCTATTGCTCGGCCCGTCGCTTGGTGGCGCGCTCTACTCGGCGGGGCGTTTGCTGCCGTTTATGGCTGATGCTGTATCATACGTGGTTTCAGTGATCTCGCTTTTCTTCATCAAAGTGAAATTTCAGCAGGAACGGGTTGCCGCGCGGCGTAATCTGTGGATCGAGATTCGAGAGGGATTGAGCTGGCTGTGGCACCAACCGCTCATTCGTTTCATAGCGCTACTGACCGGCGGAAATAATCTGATAAACTCAGGTTTTATCCTGATCATCATCGTGCTGGCACAGCAGCAGCATGCCTCTTCCTTCACGATTGGCCTGATCTTTGCCGTTGCCGGTATCGGCGGCATTGTAGGCGCTTTGATTGCGACTCCGCTACAGAAGCGTCTGAGTTTTGGACAGGCGATTATTGGCACCTCGTGGATCTTCGCAGTATTTATACCGTTGTATATCATCGCGCCGAATCCGGCTGTCCTGGGCATTATCACGGCGGCAACCGTGGTAGCTGGTCCCGTCTATAACGTGGTGCAGTTCAGTTACCGCAGCGCGATTATTCCCGACGAGTTGCAGGGGCGAGTCAATAGCGTGTTCCGTTTGATTGCATTTGGCGGTCAACCCCTGGGGCTGGCGCTAACCGGCCTGCTCATTCAATATATCGGCGTCATACCAACGATCCTGGTAGATACAGCCGGCATGACCATCCTGGCATTAGCTGCGACGATGAACACGCATGTTCGCAATGCGAAACCCCTGTCAGAAATTGAAACAGTGTAATATTTTGGTTGCTACTTGCGATGTAATGAATTTTTCACAAACTAGTCCGGCGGTGGGCGCGGGCCGATCAATCGGCGATGGGCGCGATGAATCGGCCCCTACTGCTTCGCCGGGGCGCCGATTCATCGCGTTGTTGCCGGACTAGTTTGTGAAAACTCATCATTCGCTAAAGAGCATTTCTTTACAGTAGAAAGGATTGAGGGCGTGCTATGCCCTCAACAAGGGGGGATACGACGAAACAAGAAGTGCTGAAACAACGTGCAGCAAAATCTTTATGGCGCAATCGGGATTACATGCTACTATGGAGCGGGCAGGCCATTTCCTCGACCGGGTCGGGCGTCTCGCAGCTCGCGTTTCCGCTGCTGGTGCTGGCATTGACAGGCTCTCCAGCACAGGCAGGTCTTGTGGGCGCGCTACGTCAGTTGCCGTATTTCATCTTCACATTGCCGGGCGGTGCTTTGATCGACCGTTGGGACCGCAAAAAGGTGATGATGCTGTGCGACACGGGACGGGCGCTAAGTCTCGGCAGTATTCCGCTCGCGTTTGCTCTTGGGCACCTGACCATTCTACAACTTTATCTTGTTTCGCTGATCGAGGGGACGCTGTTCGTTTTTTTCGACCTGGCGGAAACAGCTGCTCTGCCCCAGGTCGTCTCTAAAGAACAATTACCGGCGGCCACGGCGCAGAATCAGGTCGCATTTGGCATCACTTCGCTGCTGGGTCCGCCGCTGGGTGGCCTAATGTTCAGCTTGCAAAAGATATTGCCGTTCCTGGCGGACGCTCTTTCGTATGCAGTATCCGTGTTGTCGTTGCTCTTTATTCGCGTCAGATTCCAGCAGGAGCGGGTAGCCGGGCGGCGCAGGCTGGTGGCTGAGATTGTCGAAGGACTTCGGTGGCTGTGGCATCAACCATTATTGAGGACGATGGCCTTTCTCAATAGTGGTTTGAGCGCCATCGGTTATGGCACTCCATTGATTGTGATTGTGTTTGCCCAGCAGCAACATGCCTCGCCGGCAGTAATTGGTGGAATCTTTGCCGTTGGCGGCGTTAGCAGCATTACCGGCGCGCTCACCGCGCCTCACATTCAGAAGCGCTTTCGTTATGGACATGCGATCATCGGACTGTGGTGGCTCTATACGCTGACGTTGCTGCTGTACGCGCTGGCAAGAAGTCCCCTGGCTCTCGCCATAGTTCTGGGGGCATTTGCCCTGGTTGATTCCAACTACAACATTATACAGTTCAGTTATCGCCTGGCGCTTATTCCTGACGAGTTGCAGGGGCGCGTGAACAGTTCTTTTCGCCTGATTTCATATGGGCTGCGGCCCGTGGGAATTGCGCTGGCAGGCGTGCTGTTACAGGATATCGGCGCAATTTCAACCATACTGGTATTCGGCGGCTGCTATATAATGCTGGCTTTGTGGGCGACTTTGAGTCCGCATATACGTCACTCTGGCCGGCTGAGCGAGGTGACTGAACGATGATGAATTTTCACGATCAAAACCGGTCATCCGACTGGTTCAGCCGTGTCATTCTGAGCGAGAGCGAAGAATCTGTGTCCATTGCGCCAGAGATTCTTCGCTGCGCTCAGAATGACACGGCCTGGAGTACTTTCCGATTGTGGTGATAAACCCTGGTAATCCCGCAAGGCCGATAAATCGGCCCGGCGTCCATTGCTATAATAGTTTGTCAAAAACCATCATTATGTATATGGAATCCAGTCCTCGGCGAGCGGGATTTCGGTGAGTTTTCTTTGTGGCGCGGCATCATCTCTGGTCTGCTTTGGAGGAGTCTGCGGCAGAGGAACATCGCTGGGACGCAGGCGCAGTAAAGCCTCAAGCTCGGCCTGCTTGTAGAGGCGCTGCCGCTTGATGCCCTGTTTGTAGCTTTTGAGAATCCCCCTGCTCACGTAGGCGTAAAGCGTCGACATCTTCACGCCCAGCAAGCGGCTGGCTTCGTTACCATCCAGGTAGTTTTCACCGTCTAGCTCGATCATCGTCTGCCTTTTTCCTGCAAGTACATCATGTTCCTGCTATCTAATCTTCTATCTACATAATAGGGAAGTACAGGCAATTTTGTCAACCATTTTGGGTATCGCGTCGAATGAAATCAATATAAATCAAGTATTATCGATTATCATCAATAACCATTGACTTTCATAGAAATTCATGGTAATACCTAAGTACAGCGAGTTAAATGTAAACCGTTGGTTTTCCGCAAAAGCAAAGGAGCAAACTAAAATGACAGCGGAGACATCGACAGCGATTCAAGAACCGAGGCAAAATCGAGGTGGTTTAGAGGGGGTGGTCGCGGCAACAACGGCGTTGAGCAAGGTGGAGGGAACGGAGGGACGGCTGATTTATCGTGGATACAACATCCATGATCTCGCCCGCACTACCTCGTTTGAGGAAATCGCTTACCTGCTGTGGTTTGGACAACTGCCAAACAGGACGCAGCTGGTGGATTTGAAAGTGCGCTTACTGGCGGAACGCAGCATGCCAGCAGACGTTTTGCAGGTGTTGAGAAATTTGCCGGCGACAACCGAACCGATGGACGCGCTGCGCACAGCAGTCTCGGCGTGGGGCGCGGCCACGATTCATGGCCAGCCGTCGCTTGAACAGGCAATCGCGCTGACTGCTCGCTTTCCGGTCTTCCTGGCCGCTTTCCATCGCCTGCGCAATGGACTGGAACCACTGGAATCGCACCCAGAGCTTGGCTATGCCGCGAACTACCTCTACCTGCTGACCGGGCAGGTGCCAAAGGAAGAGCATGTGAAGGCGCTGGATGCCTACCTGGTCCTGCTGGCCGATCACGGTATGAATGCTTCGACCTTCACGGCACGCATTGTAGCGAGTACGGGTTCGGATATTGTTTCAGCAATTGTGGCGGCAATTGGAGCGCTGAAAGGACCATTGCATGGTGGCGCGCCTTCGAAGGTGCGCGATATGCTTCAGGCGATTGGGACGCGGGAGCAGGCTGAAGAGTGGCTGAAAAACGCGCTGGCACGCGGTGAGCGCCTGATGGGCTTTGGTCATCGAATCTATAAAACGGAGGACCCGCGAGCAGAAGAATTACGCGAGCTGGCACGTCTGGCCGATCCACAGGAGTTCGCGCTGGCACGGCACGTCGAAGAACTGGCGCTGGCGTTGTTGCACGAGCAGAAGCCAGGCCGGCGTCTCTATACCAATGTCGAGTATTATTCCGCTGTGCTGCTGGCCTCGGTTGGCTTGCCGGGCGATATGTTCACGCCGACGTTCGCCGCGAGCCGGGTGGCAGGTTGGACCGCCCATATCCTGGAGCAGGTTGGCAACAATCGCCTGATCCGCCCAGAATCCGAGTATGTGGGGCCAATGAATTTGCGGTTCGTGCCAATTGAGCAGCGATGAAAGCAATAACAAGACGAATGCAGATACATTTCCCGCGCCGCGCGGGAAATGTGTCTGCATTCGTCTTGTTACCTGTATATTTTTTCCGCAAGGATCAGCTATGACCGCATCACAACAACTCTTACCTGAGAGGCTTGCGTGGCACTTCAAATACTTTGCCACGCGTGAATTACCAGGCATTTCGCCGCTCTATGAACGATTATGCGCGGCTATCTCCAATGATACGGAGATGCTGACATATGCAAGAGGTGCCTGAAGAGCCTGTGCTATGCCTCTACCACACGTTCGTGATCAACCAGTTCGCGCGTGAAGCCCGCGAACGATTTGCCGCGCTCATGGACGCCTATGGCAGGAAACGCGACCTTTATTGCGTTTCTATCGACGCCATCAGCACTGAAGGTCCGCGATTGAGGCTGCTGGCATACGAGAATGGAGCGAAAATCGAGCGGCTGCTTGCTTACTGCAATGGACATGCAACCTGGCTGGAGTGGTTGGGGACGTAGGGGCAACAGGTCATTGTTAATCTGGGGATTCTGCCCTATCATATACTTCCAGGTATATCAATTAAAGGAGTCTCTTTCATGGAATTACAGGACCCCAGACCTACGATATGGCAGCTTTTTCGTATCTGGGTGGGCATCGGGTTGCAGTCTTTTGGTGGTGGGGCATCAACTACCTTCTTGATCCAGCGTACTTTTATTGAGCGGCATAAATGGCTCACGATGGAAGAGTTTTTGCACCTGTGGAATTTATGCCTGCTGACTCCCGGTATTAATCTGCTGGCGCTGACAGTGCTGCTGGGCAGAAAATTGGGAGGAACACGCGGCATTCTCGCATCTCTGGCCGGATTACTGCTGCCAAGCGCGGCGATTACCTGCTTGCTGGCAGCGCTTTTCCAGCAAATAGAACACATCGCGGCAGTGCAGGCAGTGTTGAGGGGAGTAGTTCCGGCTACCGGCGGGGTCATGCTGCTGGTTGGGCTGAATTTCGCGCTGCCTTTGATCCGCAAGGGCTATAAAGAAGGGATGATCTATTTGCTGGGCAGCGGCATTCTCATGCTTGCCTGCGCGGCAGCGGTCATCTTCTTAAAACTCTCGGTTGTGATTGTCATCATTGGGACAGTATTCCTTGGCGCGCTGCTCTTTTCACCACGTCCTGCGCCTTTACTGAAGGAAGGGCAGGAGGAGCAGCCGCATGATTAATCCCCTCATTTACTTCCTGCTGTTCTTGAAGGCATCGCTTTTTTCGAGTGGGGGATTTAGCAATTTGCCGAGTTTGCACCAGGATTTGCTGGCGAATGGCTGGGCAACGGAGGCGGATTTTGGGCAATCGATTGCTATCGGCCAGATCAGTCCCGGTCCGAATGGTTTGTGGGTGATTAGCCTGGGATATCTGACCTATGGCTATCTGGGGGCGCTGCTGGCCTTGATTGCGATTACGATTCCCGCGCTGCTGGTGCTGCTCATCTCTGCCGGTTACAGGCGTATCGAACATAGAACCTGGGTGCAGGGTGCGATGCATGGTATCTCGCTGGCGGTTGTCGGCCTGCTGCTCGCCGTGGTGTGGACGATTCTGCGCCAGCCCGGTGTGGATTGGAAAGGGCTGCTGATTGCAGCGGGCGCCTTCGGGCTGGCGCTGAGTCGCAAGGTCAATATCCTGCTGATCCTGGGACTGGCAGGAGTGGTGGGATATTTTTTGTATCGCTGAAACAGTTCCGTAGGAATAGTGGCTTGTCCCTGTCCTCTCCCCTAAAGATGTCCCCCGGTCATGAGAATGCCCAACTGCTCCTCTGTCGCATCGGGCGAGACGATGTCAACGATTTTGCCCTCGTACATGACGGCGATGCGGTCGGAAAGCGAGCGGATTTCATCCAGTTCGGCGGAGACGAGCAAGACGGCTTTCCCGGCGTCGCGCTGCTCGATGATGCGGCGATGGATGAATTCGATGGCGCCGATGTCGACGCCGCGTGTCGGCTGCGCGGCAATGAGGGCCATGGGATTGGCGGAAAATTCGCGCGCGATGATGATCTTTTGCTGGTTGCCGCCGGAGAGCGAGCGCGCCGGGGCCTCGGCAGAAGAGGTACGAATATCGAATTCAAGGATCAATTTTCTGGCCCAGTTAAGAATACGCTTCAAGAGAAGCACGAAGCCACGCCAGGTGAACTGCGGCCAGTTCGCGCGTCCCAGGATCATATTATCGGCGATGGAATCGGTCAGCACCAGCCCGCTGCCGCGACGATCTTCGGGAATATGCGCCAGACCTGCGCGGCGTTCCGCTTTCGCATCCATTGTCGTCACATCATATGTCCTGACGGCCTGCCCATCTTCGACCTCGGTGAGCGTGATCTTGCCACTAGTGATCTTGCGCATGCCGGTAAGAGCTTCAACGAGTTCGGACTGGCCGTTGCCTTCGACCCCGGCGATGCCGAGAATTTCACCGGCCCGCACGTCGAAGCTAACGCCATGCAGAATCTCCAGGCCGCGGTCGTCCTGCGCGTGTACATCTTCTACGTGCAGGACGACCGGGCCGGGGTGAGCGGGGGTTTTATTGACGCGCAGCAATACCTCGCGCCCGACCATCAGGCGGGCGATTTCGGCCTGGTTGGTTTCGCGGGTGATGAGTTCGCCCGCGTTTTTGCCGCGGCGCAGCACGGTAACGCGGTCGGTGAGTTCCAGCACCTCGCGCAGTTTGTGGGTAATGAAGATGATGGTCTTGCCCTGGGCGACGAGGCCGCGTAAGACGCCGAAGAGTTCGAACGTCTCCTGCGGAGTCAGCACGCCGGTGGGTTCATCCATGATGAGGATATCGGCGGCGCGATAGAGAACTTTCAGGATTTCGACACGCTGTTGCAGGCCGACGGAGAGTTTTTCGACACGCGTATCGGGATCGATGGGCAGGCCATATTGTTTGCTGATCTGCAAGATCAGCTCGCGAGACTTTTTGACATCATAGACCGAGGCTGGACTACCGGGTTCGTGGCCCAGGACGATGTTTTCGGCCACGGTCAGGGGCGGGATGAGCATGAAGTGTTGATGCACCATACCGATGCCAAGGTGGATGGCGTCGCGGGGGCCGGTGATATGCGCGCGCTGGCCATTGACAAAAATCTCGCCGCTATCTGGATGGATAAGGCCGTAGAGGATATTCATCAACGTCGTTTTGCCAGCGCCGTTTTCGCCAACGAGGGCGTGGATTTCGCCCCTACGGACGATGAGATCGACGTGATCGTTGGCGACGACCCCCGGCCAGGTTTTGGTGATATTGCGCATCTCTACGGCGATGGGCGAAGATTGCGCTTTTGTTGGCTCAACCATTGTGCTTTCTTGCATAGGTGTATCCTCCTCACGAGGCCGATCAATCGGCCCCTACGGTGTTATTCCGAACCTGGGTCATAGGGTATGCCATCGGCGGCAGGTGGGATGGTACGCCCGACGAGGCCAACCAGCGCGATGATGGTCAGTATATATGGCAACGTGCTGAGCAGGTTGGGTGAGATGCCGGTATCTTGCAGGCGCGTGCTGAGGGCTTCGCCCAGGCCGAAGATAAGGCAGGCCCCACCGGCTCCTAACGGATTGTATTTGCCGAAAATCACGGCTGCCAGCGCGATGTAGCCCGCGCCCGCGGTCATATTCGAGTTGAAGATACCGGCGATGCCCATCGCCAGGAATGCTCCTGCCAGGCCGGAAAGGAAGCCACCGGCGATGACGCAGAGATAGCGCACGAGCCGGACATTGACTCCAGCTGTATCGGCGGCCTGCGGATGCTCGCCCACGGCACGGATGCGCAGGCCGACGTTGGTGCGGAAGAGGATGAACTGGGTGGCTATCAAGATCACGATGGCCACGTAAAAGATAATATTCTGTTGAAACAGGACGGGACCCAGGAAAGGTATATTGGCGAGCGGCCCCCAGGTGACAATCGGCAGGCGCAGGGCATTCACCAGGTGTGGCACGCCCTGACCGTTGGTCTGTACAAGCAGCAGATAGTTCGTCAATCCTAGCGCGGCGATATTGACGGCCAGGCCGCTGACGATCTGGTTGGCGTGAAAGTTGATGGAGACGACGGCATGAATGAGCGCCATAACACCTCCGGCGATCATAGCGCCGAGAACGCCGACGAAGACGTTATTTGTTGCCAGCGCGCTCATTACCCCCACGTAAGCGCCGGTGAGCATCATGCCTTCCATGGCGATATTGACGACGCCACTGCGCTCAGAGATTACGCCTGCCAGGGCCGGTAGGACGAGCAGGGCTGCGAACTGTAAGGTGGCCTGCCAGAGGTCGCTGGAGCCGAGGACGCGAAATAGCACTTGAAAGAACATGATTAATCCTCCGCAATTCTATTTGAATCATCGACTGCTGTAGAGGCCTGGCCGGTTGATTCAATTTCGCCAGGGCTGCCCCTGACAACGCCGGGGGGCCCGGTTAGCGCTCCCTCCTGCAGGGTACTGCCGTTATTTTTGTCATTTTCGGGAATGTCGCTGATGGTTGCTCCTTCAACGGGTGGCACGAGGGCGGGTTTGCGGCTGGCGAATATTCCCCTGGGCAAAGCACGCTGGATGGCGGGCAGAAACTCGGCTGCGATGGTGAACAGCACGAGGGCCTGAATAATATAGACGAGATCACCAGGCACATTGGCGAATAATTGCATGTATGACCCACCGTACAAGAGACCGCCGAAAAGTAGTGAGGCGAGTAAGACACCGATGGCAGTGGTGCGGCCAAGCAGGGCCACGCCGATGGCATCAAATCCGGTTGGATCAATACGGAAGGTGGAACCAATCAGTTGGTAAGGGAATTGCCCCATCAAGTGCAGCGAACCCGCCAGACCGGAGAAAGCTCCGGCTATAGCCATGACGAGAAAGATGTTGCGCTTCGTGGGGATGCCGGCGTACTTAGCGGCTTTAGGATTCTGGCCGATCACGCGTACCTCATAGCCAAAGGTTGTGCGGGAAACGATAAACCAGTAGACGACGAGGGCAAGCAGGGCGATAAAGATGCTGATATCGATAGGATACTGCTGGGGATTGGTGATCTGTGGCAGAAAGGTGCCCAGGGTATGATTATAGGCGCCGGCAACGGTGGGAAAGGTAGCCTGCTTAGGCAGCGCATCGGTCTGGTCTGCCTGGTTGGGCGCCTTGAAGGGCCCTTCTATCAGGTAGTCGGTCACATAAAATGCGATCCAGTTCAACATGATGGTGGTGACGACCTCGTGGGCGCCGCGCCACGCTTTCAGTATGCCCACGATACCACCCCAGATGGCGCCGGCCAGCATACTGGCGACGATCATCAAGGGGATCAAGGCCCAGCCTGGCCACGTGGGAGCTTTGAAGGCGATAATAGCTGCCACCATGGCGCCTACGGCCAGCTGTCCCTCGGCTCCAATATTAAAAAGGCCGGCGCGAAAAGCAATCGCAACGGAAATACTGGTAAGAATGAGCGGGGTAACTGTGACCAGGGTAAAAGAAAAATTCTGCGCGTTTCCAAAAGAACCAACAAAAAGGTCTTGATAAGCAGTGAGCGCCGCGCTCAATCGATCTCCGGGAGAGCCTTGCGAGGTGATCATAATGACGATGATGCCGGCGATCATCGCCAGGATAAATGCGAAGAGAGGACGGCCGACCGCGGAAGTAAACTTGCGCAGCCATGGTGTTGGCCTCAATTTCGGAGCAGGCGGCGATTGCTTTGTTTGCACGGCCATATTTATTTCCTCCTACTTTGTTTCTCATAATCATAACATTCATGTTTACGAGAAACAAGCATAGTACAAGAGGGGAAGGTAAGGAGATTGTTGTAAGATAGGGCGACCCTCACGGTCGCCCTATCTTACAACAATCTCCTTACCTCAAGCAGCGAAGCCTACGGGATCGTGGTGGGCGGAACAAGCGTGCCGGCCTTGATCTGGTTTTCAAAGTCCATGGCCTTGGCAGCAGCATCGGCAGGAACAGCGCTGGTAGGCGTTGCATAGCCGACACCATCGTGAGCGATATCAAACGCTACTGAAGCCGGATTGCTGTTGTAGTTGCTGACGAAGGTGCTATAGGTGCCTTTCTCAGCATCATCGATGATATCATAGACGGCAACATCAACCCTCTTGAGAGCGCTGGTGATCACATCGGGATGCACATAGCTCTGGTCAGCATCGACGCCGATGCCGTAGACATTCTTCTGGTAAGCTGCATCAAGGGCGCCGACGCCGCATCCACCTGCTACCTGGAAGATGATATCGGCGGAGTGCTGGTTGATCTGGCTCAACGCCACGTCTTTACATTTCGCCGTATCTGAGAAATCCTGCGAGTAGTTGACCAGGACGTTGATACTGGGGTCAACCTTCTGCGCGCAATACTTGTAGCCGGCAATGTAGCGGTTGACGGGCGGAATGGAGAGGCCACCCACGGCAGAGATGGTATTCTTGCCGAGGAGATTCGGTACCTTGGCCTTGCCATCGACTTCCATCTGGCCGGCTATTGCTCCAACCAGGCACCCGGCCTCTTGCTCTTTAAAGAACAATGGAGCAACATTGGGGAGATTCTGGCAGGCGCCGGTATTCGGGTTCGGTACGGCGCAGCCATCAACGATTGCAAACTTCACGTTGGGGAACTGCTGGGCAACCTGGTAGAGCGGGGTTTGCATCAGGAAACCCACGGCAATGACCATTTGCGCGCTCTGAGCTGCCAGAGTCAGGTTATGCACATAATCATTCTGCGACTGGGTTTGAATGATGTGCGAAGCGAAGTGATACTGGTTCATGGCCTTGGTGTAGCCTAAGTAGGCCAGGTGATTGAAGCCCTGGTCATTCAAGCCTCCAATATCCGTTACCAGCGCCACTGTTACGGCAGGGGCCGTAGGAGTGCTGCCACCACCACCTGAACCGGTGTTTGTGCTGCTGCTGCCGCATGCAGAAAGCAACGCGGCAAATAACATGAGGAATGTTGCGATGCTGGCATAACCGCCTGTTTTTCGCATGTGAGCTTCCTTTCTCTCCAAAAGAAAATAACCGCCACAATACCATGTGATACATGAACAGCGGAACTTATCAAGATAAACGTCCTGCTCTCACCAAATAGAATAGATTCGGGGGAACCGGGAACATTTCTCTCTAGCTTTCAGTATACCATGAAAGCTACGGCAAGGAACGCTATTCCATTGTACGGAACAGTTTATCCAGGCAATCCTTGCCCTGCAATACATACGTAAGGAAGAGGGTGTTTCTCACAGAAAAGGAATGGCGAAACGATGCCGCCGGTATCGTTTCGCCATTCCTTTTCTGTGAGAAACCCCGAGCTTATGCCCGGATTTCGTCTAGCATGGCAAGGTTGATGAAGAGATCGCAGCTCTGCCGCAATGTAGCGGACATCGACTCATCGAAAGCTGCCACCTCGACACGCACCCCGTGGTCGGAGCAGTAGTCAAGCATGGGCATAAAATCGCTGTCGCCGCTGACCAGGACGATGCAGTCGACGGCGCGGCCATCTACGAGACGCACGACATCCATACATAGATCGAGGTCGAGGTCGGCCTTTTTCGCGCCGCTCGAGAAGGTCTTGTAGTTCTTGGTCGTGATGCGATAGCCGAGTCCCTTGACGGCCTGCAAGAACATCTGCTCGTCGCCCGGCTGCGGGCTGGTGGGACAATAGGCATGCGCCCTCACCAGGCGGCGATTGCCGCGCAGGAAGTCAAGCAGCTTGCCGAAGTCGATGGTTAAGCGCTGCGTGCGCGCTGAGTACAGCAGGTTCGCAACATCTACGAATACGCCCACGCGCTCCGTCGATGGGAACGGCGGGAAGGAGACGGAGACGTTTGTTGGAACCTGGTTTGCGCGCCGCAGTTCCGCTACGATGCGGTCTGTCTGCGATTGAAACGCCTGCGAGATGACGTTCGCCAGTTGGCCGACCGAGGCGGGTGAAGCCATTGATTCGCCATGACGAGCAACGTGTGACGCTCCGCGCTGCGTTTCACGAATGGGTCGCGATTCTCGTGATATCGTGCTGCCGCGAGCGGGAGATGGCTCGGGTCCCATGAATGGGCCTGTTCCATCGTTTCCTTGATTCATCTGGCTTACGGTGTAGCCGGAGATGATATTATACTGGGGCGCGGCGCTAGCGGGTGACGATGCATTACGCGGCACCGCTACAGGAGATGCAGGCATCGGTGTTGGTCCTTGCGCCAGCCCCGACGTTGTACTCCCCAGAGATGGCTGCTCGGATGGCGCCGGTTTCCCTGCTACACCAGAAGCAGGAGTAGAGGTTGTACTGGCAGCCGGCGAGCTCGCGTTGCCAGAACGGCGGCGGCGGCGGCGGCGCGAAGTGGCGGCCTGCAATTCCGAGTATTCCAGCGGCGGCAGTTCTTCAGGTGGGACCTCCTGAGCAACAGGAGCAGCAGATTCCGCTCCTTCGGTAGCAGGTGTCATATCGGCCTGGACCGCGGATGCAAGAGATGGCTGTCCCTTCTCCTTTTCATGCGGGTGTTCCTGCGCGTGGCGTCGTCCATGAGCCGGAGTGGGAGCTGGCGTTGGAGTCGCGGCAGCTTCGCCATTGACGGCTGACGGCTCCTGAGTGGATGGCTGTTTTGCAGTTTGTTGCTCGGTATGCTGAGCAGCGCCGCCATTTTGCCGGGCTGCTTGCGCTTCACGCTCGAGAGCCTGTCCATTTTCCGAGCGAGCGGGTGCGCGGTTCTCTTTGCCTTCTTCCGGGCGAGGCTGCACGGAATGCTGTGTTGGAACAGCAGGAGAAGTGGGTGCCGGTCGATCAAAGCGATAGCGGCGAGCGGGTTTGGGCTGTTCCTCTGCCGGTACTCCGGTAGTGGCGGGTTCCTGCTGGGGAACACCAGGCATAGCAGGGGCGGATTCTGCCGCCGGGGATGTTTGCGCATCTTGCGCGACTGAACTCAAATCTCTTTCCTCCTGAGTACCCTGACCGCCTCGGGCAGGCCTCGCGCCGGCTCGTTCAGGAGTTGCGGCAGCGGCGCTTTCTCGCTGCCGGCTACTGCCATGACGTGAGCGCGTGCGCGTGGCGGGGCGCAATAAAGGCGACACCGGGCGCTCTTTGTTGGTGACAGGTTTCGCTTCCTGGGCAGGGGCCTTCTGCTCTTCCTCCACTGTGGGCGGCTCAGGTACAAATGCTGTAGTGCCCGCGGCCTCGTCAACCGGTGGGGATTGAGTTGAACCAGGTTCGGCTATGGAAGGAAACGCCGCAAAAGCCTCTGCGCCGGGTTCTTGTCCGAAGGAGCCAAAGTTTACTTCCGTCTGGCGGAATTCTTCAATGAAATCGGTGAAAGGGCGCACAACCCCTTCAGCCATCGAGAGAGCCTGGTCAGGATAAGTGGTAGCGAACATCTCTTCAGCCATCATCTGTGCCGCAGGTGTAATAGATGGCTCGCTGCTGCTCGCTGTATCTATGGCAGGGGTTTGATGTTCAACATCTGAACTGCCTGTGCCGGCAAATTCACTTTGAGTATGCCTTTCATCATGTTCCGCTGTTGGAGAACCAGCGGCCTGGCCTCCATGCTCCGGCACGCTATCGGATGTGCCGGACTGTGTTGCGGCAACCTGTTCCCCGCCGGATTCTGCAACATCTGAAGTTGGTGGGGTTTCAGAGGCAGGCAATTGCTCAACGGCGGAAGCCTGCATGTCGCCGTTGTCGGGATGAGTATTTTCTGTTGTCACTAAGGTCTCCAGTCTCAAATTTCCAGGTTATCGACCGGAGCGCGGGCTATTGCCAAAGGAGAATAGTTGATCGAATGTATATGAGGCGGATTTTGTCTCCTACCATCTTTATGCTCAGAGTTTAGCGGCTATGCCAGTCCCCATCCGGGCGGTCCTCGCTGGTCGCCATGCGATGGGTCTATTCCCTCGTCACTCAAGTTCATGTGTATGAGGCTGATCAATCAGCCCGCGCCGTCCCCGGCAAGATGGATAGGCAGTATATGTACGCCAATCGTCTCATTCTAAGGCAACGGGTGTTCGGGAGCATGCCATAGAAAAGGCACACCTTCACCGATCCGCGTTGCTGGCCGGCAGTTGAATCACCTGCCGCTCTTGTATTCTCGGAAAGGCTTCCACCTGCATCTCACGCTGTTGCAAGGCGAGACGAACAGGTAGGCATAAGCCACATGCACGATCCGGTTTGATAACACTTGTCTACGCCGTCATGTCACACTGAACGCACATTACCAGTGGACGGCGGACTACTGGTATGTACGGTAAGCTATTCCTCTGCATTTACCCGGTGAGGGCCACCATCAACATTGCTATGGCTCCCTGGATTCCAGGTGTTAGCAAGAGGGATAGGAGCCGGTTCCAATCCATCTGAGGCTCCGGTTTGCATCGTATCCAGGTGGAAATGTGATACCTGTCCATCTCCCCCTGTGCTCCCGGATATTTGTACAGGTTCGCTCGTTGCTACGGGCTTGCGTAGAGTGATGCCCCATACATGGGCGATACGCTCTATCGCTGTCACATTTGAAAAGACCGCCAGCAGGATCAATGCCCAGATAGTGGTACCGGTTAATAATCCAAGCGCCAGAATGACGACACGTTCGGGACGAGCGAGCAGTCCGGTTTTACACTCCAGTCCCAGCCCTTCGGCGCGCGCTTTTGTATAACTCACCAGTAATGAGCCGACTACTGCTATATATATCAGCGTAATCATCCAGGGTTGCTCAGAATGAAAGGGCCAGAGCGGGTCTTGCAAGGCTGGCCGCTGTAGAGTGTAATAGAGTAACCCAAACAGGATGATACTTTCCGAATAGCGGTCAAGCGTCGAATCAAGGAAAGCGCCAAAGGTTGTGGCGGCATTACGGATACGGGCTATCGCTCCATCGAACATATCAAAGATGCCAGCAAACAGCATCAGCAGGCCACCGGCCAATAACCAGCCCTGAGCTATCACTACAGCCGTAAGTATACTCAGCAGCAAGCCCAGCAAGGTGAGCGTATTTGGAGTAACACCTGTCCGGGCAAGCGGCCGCATAATCAAAGCTACTAACTCTCGCGCTCGTTGCTGTATGCGTCTGCTAAACATATGCCTATTGTATCACACTTAGAATGTTTTGGATACTACTTTTGCCCTGCTGTTTCCCCAAAAGTTGGGCGAGAGATTCCTCCCCTTCATTCCTCAGGGCTTCGGCTCATTGTGCTCAGAATGACAGGCCCCGGACATATCTTGTATGTCCGGGGCCTGTCATTCTGAGCGTAGCGAAGAATCTCTCGCGCCATTCTCAGACTACGTGGATCCCCCCTCGTTCTGACAGCTTCTGGGAATCACCAGCTTTTTCGAAAGCTGCATAGGGCCGCTTCATTGCAACAAAAGAAGAAAATAGTCAGGCGGCTGAGTTCGGATGCGCCTGATTCAAGGGTGTGTCCTTATGCATGTCAATGCGCATGGTGACGCCGGCTATCGCGTCATTCACGTTGTCCATAAAGGCCTGCACTTTATACGCCAGCTTCTGCATCTCTCGTTTTAGCCCAAGGATGTTTTCGTCCACCTTGATTTCTACATTGCGCTGCGCGGCCTGCAATTCATTGATGTGCGTCGTTACTTCGTCGAGAACGGAGATAACCTGAGAAAGGTTGCCCTCTACCTCGGAAAGACCTCGTTTCAGTATGGCGTTATCTTTTTTCAAAAGCAGGAGATCATCTCTGAAACCGGCAAAACTTATTTCCAGCACCTCAACTCTTTTTTCCAGATTGATGAGTTGTGTTTTGACTGATGAGACATCTGATTTGAGCGATGAGACATCTGATTTGACGGATGAAAGATCGTGTTCGATGCGCCCCAGGGTGTCGCCCAGGCGCTGCTCGCTCGAATAGACTGCGGCGTTGACCTCCTCGCGCAGGAGCAGGCGAAGAGCGTTGAGATCAGCGTTATCCATTGTCCTCTCCAATTTAGAATGGCTGAGAGGAGTATACCACCAATACGAGCGATTTTCAATGCATTTGTAGGCTTTATCTCAATGAACAATCAGGCAATACGCTGGCGGTGCTTGTTAATATGGTGTCCTGCCAGCACCAGGTAATCATTCATGCGCCACAATTTTCCACCTGGAGCGGTAAGCCCGGCCTCGATAGAGGCGCGCACGTCCTGCGCGTTGCTGCCTTCGAACCAGGTGCAGCCGCGCCCGATGGCTTTGAGGGTATGGGCATCGCTATTGCCAAGTTCCGGCCAGCCAAACACCTCGCGATTGGCGCTCATCGCCAGTCGATTCGCGTAAATGCCGCAAAAGCTGGCGTTCCAGGTTTCGATGCCATCCAACCAGACATCATCTGAGGCGGCGATACGATCCAGTACCTCGCGCTGGCAGCTGTGCCGGAAGATGCGATTCAGCGGGTGCGCTACGATGGCCAGCCCTCCCTGCTCATGCACAAGTTCAATGCTGCGCTCGATACTCAAACGCGGTGGAATGCGCTTCTCAATGAAGAGGGCGAGCATGTGCCCTTCCCTGGTGCTGATCTCTTCGCCCACGATAAAATCAAAACGGTAGCGGCCTTTTGCCCAGAGATCGCGCGCGCGCAATGCTCCCTCGATCACATCATGATCGGTAAGCGCAATCACATCTAAACTCGTCTGATGCTCTACATAATCGAGAATCTGCTCAATCGTACCCATGCCATCGCTGTAGGTGCTGTGCATATGCAGGTCAGCCCTGCCCAGCTTGCCGGATGAATGTGCCTGCTGCTGCGTCATCTGCCTGCGCCTTCTCAGCATCGCGGTACCGCTGCTTGCATTGCTTGATAGCCTGGTTATACCCTCATTTGTGTTGTTCGCCATTGTTTTCCTTACTAGACACTGCTCGCACATCTACCTGTATTCAGCATGCACGTGGCGC